>JBJMIP010000173.1:0-3575 GCA_045806825.1 Marmoricola sp.
CACAGGCCGAGCCAGCCGCCGTCGCCGAGGTCCTTGAAGACCTCGTCGGGGAAGCGGTGCTCCTCCTCGCAGCGGGACCAGTAGGCGTTGTCGTACTTGGCGGCCACCGCAGCGTCGCCGTCACGTACGGCGAGCGCGGTCTCGGGCAGGTCGAAGTCCATCAGGCGCCTTTCAGGGTGGTGGTTCCGTGGGTGAAGCGGGCGTTGGCGTGCAGCTCGCCGGAGTGGTCGTGCGGCCCGAGGTCGGCGATCGTGTAACCGAACGGGTAGGTCCGCCCGGCGTCGTGGCGGTAGGGGTTGTCCGGGGCTCGCGGCGGTAGCAGCCGCACGACCCTCCCGCGCAGCCGGAGTGCCCGGTCGACGAGCGCGACCAGCCAGGCCGGCTGCTCGGGCAGGCCGAGTGCGCCGAGCAGCGGGCGGTCGAGCAGCGCGAGCGCGATCCGCCGGTAGAGCGGGCGGACCAGCGGCGGGTACCAGTCGGCGACGATCTTGATGCTCGCCTCGGCGACCCGGGTGTTCGCCGGGTCCTGGCTGAAGTGCTCGGCCTCGTAGTCGTCGTGCAGCTGCTCGTACTCCGCGTAGGTCGCCGGCAGGTCCTTGATGCCCATCAGCTGGCCGAGCCGGCCGGTCACCAGGGTGAGCGCGGCCACCTCGTTCGGGTGCAGCGGACGCCAGCCGTAGCGCTGGATGAACCGGACCGGCCCGACCAGGGTGGTCGCGAGCACGTAGCGGAACTCGTGGTTCGGGATGCCGTAGTGGCCGTGGATCTGGTTCAGCCGGCGGATGCTGGCGCGGGCCCGCTCGGAGTCGATCCCGTCGACCGCGTACTCGTACCCGATCAGCACCGTGTCGTCGTACCGCTTCTGGCCGTCCTTGCGGAACCGGCCGGTGCGGTCGAGGAGGTCGGAGATGGTCGGTACGCCGTAGTCCCGCATGAATGCGATCGAGGTGCCCTGCACGACTTCCCAGGGGAACTCGTAGTAGGCGACCAGCCGGTAGATCTCGTCGTGGTCGACCTCGGGGTCGAGTGTCTCGATCCTGCGGAGGTTGGCGTACCGACCCTTCATGTCTGTCTCGGCCGGCTCAGAGACCGAGCGAGCGACCGATGATCTCCTTCTGGATCTCCGTGGTGCCGCCGTAGATGGTCGAGATCCGGCTGTCCAGGTAGGCCCGGGCGATCGGGTACTCCATCATGTAGCCGTAGCCGCCGTGCAGCTGGACTCCCTGGTTGACCAGCTTGTTCTGGGTCTCGGTCGCCCACCACTTGGCCATCGAGGCGTCGGTGGTGTCGAGCTTGCCGTCCAGGTGCTTGCGCAGGCAGTCGTCGACGAAGGTCTGGGTGACCCGGGCCTCGGTGGCCATCTCGGCGATCTTGAAGCGGGTGTTCTGGAACTTGCCGATCGGCTTGCCGAACGCTTCGCGGGTCTTGGCGTAGTCGAGGGTGATGTCGACGATGTACTGGCACGCGGCGGCGGCCTGTGCGGCGATGATCAGCCGCTCCTGGGGAAGGTTCTGCATCAGGTAGATGAAGCCCTGGCCCTCCTCGCCGAGCAGGTTCTCCTTCGGTACGACGACGTCGCTGAAGGAGAGTTCCGCGGTGTCCTGGGCGTGCATGCCGATCTTCTCGAGGTTGCGGCCGCGCTCGAAGCCCTTCATGCCGCGCTCGACGACGAGCAGGCTGAAGCCGAGGTGCCCGGCCTCGGGGTTGGTCTTGGCCACCACGATCACCAGGTCGGCGTTGATGCCGTTGGAGATGAAGGTCTTCGACCCGTTGAGGACGTAGTGGTCGCCCTTGTCGACGGCGCTGGTGCGCACGCCCTGCAGGTCGCTGCCGGCGCCCGGCTCGGTCATCGCGATGGCGGTGATGATCTCGCCGCTGACGCAGCCCGGCAGCCAGCGCGCCTTCTGCTCGTCGTTCGCGATCGCGGACAGGTAGGGAACGATGATGTCGGTGTGCACCGAGAACCCGGGGCCGTTCGAGCCGGCACGGGTCTGCTCCTCGGACATGATCACGTTGAAGCGGAAGTCGTCGATCCCGGCGCCGCCGAATTCCTCGGGGACGTCGAAGCAGAGCAGGCCCAGCTCGCCGGCCTTGGTCCAGAGCTCACGGGGGACGATGCCGTCCTTGTCCCACTGGTCGTGGTTCGGGACCACCTCCTTCTCGAAGAAGGTGCGCACGGTCTGGCGGAAGTCCTCGTGCTCTGCGGTGAAGATGTCGCGCATGGGGAGGCTGGTCCCTTTCCTCGGATGATGACAAGGCAACTGTTACAGCAATACTGTCACGATACAAGGCCACTGTGATCCTGGCCACGACAGTGCCCCCAAACCTGCCAGTTCTACTGTTACAGTCCAACGGTGCCAGTCGCCTGACGACGAGGAAGGGGTCGAGCGTGAGTGCGCAGCCGGAAACCGACCTCACGTCGGAGGACACCGAGTACACCGTCGACGAGCTCGCCTCCATCACCGGGATGACCGTCCGGACGACTCGCTACTACGCCGGTCTCGGCCTGCTCCCGCCGCCCATCCGGCGCGGCCGGATGGCGTACTACTCCGCCCAGCACCGGGCCAGGCTCGAGCTGATCCGCGCCCTCCAGGACCACGGCTTCACCCTGGCGGCGATCGAGAAGTACCTGGCCAAGATCCCGGCTGACGCCTCGGTCGAGGACCTGGCCGTGCAGCGAGCGATGCTGACCAGCTGGAAGACCGGTGGACACGAGGTCGTCACCCGGCGCCAGCTCGAGGCCCGCGCCGGACGCAGGCTGGACGAGGAAGCCCTGCAGCGGCTGACCGCGATGATGTCGATCGAGGAGGTCGAGGACGGCCGCTTCGAGATCCTGCCGGCGTTCACGGTCGGCCTCCAGGTGCTCGACCTGCCGATCCCGGTCGACTCCATGGTCGCGGCCGGCGAGGCGATCAACCGGCACATGGCCGAGCTGGCAGACGAGCTCACCGCGGTGTTGAAGGACCGGGTACTCGCCCCCTACCTGGAGAGCCCGAAGAGCGAGGCCGACAAGGCCGAGTTCGAGCACACGATGGCCCGACTGCGGCAGCTGACCCTCGAGGCTGTCGTGAGCGGCTTCCAGCGGGCGGCCAACCAGGTGATCACCCGGTCGTTGTCGCGCTAGGCGCCGACACTCAGTCTCCGGACCAACCCCAGAAGTAGGCCTCGGCCGGTTCGCCGTCCTCGAGGAGAGTGACGACGCGGCCGGTCCACTTCTCGCCCATCAGGTCGGCCAGGATGCCGGACGGTCCAGGCTCGTGGACCCGGTCGAGATCGGCCACCGAGGGCGACTCAGACCCGAAGGCGGCGACGAGCTCGCCAGGGGTCAGCGGCCTGACCGTGCCGAAGCCGCTCTCGTCAGGTCCGACCACCCGGTCGACGTCGAGGATCGAGTGGGTGCCGCCGTAGTCGTAGAAGTCCCCGTCTTCCTTGATCCGCGCGAGCGCCTCGAGGGTCTCGGGACGGCCGGGAAGATCGTCGTCCTCGTCCTCTTCGTCCGCGAGGTCGTCCTCGAACGGCCAGTGGTAGTCGTCCTCGGCGAGCACTTCCTGCTGAACCGCAGCGAAGGTCTCTTC
>JBJMIP010000174.1:0-3429 GCA_045806825.1 Marmoricola sp.
CCCGCTCCCCCCGAAGTGCATTTGCCGGTCGAGCCGGACGAACGTGAGGCGCTCGAAACGTGGTTGTCAGAGCGCGAGGGGCGGAAAGTGCGGTTCGTCGTACCGCAGCGCGGCGACAAGCGCGGTCTTGTCGATCTCGCCACCCGCAACGCAACCGTCGCCTACCAGTCGCGGTTCAACACCGAGACGATGGCGCACTATGACGCGCTCGAGACGCTGCAGCAGGTGCTCGGCCTGCCGTCGGCGCCGCTGCGGATCGAGTGTTTCGACGTCTCCAACCTCCAGGGCACCGAGGTCGTGGCCTCGATGGTGGTGTTCGAGGACGGCCTGGCGCGCAAGAGCGAGTACCGCCGCTTCGTGATCAAGGGCGTCGAGGGCCAGAACGACGTCGCGTCGATGCACGAGGTCATCACCCGGCGCTTCCGGCGGCTGCTCGACGAGCGCATCGAGGCACCCGATCTCACGGGCGGGGAGGTGGACCCGGACAGCGGTCCGCTGCTGATCGACCCCGACACCGGCAAGGCCCGGAAGTTCGCCTACGTCCCCGGCCTGGTGGTGGTCGACGGCGGTCCGCCGCAGGTCGCTGCGGCGCAGCGCGCGCTGGACGAGCTCGGGATCGACGACGTGCCCGTGTGCGGGCTGGCGAAGCGGCTGGAGGAGGTCTGGCTCCCCGGCGACCCGGACCCGGTGATCATGCCCCGCTCCAGCGAAGGCCTGTACCTGCTGCAGCGGATCCGCGACGAGGCTCACCGGTTCGCGATCACGCACCACCGCTCGCGCCGGTCGAAGTCGATGGTCGAGTCGCTGCTCGACGACGTGCCCGGTCTGGGCGAGGTCCGTCGCAAGTCGGTGCTCAAGTACTTCGGGTCGTTGAAGAAGCTGCGGGCGGCTTCGGTAGAGGAGATCGCGCTGGTGCCGGGGGTGGGGCCCTCGATCGCGGGCGCGATCGTTGCTGCGCTGGCGGAAGAGAAGGCCTCAGGCAAGACTGTCGCCGTCAACACGGCCACCGGCGAGATCGAGGAACTGTGAACCTGTCAGCGGACGCTCTGTCTCCGGACGACACGGGCGAGATCCCGGCGGTGGGCCAGCCCGGTGAGCTCGTGGTCGTCACGGGCATGACCGGGGCCGGCCGCAGCACCGCGGCCAAGGAGCTCGAGGACCTCGGGTTCTTCGTCGTCGACAACCTCCCGCCCGAGCTGGTCACCGAGGTGGTGCGCCTGGTCGACGAGAAGATGGGCCGCGCCCAGCCGATCGCCGTCGTGGTCGACGTCCGGGGCGGCACCCGTTTCCACTCCCTGCGCGAGCAGATCGCGCTGCACCTGCCGACGCGGCGGGCCTCGGTCCTGTTCCTGGAGGCCGACGACGACATCCTGGTACGCCGCCAGGAGGCCGCCCGGCGCCCGCACCCGCTGCAGGAGGGTGGTCGGCTGCTCGACGGCATCCACCGCGAGCGCGAGGTGATGACCCAGCTGCGCGGCGACGCCGAGGTGGTCATCGACACCACCTCGCTGAACGTGCACCAGCTCAAGGACAAGGTCGCCGCGGCGTACGGGACTCCCGAGCGGGTCGGGCTGAAGGTCACCGTGGTCAGCTTCGGCTTCAAGTACGGCGTGCCGGTCGACGCCGACCTGCTGGCCGACATGCGCTTCCTCCCGAACCCGTTCTGGGTCCCCGAGCTCAAGGACCTGACCGGGCAGGACCCGTCGGTCGCCACCTTCGTGAAGGACCGTGACGACGCCCAGACCTTCCTGGAGCGCTACCTGCCGGTCATCGAGACCGTTGGGCAGGGCTACCTGCGCGAGGGCAAGCGGTTCATGACCGTGGCCATCGGCTGCACCGGCGGCAAGCACCGGTCGGTCGCGATGTCGGAGGAGATCGCCGCGCGCCTGCGTGCCGCCGGGACCGAGGCCGAAGCGACGCACCGGGACCTCGGCCGCGAATGAGCTGGTCGGAAGATCCCGCTGTCGTCGCGCTCGGCGGCGGGCACGGACTCGCTGCGTCGCTGGCAGCCCTGCGCCGGCTCACCTCGGACCTGACCGCCGTGGTCACCGTGGCGGACAACGGCGGATCCTCGGGTCGGCTGCGCTCCGAGTTCGGGGTGCTACCGCCGGGCGACCTGCGGATGGCACTGGCCGCACTCTGCGGGGACGACCGCTGGGGCCAGACCTGGGCGCGGGTGCTCCAGCACCGGTTCACGTCCGAGGGCGAGATGGACGGGCACGCGGTCGGCAACCTGCTGATCGTCGCGCTCTGGGAGCTGCTCGACGACCACGTCGCAGGCCTGGACTGGGTCGGTGGGCTGCTCGGAGCGCGTGGGCGGGTACTGCCGATGGCCGTGACCCCGCTGGACATCACAGCCTCGGTCGCTCTCGGCGGCTCCGTCGAGGTCGTCCGGGGTCAGGTGGAGGTGGCCACCACGACCGGACGGGTCATCGACGTCCAGCTGGACCCGGTGGACCCGAAGGCCTGCCCCGAGGCCGTGCGCGCGATCGCGGACGCTGACTGGGTGGTGCTCGGTCCGGGCTCCTGGTACTCCTCGGTGATCCCGCACCTGCTGGTTCCCGAGCAGCGCGCGGCCCTGACCGCCACCTCGGCACACGTGCTGGTGAACCTCAACCTGGTCGCGCAGCCGGGGGAGACCGAGGGCTTCACCCCGGAGGACCACCTCGCCGTGCTGCATCGGCACGCTCCTGACCTGCGGGTTGATGTGGTCCTGGCGGATGCCGGCTCGGTGGTGGACCCGGCGTCGCTGAGGTCGGCCTGCGACGGGCTGGGCGCACGTCTGGTGCTGGCCGACGTGGCTCGTGAGGACGTCGCCGGGCAGCACGATTCTGAGAAACTTTCCCGCGCGTATGCGGCGATCCTCTCCGGCGAACTAAGGTGACGCGCATGGCGATGACGGCACAGGTGAAGGCAGAGCTGGCCAGCACGCCGGTGACGAAGACGTGCTGTCGGAAGTCCGAGGTCTCCTCGATGCTCCGGTTCGCCGACTCGCTGCACCTGGTGAACGGCGGCATCGTGGTCGAGGCCGAGCTGGACACCGGCGCGGCCGCCCGTCGGCTGCGCAAGGACATCGCCGAGGTCTTCGGGCATGACTCCGAGGTCGTGATGCTCAAGGGCAACGGTCTGCGGCGCGCCACCCACTACATCGTCCGCGTCGCCAAGGACGGTGAGTCCCTGGCCCGCCAGACCGGGCTGATCGACCAGCGGAACCGACCTGTTCGCGGTCTGCCGCCGCAGGTGGTGTCCGGGTCCGGGTGCGACGCCGTGGCCGCCTGGCGCGGCGCGTTCCTGGCGCACGGCTCGTTGACGGAGCGTGGGCGGTCGTCCTCCCTGGAGGTGACCTGCCCCGGCCCGGAGGCCGCGCTGGCTCTGGTGGGGTCTGCTCGCCGGCTCGGCATCTCGGCGAAGGCGCGCGAGGTGCGCGGC
>JBJMIP010000175.1:0-2977 GCA_045806825.1 Marmoricola sp.
AGCGCAGCCGAGACCTCAGCGTTCGCCGCCGGCTCAACCATCGCTGCTCGAGCGCAGCCGAGACCCCCGCTGGTCGAGCGCAGCCGAGACCCCCGCTGGTCGAGCGCAGCCGAGACCTCAGCGTTCGCCGCCGGGCACCCAGAGCACGTCGCCCTGCTCGCGGTTCGCGTGCCGCGCGAGGATGAAGACCAGGTCGCTCAACCGGTTCAGGTACGTGAGCGCCAGCTTGTTCATCACCTCGCCGTACTCGCTCCACGCGGCCCAGGCCTCGCGCTCGGCCCGCCGGATCACCGTCCTGGCGACGTGCAGGTGTGCTGCGGCGGGCGTGCCGCCGTTCAGGATGAACGAGCGCAGCGCCGGCAGCGGGTCGTTGTAGTGGTCGCACCAGCCCTCGAGGCGGTCGACGTAGTCCTGCTCGATCCGCAACGGCGGGTACTCGGGGTTCTCCACGACCGGCGTGCACAGGTCCGCGCCGACGTCGAAGAGGTCGTTCTGGACGTGCGTCAGGACCGCGACCACGTCGTCGTCGAGCCCGCCGGTCGCCAGGGCGACACCGATGAAGGCGTTCGCCTCGTCGACCGCGGCGTACGCCTGCAAGCGGGGGTCGGTCTTGGTGGTCACGCTCATGTCGCCGAGCCGGGTCTCGCCGGCGTCGCCGGTGCGGGTGTAGATGCGGGTGAGGTTGACCATGGGACGAGCGTAATAGGGTTCCGGGGTGGAGAGCTTCCAGGTCACCTCGTCGGGTCCGCACGTGAACCCGCTGGACGGCACGGTGCACGTCGGGGGAGCCAAGAATTCCGCGCTCAAGCTGATGGCTGCCGCCCTGCTGGCGCCCGGCACGAGCACCATCCACAACGTCCCGGACATCCTGGACGTGACCGTGATGGGCCAGCTGCTGCGCCGGCTGGGCTGCCAGGTCGACATCGTGCACCCGCTGAACACCGACCCCACCGCCGAGCTCACCAGCGGCACCGCGGTGATCGACGTTCCCGAGGAGCTGTCCTGGGAGGCGCCGTACGAGCTGGTACGTCGGCTGCGGGCCTCGATCGCCGTCCTCGGTCCGCTGGTGGCCCGCTGCCACCGGGCCAGCGTCGCGCTGCCGGGTGGTGACGCGATCGGGTCGCGCGGGCTCGACATGCACATGGCCGGCCTCCGCGAGCTGGGTGCCGTGGTCCGGGTCGAGCACGGCCAGGTGGTCGCCGAGGTGCCCGACGGCCTGACCGGAGCCGCGCTGTGGTTGGACTTCCCGTCGGTGGGGGCCACCGAGAACCTGCTGATGGCCGCTGTCCTCGCGCGGGGCACGAGCGTGCTCGACAACGCCGCTCGCGAGCCCGAGATCGTCGACCTGTGCCAGATGCTCGTGGAGATGGGCGCCCGCATCGACGGCATCGGCTCGTCCACGCTGACCATCGAGGGTGTCGAGGGGTTGAACCCGGTCGAGCACACCACCGTCGCCGACCGGATCGTGGCCGGCACCTGGGCCTTCGCTCCAGCCATTGCGGGCGGGACGGTGACGATCCACGGGGGCGTGGCCGGCCACCTGGACCTGGTGCTGGACAAGCTGGTCGACGCCGGTGCCGAGATCACCACCGACGAGCACGGCTTCACCGTCGACGTCGGCAAACGGCTGCGGTCCTTCGACGTGGTCACGCTGCCGTTCCCGGGGTTCCCGACCGACCTGCAGCCCTTCGCGATGGCGCTGGCCTCGGTCAGCGAGGGCACCGCGATGATCACCGAGAACGTCTTCGAGTCGCGGTTCATGTTCGCCCAGGAGCTCGCCCGGCTGGGTGCGGACCTGCACACCGACGGCCACCACGCGGTCGTCCGCGGCGTCCCCCTGCTCTCCGGCGCCCCGGTCGTGGCCCACGACATCCGCGCGGGCGCCGCGCTGGTGCTGGCCGGGCTCGCCGGGCAGGGCGTCACCACGGTCGCGGAGTCGCACCACATCGACCGCGGCTACCCGCACTTCGCCGAGGTGCTCGCCAGCATCGGAGCCGACGTCACCCGGGTGCCCGACCCGGCGGCGTGACCGATCCCTCACCGCCAGCCGTACCCACGGGTAGCAAAGCGACCTAGAGTTTTCTCCTATGAGTGCGCAGAAGGACAAGCCCTGGGTGATGCGGACGTACGCCGGGCACAGCTCGGCGACCGAGTCCAACAAGCTCTACCGGGGCAACCTCGCGAAGGGGCAGACCGGACTCTCGGTGGCCTTTGACCTGCCCACCCAGACCGGCTACGACCCGGACTCGCCGCTCGCGCGTGGTGAGGTAGGCAAGGTCGGCGTCCCGATCCAGCACCTCGGCGAGATGCGGAAGCTGTTCGCGGACATCCCGCTGACCGAGATGAACACCTCGATGACGATCAACGCCACCGCGATGTGGCTGCTGGCGATGTACCAGGTGGCCGCCGAGGAGCAGAACCCGGAGTCCTCGCCCAGCGACGTCGCAGCGTTGCTGGCGGGCACCACCCAGAACGACATCATCAAGGAGTACCTGTCCCGGGGGACCTACGTGTTCCCGCCCGCGCACTCCCTGCGCCTGATCAGCGACATGATCGCCTACACGGTCCACCAGATCCCGAAGTGGAACCCGATCAACATCTGCAGCTACCACCTGCAGGAGGCCGGCGCGACGCCCACCCAGGAGCTCGCCTACGCCTTGTGCACCGCGATCGCGGTGCTCGACGCCGTGAAGGACTCCGGCCAGGTCGACGAGGCGGACTTCGAGAAGGTCGTCGGGCGGATCAGCTTCTTCGTCAACGCCGGCGTCCGGTTCATCGAGGAGACCTGCAAGATGCGGGCCTTCGTGCAGCTCTGGGACGAGATCACCTCCGAGCGCTACGGCGTGACGGACGAGAAGATGCGCCGGTTCCGCTACGGCGTCCAGGTCAACTCCCTCGGTCTGACCGAGGCGCAGCCGGAGAACAACGTCCAGCGGATCGTGCTGGAGATGCTCGGCGTGACGCTGTCGAAGAACGC
>JBJMIP010000176.1:0-3962 GCA_045806825.1 Marmoricola sp.
ACGACACCGACCCGTCCTCGAGCGGCCACCGCGACGTGCAGTCGAGGTAGTGCCGGGTCGTCGTGTTCACGTTCGTGATCACCCAGCCGTCGCGCGGAAGCAGACCGCCGATCTCGAGCTTGAGCGGCCGTGCCTGTGCCGCGATGACTCGGCGGGTGCGTGCCTTGGCGAGCGGCGTGTTCACGGCGCTCACCCCGGCCTTGATGGCGGACCGGAGTCGCGGGGTACGAAGCAGGAAGGCGGGATTAAGGGAGGACACGTTCACACCTTTTCCGAACGGTTAGAAGGAACTCCCCCGATTTCCTGGAACGATTATGACCGAAACCACGGTCAATGCACGGCTAACGCCGCGACATGCCGACGAAACGTCCCTCCCCGTCGACACCGAGGAGGTTACGCGAGAACTCCTCCGCGGTGGCCGGCGGGACGCTGTTGCGGCGCGGGGCGTCGGGGTCGCGCGCGAGGACGCGCTGGAGCGCGGCACCGATGCTCGCGGCGTTCAGGTCGGCGTTCTCACCGCTGTCGGTGGCCACCATCTCCCGGGCACGCACCTGCGAACCCGCAGAGACCACCGGTACGCCGGCCGCCATCGCCTTGCCCATGATCCCACTCGGGCCCCCGTGGAACTGCGCGATCGGCACGGCGTCGACCGCGGCCACGTGCTTGTCGAGGACGTCGTTGCTCAGGAAGCCCGGCCGGACGATCACCCGGGCACGGTCGGTCGCGTCCAGGCCGTCGACCCAGGCCTGCACCTCGGGCTTGAGCACACCGGCGAGCACCAGGTCCGCATCGATCCCGGCGAGCTTGAGCGCCTCGAAGACCATGTCGGGGTTCTTGTCGGGACCCATCATCCCGAAGATGCCGACCAGGGTGCGGTCGGCCGGCAGTCCGAGCTCCTCGCGCAGTGCGACGCGGTCGCGCGAGTGCGCGGAGCAGATCTCGGGGTCACGGGCGCGCCGGACGACCCAGCCGCGCGACATGTCGTCACGGCCGGCGAACCCGGCGATGTGCTGGGCGGTCCCGTTCGCCCGGGCCAGGATCGAGAGCACGCCCTTGGAGACCCGCAGCTGCAGGACGCGCTTGTCGGTCCACAGCACGCGCGCGGGGTAGCGGGTCAGCATCAGGACCACCCGCGGCTTGCGGGCCAGGCCCTTGAACTGGCGGCGGGCCACGAGCCACCAGCGCTTGAGCGCCTGGTCGGCGTCCATCACGACCGCGGTCTCGACGTCGTGCTCGCGCGCCTTCTCCGCGATCGCGGAGGCGATCTCGTCGGTGGAGGGGTAGATCTGGTCGAAGCGTTCGTCGACCGCGAGGAACTTGGTCTCGGACAGGTAGACGTCGAAGGCCTCCGAGGCGCTGGCCCCGGCCGAGGTCAGCAGGATCAGGTCCGTGGTCTCGCCCGCGACCGCGGCGACGTTCGCCACCGCCTGGAAGCGGTGCCCACCGGGATCAGGTTCGACGATGACGGTCACCGGCACGCGGCGGCCTCTCCTTCTACTCGTTCGACAGCGGCTCGTGGAGGTCTGCGGCGCAGATCCTCGCAGGGTGATTCTCGCTCAGCACCGGCGGGTCCGCACGGAAACCGACGGTGTGCTCAGCCGAGACGGCCGCCGCCGGCGGCAGCACGGCGCTCGAGCTCCTCGGTCAGGTTCAGCGCCCAACCGGCCGGGCTGGCCCGACGGGACAAGGAGCGGCTGACCTCGGACATGTCGGCCAGGCGCTCGGGCGGCAGGGAGCTCATCCGGACCATGGTCCGCGCCCACTGCTCGATGTCTCCCGAGGTCACCTGCCAGCCGTTGTAGCCGTCCTGGACGAAGACCGGGGCAGCACCGGAGAACTCGGTCACCAGCAGCGGGAGCCCGGAGGCGGCCGCCTCGTGGACCACCACCCCGAACGGCTCGATGTGCGAGGTGAGCAGCAGGGCGGAGACCGAGCGCATCAGCTCGGCCACCGCCGGCGGCTGGACGAAGCCGTGCAGGTGCACCCCGGGTAGCTCGCGCAGCAGCGGCTCGAGCGGGCCGATGCCGACGACCTGGAGGTCCCACGGGTCGGTCGCCAGTTCGCGGTAGCGGCGGTAGGCCGCGGCGAGCACGTCGGCGCCCTTGTGGTCGACCAGGCGTCCGACGTACAGGAAGGAGCGGCGCGAGGCGAGCTCGGCGGCCTCGCGTCGGGGCGAGGTGAACAGCGTGGTGTCGCCGACGGCACCTCCGCGGATGATGTCGGCCGGGGCGAACCCGAGGCGGCGGGCGTAGAACTCGGTGCGGTCACTGGGCACGAGGGCCGCGTCCGCGACCGGTCGGACGTAGAAGCGGTGGGTGAGCCGGCCCAGCCACTGGCGCGGCGCCGCCCGCCACAGGTTGTCCATGTACATCACCCGGACCACCCGGTCCGGAACGTCCTTCATCACCGCCCGGTAGGCGGGCGAGAAGTTCCAGGCGGTCATCAGCACGGCGTCCGGCTCGAACCGGCGCACCCGGGCCACCAGGTCAGCCGGGGAGGGCTGGGCGGACCAGGCCTCGACCTCGGCGTACTCCGCGGCGCGGTCGAGGACCGTGAACGCGGTGTCGTTCATCGCCTCGATGGCGACCTTGGGGTCGCCGGGGGTCACCAGCAGCAGCTGGTGCCCGAGGTCGGCCAACGCGCGGAATTCGGCGTCGAGGTACCCGGTCATTCCGTTGATCAGGAGGGCGATGCGCACGAGCGGACACGATAGCCGCCGCACCGCCGCGCGGCGGGCGTTCACAGGACGTTCACGCCCGGGACACGGGCGGTGTCTATCCTGAAACCGTGAAGATCGCGATCGCCGGTACCGGCTACGTCGGGCTGTCGAACGCCGTCATCCTCGCCCAGCACCACGAGGTCTGGGCTCTCGACCTCGTTCCCGAGAAGGTCGAGCTGATCAACGCCCGCCGCTCCCCGATCGAGGACGAGGAGCTCGAGGACTACCTCGCGAACCGGCCGCTCGACCTGACCGCCACCCTCGACAAGGAGCTGGCGTTCGCCGGGGCGGCGTACGTGGTGGTCGCGACGCCGACGAACTACGACGAGCGCAGCAACTACTTCGACACCGGCTCGGTGGAGTCGGTGATCGCCGACGTGGTCGCGATCGAGCCGACCGCCTCGATCGTGGTGAAGTCCACGGTGCCGGTCGGCTTCACCGCACGGATGCGCGAGCTGCACCCGGGCGCGTCGATCATCTTCTCCCCCGAGTTCCTGCGCGAGGGCAAGGCTCTCTACGACAACCTGCACCCGTCGCGGATCATCGTCGGCTCCGAGACCGAGCCGGCCCACCGCTTCGCCGAGCTGCTCGTCGAGGGCGCGATCAAGACCGACATCGACGTGCTGTTCACCGGGTCCACCGAGGCCGAGGCGATCAAGCTCTTCGCGAACACCTACCTGGCACTGCGGGTGGCGTACTTCAACGAGCTCGACACCTACGCCGCGAGCCACGGCCTGGACACCCGGCAGATCATCGAGGGCGTCGGCCTGGACCCGCGGGTGGGCAAGCACTACAACAACCCGTCCTTCGGGTACGGCGGCTACTGCCTGCCCAAGGACACCAAGCAGCTGCAGGCCAACTACCGCGACGTCCCGCAGAACCTGATCAGCGCGATCGTGGACGCCAACACGACCCGCAAGGACTTCATCGCCGACGACATCCTGCGGCGGCGCCCGCAGACGGTCGGCGTGTACCGGCTGATCATGAAGGCCGGTTCGGACAACTTCCGCGACTCCTCGATCCAGGGAGTCATGAAGCGGATCAAGGCCAAGGGCGTCGAGGTCGTGATCTACGAGCCGAATCTGTCCGAGGACCTGTTCTTCAACTCCGAGGTGGTCACCGATCTCGACGAGTTCAAGAAGCGCTCGGACGTGATCATCGCCAACCGGCGCTCGGACAACCTCGACGACGTGCTGGACAAGGTCTACTCCCGCGACATCTACGGCAACGACGACTAGCTAAC
>JBJMIP010000177.1:0-23305 GCA_045806825.1 Marmoricola sp.
CATGGGGCCGTCGTTCCACCCGACCGACGACATCGTCGCCGACATGGACTTCGTCCGCGCCTTCTACGCCGACAAGCGCGGCATCATCCCGTCGAGCCGGACCGAGCCGCGGCTGCGCGAGGAGACCGGGCAGCCGGGGTAGTGCCTCACCAGGGGCTGGGCTGGTAGTCCTTCACGAAGCACCCGTACAGGTCCTCCCCCGCCTCGCCGAGCACGATCGGGTCGTAGACCCGGGCGGCGCCGTCGACCAGGTCGAGCGGCGCGTGCCAGCCCTCGGCGGCGATCCGCAGCTTCTCGGCGTGCGGGCGCTCGTCGGTGATCCAGCCGGTGTCGACCGCGGTCATCAGGATGCTGTCGGTCTCGAACATCTCACCCGCGCTGGTCCGGGTCAGCATGTTGAGCGCGGCCTTCGCCATGTTCGTGTGCGGGTGGCCGGGGCCCTTGTAGCGCCGCGAGAACTGGCCCTCCATCGCCGAGACGTTGACGATGTAGGCGCGGCGGGCGCCGTTCTGCACCGCGGCCCGCAGCGCCGGCCGCAGCCGGCTGTTGATCAGGAACGGCGCGATCGAGTTGCAGAACTGGACCTCGAGCAGCTCCAGCGGGTCGACCTCCTCGAGCACCTGGGTCCAGGAGTTGTTGTCCTGGATGTCGGGGATCAGCCCACCGGCGTCGATCGCTGTCCCGGCGAGGTGCGCCTCGAGCGACGCGCCGCCGGCCTTCAGCGACAGGGCGGTCAGTGAAGCGGCGTTGTGGGCGGCCAACGCGTGGTCGGGCGACTCGCCGTCGTGGTGCGCGACCGCGGTCGAGGACAGCGCGCCGGCGATGGCTGCCGGGTGCGCCTCGGAGATCCGGTCGAAGGTCACCATCTCCGGGAGCGGAGCGCCCGACGCGAGCGGGAGCAGCGGGGCGTTCTCGCCGTCGATGAGGTGCGAGTAGGCGCCCGGCAGCCGTCGTACGGTCTGGCAGGCGTTGTTGATGATGATGTCCAGCGGACCGTCGGCGGCGACGTCGTCGGTCAGCGAGATCACCTGGGTCGGGTCGCGCAGGTCGATGCCGACGACCTTCAGCCGGTGCAGCCAGTCGGCGCTGTCCTCCATCGCGGCGAAGCGGCGTACGGCGTCCTTCGGGAAGCGCGTGGTGATGGTGGTGTGCGCGCCGTCGCGGAGCAGGCGCAGCGCGATGTACATCCCGATCTTCGCGCGACCGCCGGTGAGCAGCGCACGCTTCCCGGTCAGGTCGGTGCGCTGGTCGCGCTTGGCGTGGCTGAACGCCGCGCAGCTCGGGCAGAGCCAGTGGTAGAACGCGTCGACGAGGGTGAAGTCCTGCTTGCAGATGTAGCAGCCGCGGGCGGTGATCAGCTCACCGGCGAAGGCACCGCTCGCGGTCGAGACCAGCGGGATCCCGGCGGTCTCGTCGTCGATCCGCAGCGCGCTGCCGGTGGCGGTCTTCTCGATGATGTCCTGGTCGTGCTTGAACCGGATCGCCCGGATCTCGGCCCGCCGGGACTTCTTGATCATCTTGTACATGTACGACGCGGCGCGCTTCACGGTGCGGACGTCGTCGTGGTCGGGGTGCAGCCGCTGCAGCTCGGAGAGCACGCGGAGCGTGGTGGCGAGGTCGCCTGGATCGATCCGGTCGATGCCGTCGGCCGGGCCGTTGGTCCCGCCTGCGTGAGTCACCGGCGAATCGTACGTCGGTGCGGGACAATGAGGACCATGGGTGAGGGGAGGCCGCAGGTGGTGGCCCACCGCGGTGCCAGTGCGACCAACGCCGAGCACACGCTCGGGGCGTACGTCGCCGCCCTGGACGAGGGCGCCGAGGCGCTGGAGTGCGACGTCCGGCTCACCGCCGACGGGCACCTGGTCTGCGTCCACGACCGCGACCTGGTCCGGGTCGCGCACAAGCGCGCGCTGGTCTCCTCGATGGAGCTCTCCGAGCTCGAGCAGCTCGACGTCGCCAGCTGGAAGCACCCGTGGGCGGACCTCGACGACGAGGCCCCCGAGCTCGACCCTGAGCTCGGCAAGGTGCTCACCCTGCGCCGGTTGCTGGAGACCGCGCGCGACTACCCCCGCCCGATCGAGCTCGCCATCGAGACCAAGCACCCCACCCGGTACGCCGGACTGGTGGAGCGGCGCCTCGTGGAGCTGCTCGACGAGTTCGGCTGGGCCGGGTCGGACTCGCCGGTGCGGGTGATGAGCTTCTCGTGGATCGCGCTGCGCCGCGTCCGCCGGCTGGCTCCCGACCTGCGCCTCGTCTTCCTGATGGACGGGCCGACCGACTGGGCTCGGGTGCGTCCGTTCGCCGAGCCGGACTGGATCGCCGGTCCGGGGATCAAGCTGCTGCGCAAGCACCCGGACCTGATCCGCCGGATCACCGCTCACGGGGCCGAGGTGCACGTGTGGACGGTCAACAAGCAGGCCGACATCGACCTGTGCCGCGAGCTGGGGGTGTCCGCGGTGATCACCGACAAACCGGGCACCACGCTGAGGTACCTGTCACGTTGAGGTTTGGTTCGGGGCGAGGCGGGAAATCTCCTGTCACTCTCCCCTTACGGAGGACACCACGTGAGCACCTTCCTTGCAGCCCCCCTGCAGGGTCCCGTCGCACTGAACCTTCCTTTCTCTGGGCAGAGCGCAGGCGTCGTCCGGCGGGCCCTGACGAGCTGGCTGACCCACCACCGGGTACCTGACGCAGTCGTCACGGACGCGACCCTGGTGGCGACCGAGCTGGTGAGCAACGCCGTGCGGCACGCGGCGCCGCTGGCGAACGACTCGATGCTGGTCCGGTGGCACCGCGACGGCGACGCGCTGGTGATCAGCGTCTGCGACGGCGGTGGTTCCAGCGACCCGGTGCTGGTCGTGGCCGACGCGCGCGCCGAGAGCGGCCGTGGCATGGCGATCGTGGACACGCTCACCGAGCGCTGGTGGGTGCAGCGCAGCCACGGGGTGCACACGGTGCACGTCCGGATGCCGCTGACCTGACCGCGCTGGCGTGACCGCACTGCGGTCGGTCACCCGGACCTGCCCTACCCTTCCCGGCATGGGTAAGAAGTCGCGTACCAAGGCACGGTCGGTCGAAACGAGCACCCCCGGTGAGGTCGGACCCCGCCAACCCTGCCCGTGCGGATCGGGCCGCCAGTACAAGTCCTGCCACGGCAGCCGCTCCGGTCCACCGCCGGCCTTCTCGGCCCGCCCGTTCGCAGGCCTGGACGGCGAGACCGACCTGATCGCGCTGCGCGAGTTCGTCCCGTCGGCGACCGCACCGCTGAAGGTGAGGGGGTCGGACCGCCAGGTGACCCTGTGCACGCTGCTCCCGGGCGCGGTGCCGGCGCTGGTCCGCGACAACGGCCACGTCTTCCTCGCGCTGCAGGTGCAGCACGCTTTCGGCGACCCGAGCCGCGACCTGGCCGCCGTGCTGACCTCGGCGCTCGACGCCGAGCCCGGCAGCATGGTCGGACTGACCGACGAGCCGGGCGAGGGCCCCACGCTGCAGGACCTGGTCGAGGGTGGCGTCGAGGTCACCGTCCACGAGGGCTTCGACTTCTGGCTGACGGACTTCGACGACACCGACGGTGCGATGGCCGCGGTGCTCGAGCAGGCCGACCAGGCGGCCTCGCCCACCGTCCGGCTGGCGGGCGTCGACGCCGCGTACTGGACCTCGATGGGCGAGCGCGAGTTCCTCCGATGGGCCCGTCCCGAGGACGAGGACGAGCTGCTCGACGCGCTCGCCCGGCTGCACGCGGCCGGCGCGGACCACCTCGTCGAGGGCGGCAAGCTGATCGGCATGTTCCGGGCGCACGGGGTTCTCGTCCCGGTCTGGGACCTGCCGCGGGGGACCGGAGCCGATGCTCTGGTCGCGCCCGTTGCCGCGTTCGCCGAGAAGCTGGCCGCGACCCTCGCCGACCCGCGCCCGCTGGAGACCGAGGAGCGCTCGGCGCGCTCCGGGCTCGCGAGCCGTCAGGTCACGATCCGGTGACGGCGCCCCGAGTTCTTCATTCCTTGGCGCAATTCGGTTACGTGTTCTAGAGTCTGATTTGCCCGGTCGGTGTTGCATCCCCCGTCAACATCGGCCGGGTCTTTCAATTCCCGTTTCCGGGGCCTCTCGGCGCGCTAGTCCCGGTCGATCGGGCAGCTCATGCAGCGGGGCCCGCCGCGGCCCGAACCGAGCTCCGAACCGGCGATCGCGACGACCTCGATGCCGGCCGCTTCGAGTCGCGAGTTCGTCTCCACGTTGCGCTCGTAGGCGACCGCCAGGCGGGGCGCCAGGGCGAGGGTGTTGTTGCCGTCGTCCCACTGCTCGCGCTCGGCGGTGACCGCGTCCAGACCGGTGTCGATCTGGTGCAGGGTGTCGATCTGCATCGCCTTGGCTGCGGCCACCAGGAACGGCTCGGCCGGGGCGACCGCGAGGTCCTCGTCGCGCTGGGTCACGGCGTAGGCCCGCAGGTGGTCGGCCACGTTCGGGTACATCACGATCTTGTCGACGTCGACCATCGTGCAGACGGTGTCCAGGTGCATGGTCGCCCGCTCCTGCGCGATCGGGACGGCGAGCACGGTCTCGGCCAGCCCGGCGTCGAACACCTGCCGGGCCAGCCGCTCGGCGCCGGCCGGGGTGGTGCGCTCGCCCACGCCGACGGCAATCACGCCCGGTGCCAGCAGCAGCACGTCGCCACCCTCCACGTGCTCGCGGTGCGCACCGTGGATGCGTTCGACGCCGGCGAAGCGTGGGTGCAACGCGTAGATCAGGTCGGTCAGCTGGGTCTCCCGCTCGCGGGCGGGCATCGCGAGCGAGGTGATCGCCACCCGGTCGCGGATCCAGACGCTGGAGTCGCGGGTGAAGAGCAGGTTGGGCAGCGGGTCGATCACGAAGTCGTCGTGCGCGAGCAGCGAGGTGACGAGCCCGAAGCCGCCGCGTACCTCGTCGTTGCGCAGCCCCGCCGTGAGGACCAGGGCGAGGTTCTCGGCGTCCATGCTGCCCAGCACCTGCCGCAGGTACTCGCGCAGGGTGTCGCCCAGGTGCAGGCTGCCGAGCACGTCGGAGACGGCCCGCTCGCGGGCGTCCTCGCCGGCAAGGGTCTGTACCAGCAGCTCCGTCAGGTAGACCACCTCGACGCCGCGGTCGGTGAGCGCCGCGGCGAAGGCGTCGTGCTCGTCCTGGGCCCGGCTGACCCACGGGATCCCGTCGAAGAGCAGCTTGTCGTTGTTGCGCGGCGTCAACCGCTTCAGCTCGGGACCCGGCCGGTGCAGCATCACCGTTCGCAGTCGGCCGACCTCGCTGCTCGCTCCCAGGACCATGAAGGGGACTCTAAGCGCTTTCCGGACGCTACGGCGTGGGTGCGACCTCGCACCCGCGGGTCGCGATCGTGCAGCGCACGTAGTGCCAGCTGACGCCGGTCGGGTCGTCGAAGACGGTGACCAGGAAGTCTCCCGTGGTCTCCCACTCGGCACCGGCCGCGTTGGTGTTGCGCGGCAGCCTGAACTCGATCCTGGTGGAGGGCTGACCGGGCTGCTGCGCGAAGAGGTGGACGACGTACTGGTCCGGGATCGTGCTGGTTCCCTGCGGCTGGTCGCCGGTGCGGTCCTCGCTCCAGGCGCCCCAGGCGCCGTCCGGGCTCAGCGTGACCACGGAGGGGTCCGGGAAGTCGCCGGGCTGGGCGTCGTAGCCGTCCGGGATCGACGTCTCGACCGGTGCGTGGCCGGGCGTCCAGGCGTGCGCGGTCAGCACACCCGCCCAGATGACGACACCGTCGTCGTCGACCGAGCTGAGCGACTCCCAGCCCTCGTTCTCAGGACCGACGTGGCCCAGGTCGTGCGCATCCACCGCGATCCGGCCCAGCTCGCGGCTGGTCTCCAGGTCGTAGACCACCGCGAACCAGTCCTGGCCGTCCCGCTCGATCCAGGCTGCCTTGTGGCCGTTGGGAGACAGCAGGCTCGTGGCGACGTGCGGGAACCGGGCCAGCTCGGAGCCGTCGTGGAAGAGCACCATCGTCCCGGTCTCGGGGTTCCCGCTGACGTCGTCGGGGTAGGCGATCGAGCTGGCCTGGTGGTTGACCACCCCGCCCCAGGATCCGGCCAGTGCCTGGCCCTTCACGTAGAGCACGTCGTTCTTGATGTACGGGACCTGCGGCGGCTTGCCGGTCGGCAGCGCCGTCGGCTGCGGGGTCGGGACCGGACCGGCGTCGGGGTTCTTAAGGTGACCGCCGAGGGCGACGATCGCGAGGACGACCGCAGCGGTCAGCACCACGCTGATGCCGGAACGGACCAGGGTCCGGGTCCGGGCGCGCTCGGCGATGCGGACCAGCAGCGCCGCGTCCGGTGCGGGCGGCGGGAGGACCGCAGCGCCCACGTCGTGCAGCTCCTCTGAAAGTGTCTGCTCGATGTTCACGACCCGGCTCCTTCCGCCTCGGCCATCCGCGTGCGGAGGGACTGCAGGGCCAGGCTGGCGTTGGACTTCACCGTTCCTGGTGAGCACCCGAGTGCGTCCGCGATCTGCTGCTCGGAGAGGTCCTCGTAGTAGCGCAGCACGATCACGGCCCGCTGCTTCGGCGGGAGCGAGGCGACGTGCGGCCACAGCCGCATCCGCTCCTCACCCTCGTGCCCACCGTGCCCGTCGGTTGCGGCAACGTCGGGGACCTGGTCGACGAGGCGCTCGCGAGCCACTCGGAGCGGTCGGCGGGCGCTGATGAAGGCGTTGGTGAGGATCCGGCGGACGTAGGCGTCGGGGGAGGACGCAGCGGCGATCCGGGCCCAGGACCCGAAGGCCTTGACGAGCGTGGTCTGGGCGAGGTCCTCGGCGTCCGCGTGGTTGCCGGTCAGCAGGTACGCCGTCCGGTACAACGCGTTCCAGCGGGCGGCGACGTAGTCCTCGTACGTCGGCGCCGCTGAGTCGACAAGTGCTGCTCTGGAAGCCATCGCGTCCCCTTTCTACTGCGTATGACGCCGCGGGGACGGATCAGGTTGTGTCAGCTGGCCAACTCGTACAAGGTCAGCGCCTCCAGCACGAGGCAGACGCCGGCGCCGACGTAGAAGACGAGCGAGAGCTTCACGTGCCGCAGCAGGTACCGTCCGGCGACCACGGCGAGGCCGGAGACGGCCAGCAACGCGGCCCAGGCGCCGATGAAGACGCTCGCGGGGTGTCCGTACTTGCCGACCAGGCTGATCGTCAGCAGCTGCGACAGGTCGCCCCACTCGGCCGCGAAGAGCACCAGGAACGAGGCACCCACCGCGGCCAGCCCGGTCTTGGACACGGTCGCCTTCGCGGCGAACTCCGCCTCGGTCTCCGCCTCCTCCTCGTCGGCCTTGGGCGCCTCGCGGATCAGCAGCACCGCACCGACGAGGAAGATCACCGCCGCGACGATCTTCACGACCTCGTCGGGCAGGAACGTCACCGCGTGACCGACGGTGACCGCGATCAGGGTCTGGACCAGGAATGCCAGACCCACCCCGATCCACACGAACAGCCCGCGGTACCGGGTGGAGAGCACCAGCGCGGCGATGAACGTCTTGTCCGGCAGCTCGACCACGAAGATCGCGGCGAAGGTCAGCGCGATCACGGAGAGGTCCATCCCCCGAACCTACTCAGGCGCCGTTCGCCAGCTGCGACCGGGCGAGCGCAGCTGTGGCGGCCAGCACATCCTTCGCCGGACGCCCCAGCTTGCGCGCCGCTGCGGAGACGTCCTCGTACTCGGGCTGGACGTTGACCAGCTCGCCGTCGAGGTAGGCGAGCTTCACCGCGACCCGCTGACCGTCGAGCTCGACCTCGGTGAAGGTCCGGTCCAGGGCGTGCTTGCCGAACGTCTGCTCGCGGACCCCGATCGTCGAGGTCTGCCGGAAGATCTCCCGCCGCACGGCCGTCGCGGCTTCGGCGGAAACCAGCACCGAGAGCGTGTGCGCCGGGCGACCCTTCTTCATCAGGATCGGCGTCAGCCAGGCGTCCGAGGCGCCGGCCTCCAGCAGAGCCGCCAGCACGTCCGGCCACAGCCGCGGGTCCAGGTCGTCGATGTTCGCCTCGATGACGAGGGACCGGGTTTCGACAGGCTCGACCACCGGCTCGACCGCTGCCGGTCGAGCAGGGTCGAGACCCAGGCTCAACCTGAGCACGTTCGCGTGCCCGGCTGGATCCGCGCTGCCCGCGCCGACGCCGGTGTCGGTCACGGTCATCAGTGGCTGCGCGCCCCACGTGGTCACCACCGAGGCGAGGATCGCCGCCCCGGTCGGTGTGGTGAGCTCGCGCTCCACCGGCCCGCCGTACGTCGGCGCGTCCTTGAGCAGCTCCACGACGGCCGGGACCGGTACGCCGACCTGGCCGTGGCCGATCCGGACGGTGCCGCTGCCGACGGCGACGGGGGAGCAGCCGATCGAGGTCAGCCCCAGGTGCACGAAGCCGGCCGCCGCTCCGACGACGTCGGCGATCGAGTCGAGCGCGCCGACCTCGTGGAAGTGCACGGTCTCGACGCCGGTGCCGTGCACCAGCGCCTCGGCCCAGGCGAGCCGGCCGAAGATCTCCAGGGCCAGCGTCCGCACCGGTACGTCGAGCTCAGCGCCGGAGATCAGCTCCTGGACCGTCGTCCAGGTGCGTTCGGTCACGGAGTCGTCGACCTCGACGTGGCACAGCGACGCGGCGAAGCCGTTGCGGGTGACCTGCTCGACGTGCAGGGCGATCGGCTCCGGGGCGACCGCGGCGACGGCGCCGCCGATGACCTCCTGCGGGACGCCGGCGTCGATCAGCGCGCCGAGCACCATGTCGCCGCTGGCTCCGGAGGAGGCGTCGAACCAGCCGACCCGGTCCATCAGCGCTCCCGGGCGTTCCGGGCGACCCGGGCAGCGAAGACCCCGGCGCCGTAGCCGTTGTCGATGTTGACCACGGTGACGCCGGGAGCGCACGAGTTCAGCATCGCGAGCAGGGCGGCGAGCCCGCCGAACGAGGCCCCGTAGCCGACGCTCGTCGGCACTGCCACCAGCGGGATCCCGACCAGGCCGCCGACGACGCTCGGCAGCGCACCCTCCATCCCGGCGACGACGATCAGGCAGTCGGCGTCCGCGAACCGCTCGCGGGCCTCGAGCAGGCGGTGGAGGCCCGCCACCCCGACGTCGTCGATGCGGACCGCCGCGGCTCCGTGGACCCGGACGGTCAGCGCGGCCTCGGCGGCGACCGGGGCGTCGCTGGTGCCAGCCGCGATGATGGCCACCGTCCCGCGTGTCCTCGGCAAGGGGCCCAGGGTGGCGGCGCGGGCGACGGGGTCGATCTCGGCTTCCGGGATCCGGGCTCCGACGAGCTCGAGCGCGGCCGCGTCCAGCCGGGTGGCGAGCACGGCCCGCTCGGGGTGCCGGGCGTGCAGGGTGGCCAGGATGTCGACGACCTGCTCGGGGGTCTTCCCGGCGCCGTAGACGACCTCGGGATCCCCGGTACGTCGGGCGCGATCGACGTCGACCCGGGCGAAGCCCAGGTCGGCCGTGCGCTCACCCGGCTCCTCACCCATGGCGCCAACCTATAACCGGTTCACCCGTCGTTGGTTGTTCCTGTCGGTGGCGGGGAGTAGGACTGGAGGGTCCGCAACACCCGGGGTCGTACGAGAGAAGAGCGCACCATGCCGAAGTTCGAGAAGTACCAGCAGGCCACCCCCAGCTACGTCGAGCTCACGACCCCGGATCCCGAGGCCGGTGCCGCGTTCTACGCCGCGTTGTTCGGGTGGGACGTCGACGCGATGGACCTGCCCGAGGAGTCCGGTGGTGGGGTCTACCGCCAGGGCAAGCTCGAGGGCGACGTCGTGGCCGGGATCAGCGGCCAGATGCCCGGCATGGAGGGCCACCCGGCGTTCTGGGGCGTGTACCTGACGGTCGATGACGTCGACGGCGCCGCGGCCAAGGTCGAAGGTGCCGGCGGCAAGGTCGAGGCGGGCCCGTTCGACGTGATGGACGTCGGCCGGATGGCTGCGATCCAGGACCCGACCGGTGCCCGGGTGAACCTCTGGCAGGCCGGCACGTCGGTCGGCACCGAGCGCGCCAACGAGCCCGGGACGCCGATCTGGAACGAGCTCGTCACCCCGGACATCCCGAAGGCGCTGGCCTTCTACGCCGAGGTCGTCGGCCTGGGCAGCCAGAGCAGCGAGCAGATGCCGGACTACGTCAGCATCACCAACGTGGCCGGTGACGTCGTCGGTGGCTCGATGGTGCCGCCGATGGAGGGGCTCCCGCCGCACTGGAACGTGTACTTCGCCGTCGAGGACGCTGATGCCGGCGGCCGTCGCGTCGAGGAGCTCGGCGGGACGAACGTGGCCCCGAACTTCGACGTGCCCGGCGTCGGCCGGATGGGCGTCTACGCCGACCCGCAGGGCGGCATGTTCAACCTGTTCCAGGCTCCGCAGGAGTAGCCGCCGGTCGAGCCCAGCCGAGACCCCGCTGGTCGAGCGCAGCCGAGACCCCGCCGGTCGAGCCCAGCCGAGACCCCGCCGGTCGAGCGCAGCCGAGACCCCGCCGGTCGAGCCCAGCCGAGACCCCGCCGGTCGAGCCCAGCCGAGACCCCGCCGGTCGAGCCCAGCCGAGACCTCAGTCGGCCCGGCGCGGAGACGCCGGGTACACCCCGAGGATCTTCACCTCGGTCGTGAAGAACTCCAGCTCCTCGAGCGCGTTCTTCAGGCCGGGGTCCTCGGGGTGGCCGTCGACCTCGGCCAGGAACTGGGTCGCGGAGAAGTGCCCGCCGACCATGTAGCTCTCCAGCTTGGTCATGTTGACGCCGTTGGTGGCGAAGCCGCCCAGCGCCTTGTAGAGCGCCGCCGGCAGGTTGCGCACGTTGAAGATGAACGAGGTGACCACCGGGCCGTTGCCCCGGGGTGCCGGCACGTAGTCCGGGGAGAGCACCACGAAGCGGGTGGTGTTGTGGTCCTCGTCCTCGACGTCGGTCGCGAGGATGTCCAGACCGTAGATCTCCGCGGCCAGCGGTGGCGCGATCGCGGCCTGGGTCGGGTCCCCTGCTTCGGCGACCTCCCGCGCCGCACCGGCGGTGTCACCGGAGATGACGGCCTTGAGACCGTGCTCGCGGATGATCCGGCGGCACTGGCCCAACGCGTGCACGTGGCTGTGCACGGTCCTGATGGTGTCCAGGGTGGCGCCCGGGGTCGCCATCAGGTGGAACCGGATCCGCAGGAAGTGCTCGCCGATGATGTGCAGGTTCGACGTCGGCAGGAAGTGGTGGATGTCGGAGACGCGGCCTGCGATCGAGTTGTCGATCGGGATCATCGCGAGCTCGGCGTCCCCGTTCTCCACCGTCGCGAAGACGTCCTCGAACGACGCGCACGGCACTGCCTCCCAGTCCGGGTAGTGCTCCTTGCACACCATGTGGGAGTTGGCGCCGGGTTCGCCCTGGTAGGCGATGCGTCGTGCGGTCACAACGGCGATGCTCCCACGGCAAGCCGTCGCAGGCCGCAGGCGTTCCGGACTTAGTCTCGTCGGCGTGAACACCGCGCTCTCGGTCCTTGCGCTCCTGGTGGCCCTCACTGCCCTGGGTCTGCACCTCGCGCCCCGCTTCCGGCACGCTCCGGAGCAGGCCGTGGACGCCTCCGACCTGCCGTCCGACGCGCTCGGCCTGCGTCACGAGGTGGCGGCGCTGCGGGCCGAGGCCGCGAGCGCGCTGAAGCACCTGGCGGTGGTCCGCTACGACGCGTTCGACGACACGGGCGGCCAGCTGTCCTGGTCGTTGGCGATCCTCGACGACCACGGGGACGGCACCGTCCTCACCTCGATCCACGGCCGGACCGAGGCTCGCACCTACGCGAAGTCGATCGCCGCCTGGACGTGCGACCAGCCGCTCTCGCCCGAGGAGTCGGACGCGGTCGCGCACGCCCGCGGACAATAATTCTCCCGACGAAGCAACCTCTTCCCTCCCAGGACGTCTGATGGTTCGAAAGCCCGTGACGAACCAAGGGGACGAGATGAGCACGACGCTGGTGGCCTTCGGGCCCGCTGTGCGGGTCGAGGACCTGTACGCCCAGCACCGGCTGTCCCTGGTCCGGTTGGCGATGCTCCTGGTCGACGACGTCCAGAGCGCCGAGGACGTGGTCCAGGACGCGTTCGCCGGGTTCGTCTCCAAGGCGAACCGTCTGCGGGACTCCGAGGCGGCCCTGGGCTACCTGCGGGTCTCGGTCGTCAACGGGTCCCGGTCGGCGCTGCGGCGTCGCCGGACCGCCCGTGCCTACATCCCGCCCCACGAGCCGGACCGTCCCGACCCCAGCGATCACGCAGTTCTGGCTGACGAGCACCGGGAGGTGATCGCGGCGCTCAAGCGACTGGCTCCCCGTCAGCGCGAGGTCCTGGTGCTGCGGTACTGGTCCGGGCTGAGCGAGGCCGAGATCGCCGCCGCTCTCGGCATCTCGAAGGGATCGGTGAAGTCGACCGCGAGTCGGGCGATGGATGCGCTCGAGTCCCTCCTGACCAGCACGAAGGAGGCTCAGCGATGACCGAGCCGATGACCACCCTCGAGCAGCGGCTCAGTGCCGCGCTCGATGCGCGCGCCCACCAGGTGACCGAGGCGGACCTCGGGCCCGGCGAGGTGCCCGACCCCGAGCGCCGCGGCCACCGACCGCTGCTGATCCTGGCGGCCGCCGCCTGCACGACGCTGGTGATCGGCGTCCCGTACGCCGTCGCGCAGATCCACAACGCGCAGAGCCCGCAGCGCCCACCGGCGACCGCGCCCCCGACACCGACCCCGACCGCGCCCGGAACCGGCGAGGGCGCCGACTGGCCGATCGCCACGGTCGGCCGGATCGACCTGGACGGCGACGGGACCGACGAGACGATGCGGCTGCGCACCGACCCGACCGTCAGCCTCAACCCGATGGGCTACACCCGGGCCCGGCTCGAGGTCAGCCTGCCCGAGGGCACCGTCTACACGGTGTTCGGCAACGCGCCGGCCTACCACCTCGAGGACCCGGTCGACATCCCCGGCTCGAAGGGCCAGGAGCTGCTCCTCGGCGTCGGCACGTCGCTGGAGGTCTTCAGCCTCGTCGACGGGGAGCTGAAGCAGCTGGAGGCCCCGGCCGACCCGCCGCTGATGCGGCGTACGGACAAGGAAGGTCGCTCGGTGACCTGGGTCGCCGACCAGGACGGTCTGGCGACCGTGCGCTCGATCGCCCCGGTGCCGGCCACTGACGGGGACGTGGCCGTCCAGCGTTGGGCGTGGCGGGTGTCCGGCAGCACCCTGGTGCCGGGAGACTCCTCCACCGGCTGTGCCTCGGTGCTGGACCTCGGAACGGTGGTGTCCTGCAACGCGGTCGGCGACCAGAGCCTGTCCCCGGTCGACCTCCCCAGCTTCCCGATGAGCGTGGACGTGCACACCTTCATCACCGTCGACCACCAGCCGGTGACCGCTCGGCTGATCCCGCGAGCGGGCCTCGCCGGGGACTTCGTCGCAGCGGGAGACGTCAGGCTCGAGGCGACGGTCGGCGACCACACCTGGCAGGTGGACCTTCCGGCGGGAGGTGTTCCCCGCCTGTACGACCGCGGGGTGCTGACCACCTACGGGTACGACCGCGGGATCCTGGTCGGTCGCGAGGGCATCGACGGAGAGACTTTCCAGGTCTTCTACTTCATCGACGGACAGCTCGTGATGCTCGACGTGCCGCACACCAAGCCGTACCTGGCCACCTCCAGCGGGGACGCGGGGAGTCCGTTGGCGGGCATGCGCACCTGGATGCACGGTTCGCGCCTCTACACGGCCTACGGCGAGGTCCGCAACGGTCAGAACGTGTACATGTGGGAGCTGGACGGCACGGCGCTGAAGCCCACCCTGATCGGCACCTACTGCTTCGACCAGGACCAGGTCGGCCACCCCTGCTGACTCAGGTCGCCGGCTCCAGCAGGAACACCGGGATCACCCGGTCCGAGCGCTCGGCGTACTTGGCGTAGTTCGGCCAGGTCTTGTTCATGTGCGCCCAGACGACCTCGCGCTCGGCGCCGACGCACTCGTGGGCGACCGCGTCGAGGTCCACCCCGTGGAAGCTGACGCCGACGTGACGTCCGTCCTCGATCGCGGCGCGGATGTTCAGCACCCAGACGGGCTGCTTCGGCCCGCCGAAGTTCGACCCGGCGACCAGGTAGCCGTCCTGGTACGGCACGCAGAGCACCGGCGTCGAGCGCGGCTCACCGGACTTCCGGCCGACCACGGTCAGCATCATGCTCGGCAGGCCAGCGAGCCGCACGAACGACCAGCGGCCGCGGGTGATCCGGCTGAGGAACTTGTCCATCGCGGTGATCTGCTTGAGGAACCGGGGCACCCAGGACAGGCTGCCGAGCCAGATCGCGACCGGGGTCAGGATGTTCCGGTCCGAGCCGGGCTTCATCGCGGCACCCGGACGAGCAGGCGGCCGTGGTCGCACTCGGCGCGCAGCTCCTTGCCCGGCTCGATCAGGTCGCCGTCGAGCTGGCGTGGAGCGGCGGCGGGCGTCCGTACGACGACCTCGCGACCGCGCATCCGGGTGATGGTGTCGTCGGTGCGCGGGTTGCGGGTCATCACGCGCGCGGCCAGCGGCAGCCAGGACAGGAACCGCCGCGGGTAGAGCAGCACCACGTCGAGCTGGCCGTCGTCGATCGCGGCATCGGGGATCAGCGGCATCCCGGCCTGCAGGTGGCCGACGTTGCCGATCACCACCGTGCGGGCACGGTGCTTGGTGAAGTCACCGCCGTCGACGGAGACCTCGACACGGATGGCCGGGAACATCAGTGCCTTGAGCGCCGACCAGACGTAGGCGAGCCAGCCGACCTTCTTCTTGAAGTCCTCGTTGACGCCCTCCATGATCGCGGCGTCGAACCCCATCCCGGCCATCACCAGGAAGGTGGCGTCCTCCATCTCGTCGCCGGACACGCGCACCATGTCGATCGCGCGGTCCTGCCCGTTCAGCCCGACGTCGACCGCAGCGCGCAGGTAGAGCGGGATGGAGAGGTTGCGGGCCAGCAGGTTGCCGGTGCCGGCCGGGACGATGCCGACCGGGATGCCGGTGCCGGCGAGCTCCTCGCAGACGGCGCGGATGGTGCCGTCACCACCGATCGCGATGACCAGGTCGGCGCCCGAGACGGCCGCCTCGTGGGCCATCGAGTAGCCGGTGTCCTCCGCCGTGGTCTCCCACCAGGTCACCCCGGTCCAGCCGGACTCCTCGGCCATCTTGTCGACCATCGCCCGGAACCCGGCCGGGTCGTCGACCTTGATCGGGTTGAGGATGCCGGCGACGCGCCGGTGGCCGCTCGGGATGGCCTCGGGCAGCGGGTCGTTGAGCAGTCCGATCGAGCGCGGTCGCGGGTCGAAGACCACGAGGCCGATCAGCACGACCGCCAGGCCGAGCAGGTAGCCGGAGACGACGTCGGTCAGGGTGAAGCGGCCCAGGAAGATCCGGTCGGCACCGACCAGAACGGCGAGGACGATCGCGGCGGTCGTCACCAACCGTCGCAGGCCGCGACGGCGGATCAGCATCGCGGACATCACGATCGCGATCCCGGCCGCTGCGGTGATGCCGCTGCTGTGACCGGAGGGGAACGAGTGGTCGACCAGGGTGCTCGGCGGGTCGTCCCAGCCCGGCCGTCCGGAGCCGATGAGGTACTTCACGCCGACGGTGACCAGGCAGGTCACGCCCATCACCGCGACGGTCCACACCGCCGGGCGGCGGTAGGTCTTCACGAACAGCGCGATCGCCACCACCGCGGTCAGTCCTGCCATCGCCCAGATCCCGGTGAGGTGCGCGACCCAGGTCAGGATGGAGCTGAACCGGTCGTGGTCCTCGGTGAAGGTGCGTGGGCGACGTCCGACGTTGCGGTCCAGGTCGACCAGGCCGCTGAACCCGTTGCCGACGAGAGCAGCCAGGACGACGAACGCCAGACCGCTCGCCGAGGCCCCGAGCAGGAGGGCACGTTGCTGGCGGGGGCTGTCGATCACGGCGCGATGCTAGTCCTGTGCGGCCGCCGTGGTCGGGGCAGCGGGTCGAAAACGGCCAGGGTGAGCAGCGTGACGGTCGCCCCGAGCACGAGGCCGGCCAGCACGTCCGAGGGGTAGTGCACGCCCAGGAGGATCCGGTCCAGACCCACCGACGCGGCCACCACGACAGCCGTGGTGATCACCCGGGCACGCTGCTGGCGCGTCGGGCAGAACATGATCGCCAGCACGATCGCGATCCCGGCCAGCGCGGCGCTCGCGGTCGCGTGGCCCGAGGGGAACGACCAGCCTCCGGCGTGGGCCGCTGGGTGCGACCAATGCGGGCGGGGCCGCTCGAAGACCGCCTTCAGGCCGAAGTAGCCCCACCGTGCGACCTCGATCACGACCAGCGCCCACACGGCTGTGCGCCAGTGCCCGATCAAAGCCAGCAGGCCGGCCACGACCAGCACCAGGCCGACCAGGTAGTCCGGCTGGGTCAGTGCGGCCACGGTCTTCGCCAGGTGCAGCAGCCACGCGTGGCCCGCGGTGTAGCGCTCGGGCCCGGCTCCGAGTCCGTGGTCGAGGCTGCGCAGCCAGTGCGGGCCCGCCTGCACCACCCACGCGATCAGACCGAAGGCGATCGCGCCCGCGCCGGCTCCGGCCAGCGCACTCGTCCGGCGCCGGGTGAGGTCGTCGCTCACCCGCGGTTGCCTGCCGGTTCGAGGCGGATCAGCACGCTCTTGGACGCCGGGGTGTTGGAGACCTTGGCGACCGCATCCAGCGGGACCAGCACGTTCGTCTCCGGGAAGTACGCCGCAGCACAACCGCGTGCGGTCTCGTAGGCGACCACCCGGAAGTTCTCGGCCCGGCGCTCGCCGTCTGACCAGACGCTGACCAGGTCGACATGTTCGCCGTCCGCGAAGCCGAGCTCGGCCAGGTCGTCCGGCCGCACGAACACCACCCGACGTCCGGCCTTGATGCCGCGGTAGCGGTCGTCGAGCCCGTAGATCGTGGTGTTGAACTGGTCGTGGCTGCGGATCGTCTGCAGCAGCAGGTGCCCCGCCGGGACCTGCAGCGGGTCGAGCGCGTTCACCGTGAACCGTGCCTTCCCGGTCGCGGTCGGGAACTCGCGGTGGTCGCGCGGCGGGTGCGGGAGCGCGAACCCGTCACGCCGGTGCACCCGCTCGTTGAAGTCCTCGAAGCCCGGCACCACCCGGGAGATGTGGTCCCGGATGCGGTCGTAGTCGGCACGCAGCTCACCCCAGTCGACGACCTTCGTCGCTGGTCCTGAGCCCGTCGCAGGTTCGTCCTCGGTCAGGAGCGCCTCGGCGATCCCGGTGATGATCGCGATCTCCGAGCGGACCTGGCTGCCGGCGGGCTCCAACCGACCGCGGGACAGGTGCACCATCCCCATCGAGTCCTCGACGCTGACCACCTGGTCGCCGTCGCGCTGCCGGTCCCGCTCGGTGCGGCCGAGGCAGGGGAGGATCAGCGCCTCCTGCCCGCAGAGCGCGTGCGACCTGTTCAGCTTGGTGCTGACCTGAACGGTCAGGTCCAGGTCGGCCATCGCCGCGGCGGTCGCGGTGGTGTCGGGCGTGGCAGCGACGAAGTTGCCGCCCAGGGCCACGAAGGCCCGGACCTCGCCGGCACGCATCGCGCGGATCGTGTCGACCGCGTCGAGCCCGTGCTCGCGCCGCGGCTCGAAGTCGAACTCCGCGCCGAGGGCGTCCAGGAACCAGTCCGGCGCCTTCTCCCAGATGCCCATCGTCCGGTCGCCCTGGACGTTGGAGTGCCCCCGCACCGGGCACAGGCCCGCGCCCGGCTTGCCGATGTTGCCGCGCAGCAGCATCAGGTTGGTGATCTCCTGGATCGTGGCGACCGCGTCCCGGTGCTGGGTCAGGCCCATCGCCCAGCAGACGATGACCCGCTCGGAGCTCCGGTAGCGCTCCGCGAGCACCTCGATCTCATCGCGGGTCAGGCCGGTCGCGGCGATCACCTGGTCCCAGTCCAGCGTGGCCAGGTGCGCGGCGTACTCGGCGTACTCGGAGGTGTGGGTCGCGACGAAGTCCTCGTCGACCGCGCCGGCGTCGATGGTGAGCTTCGCCAGTGCGGCGAACAGCGCCTGGTCGCCGGAGAGCCTGATCTGCAGGAACTCGTCGGCCAGCTCGGTGCCCTTGACCATGCTCACCGGCGACTGCGGGTTGTGGAACCGGCGCAGGCCGGCCTCGTCGAGCGGGTTGACCGTGACGATGTGGGCCCCGTTGCGCTTGGCCTTCTCGAGCGCGGTCAGCATCCGCGGATGGTTGGTGCCGGGGTTCTGCCCGACCACCAGGATCAGGTCGGCGGCGTACAGGTCCTCGAGGTGGACACTGCCCTTGCCGATGCCGATCGAGTGCGCGAGCGCTGCGCCGCTGGACTCGTGGCACATGTTCGAGCAGTCCGGGAGGTTGTTCGTGCCGAAGCGACGCACCATCAGCTGGTACAGGAACGCGGCCTCGTTGGACGCGCGCCCCGAGGTGTAGAACGACGCGGCGTCCGGGCTCGGCAGTGCTCGGAGCCGGTCGGCGATCAGGGTGAAGGCGTCGTCCCAGGAGATCGGCACGTAGTGGGTGGCCCCGCGCGGTCGGTGCATCGGCTCGACCAGCCGGCCCTGCTGGCCGAGCCAGTAGTCGGACCTCGTCGCCAGCTCGGCGATCGGGTGCTCGGCGAAGAACGCCCGCGTCACCCGGCGCAGCGTGGCCTCCTCGGCCACCGCCTTCGCGCCGTTCTCGCAGAACTCCGCGGTGCTGCGGTGCTGCGGGTCCGGCCAGGCGCAGCCGGGGCAGTCGAAGCCGTGCTTCTGGTTGACCCGCGCCAGCGTCAGCGCCGTACGCCGGAACCCCATCTGCTCGTTCGACATCACCAGGGCCTTGGTCACCGCCGTCAACCCGGCGGCGTCGTGCTTGCGGTGCCCGACCTCGAGCGCGCCGTCGTCGGGGTCGTCCTGGGGAGGTCGCCTGGTCACGGTGTCATTGTGCCCACCCGCGCCCGATATCCTCACCGGGTGATCGATCCGCGTCTGCTTCGTGACAACCCCGACCTGATCCGTGCTGCCCAGGCCAAGCGTGGACTGTCCGGGGACGTGGTGGACGTCGCGCTCGCTGCCGACGAGGCCCGCCGCGAGGCGATCGTCGCGTTCGAGGCGCTGCGGGCCGAGCAGAAGCAGCTCTCCAAGCAGATCCCGCAGGCCCAGGGCGACGAGAAGGCAGAGCTGCTGGCGAAGACCAAGCAGCTCTCCGCCGAGGTGAAGGCGGCCGAGGCCCGCCAGGGCGACGCCGAGCAGGCCTGGCGCGACGCGATGCTGGCGATCCCGAACCCGGCGGCCCCCGAGGCTCCCGCGGGCGGCGAGGACGACTTCGTCGTGCTCGAGACCGTCGGCACCCCCCGCGACTTCGCCGCGGAAGGCTTCGAGCCCCGCGACCACGTCGAGCTCGGGCGGATGCTCGGCGCGATCGACCTGGACCGCGGTGCCAAGGTGTCCGGCTCGCGCTTCTACTTCCTCACCGGCGTCGGAGCCGAGCTCGAGTTCGCGCTGATCAACCTCGCCATGGAGCAGGCCCGCGAGGCCGGCTTCACCCAGGTGATTGCGCCTTCGCTGGTGAAACCCGAGGCGATGGCCGGCACCGGCTTCCTCGGCCAGGCGGCAGACGACGTGTACCGGATCGAGGGCCAGGACATGTACCTGGTGGGCACCTCGGAGGTGCCGATGGCGGCGTACCACTCCAACGAGATCCTCGACGGTGCCACGCTCCCGCTGCGCTACGCCGCGTTCAGCCCGTGCTTCCGCAAGGAGGCCGGCTCGCACGGCAAGGACACCAAGGGCATCATCCGGGTGCACTGGTTCGACAAGGTGGAGATGTTCGTCTACTCCACCACCGAGGACTCCTATGCCGAGCACCAGCGCCTGCTGCAGTGGGAGAAGGACTTCCTCGACAAGCTCGAGCTCTCCTACCGGGTCATCGACGTGGCTGCCGGTGACCTCGGCCTCTCGGCGCAGCGCAAGTTCGACTGCGAGGCCTGGATCCCGACGCAGGGCAAGTACCGCGAGCTGACCTCGACCTCGAACTGCACCGAGTTCCAGACCCGGCGCCTCGACACCCGCGGCCGCTTCGGTTCGGCAGGCGCAGGGCAGGGTGGCGAAGTTCGGCCGATCTCGACCCTGAACGGCACCCTGTGCGCCATGACCCGCACGATCGTCGCCATCCTGGAGACCCACCAGCAGGCGGACGGCTCGGTGAAGGTTCCGAAGGCGCTGCAGAAGTGGCTCGGCCGCGAGGTTCTGACGCCCGTCGTCGGGGGCTGACCTCCGGTGGTCGAGCGCAGCCGAGACCTCTGGACCCCTGCGCTCGTCGCGCTCGACATCGACGGGACGCTGCTCATCCCCGACCTCGAACGGGGGATGGCCTCGGAGGTGATGAGCCCGGCCGTGCAGGACGCGGTACTCGCCACCGCCCGGCGCGGTGCCCACGTGGTGCTCGCCTCGGGCCGGGCTCCGCTGAGCATGGCCGGCATCGCCGACCGGATCGGGCTGACCGACCTGGTCCGCGAGCTCACCGGCGAACCGCTGTACATCGTCGCCTCCAACGGTTCGGTCGTGGTCCGGCACGCCCCCTTGGAGCTGGTCCACGAGCTCACCTTCGACGCAGGTGAGGCCGTGCGCACGGTGCTCGAGCACGTCCCCGGTGCCGCTGTCGCGGTCGAGGAGCACGGCGTGGGGTACCGGGTGAACCGGCTGTTCCCACCCGGGGAGCTCGACGGCGAGATGATCATCTGCGAGATCGAGGAGATGATCGCCGGACCGGTCAGCCGCGTGATCATCCGCGACCCGGACTCCACCTCGGAGGACTTCGTGCACCTGGCCAAGCAGCTCGGTCTGCACGGCACCAACTACTTCATCGGGTGGACCGCCTGGCTCGACCTCGCGCCCGAGGGTGTCAGCAAGGCCAGCGGCCTCGCGTGGGTCTGCGCCGAGCTCGGGGTCGACGCGGCCGACGTGCTCGCCATCGGCGACGGGCGCAACGACATCGAGATGCTGACGTGGGCGGGTCGGGGCGTGGCCATGGGCCAGGGTCCGCAGGTCGTCCACGACGCGGCCGACCACGTGACCGGTCGGGTCGACGAGGACGGCGCCGCCACCGAGCTGCTGCGGTGGCTCCCGTGACCACCCCGGTCGTCCCCCTCATCCCTGCGGAGGTCCTCACCGCCCGGCTCCGGTTGCCGGTGATCACGCCGGCCGAGGCGAGGGCGATCCTCGGCGGTCACCGCGAGCCGGCCTGGCACCCCGACTACCCGCGCAAGGACGACCTCGACGCGATGAGCATGGTGCGGGAGGAGTCCTGCTGGGCACCGCGGCACGTCGTCCGCTCGTTCGACGGGCTGGTCGTCGGCTCGATCGGCTTCTTCGGACCGCCGCAGGTCGCCGAGGACGGGGCCGAGGAGGTCGAGGTCGGCTACGGCCTGGTGCCGGAAGCCCGCGGGCACGGGGCCGCGACCGAAGCGGTCCAAGGTCTGCTGCTCCACGTCGACGCCGGGGGCATCCGGGTCCGCGCCAGCGTCGAGCCGAGCAACACCGCGAGCGTGCGGGTGCTCGCGAAGTGCGGCTTCACCGGGCTGCGCGGCAGCGACGAGGACGGAAACCTGGTGATGGTGCGGCCACTGCCGCGCTGAACGCGTAAGGAACGGCGTCCTGATCCGTACGACAACGCGTGGACCCCTCCCTCCCGTCGCTCCTGCGTTCGCTGACCCGTTCGACCCTGGCCCTCGCCGTGGTCGCCGGCATCCTCGCGGCGTTGGCCGCCTCCGCCGTGGCGACGCCGTTCGTGCTCGCCGCGGCCCCTGATCCGTCCGAGCAGCACGCGTACGTCGTGAAGATCACCAACAAGGGTGACTTCGCCGATCCGGACGCGACCTTGCTCGCGATGGTCGACACCGAGCTGCAGCGCTGGGTCGTCGAGAGCGAGCACGTGATCTCCGGCTTCACCCGCGTCGGCGGCCTGCACGACCTTGCGACCGCGACCGACTGCACCGCCCCGGGATCGTTGTGGGACGAGGCGCAGAAGCTGTTCCCCGGCGTCGACTTCGGCAACGCGAGCGGCAACCACCTGATCGTGCTCGGTCCGCAGGCGTGCGCCAGCGGGCACGGCACCGTCGGCACGGGGCTGAGCTCGGGCGGCCTGATCACCGTCCGCTACAACCCGGACTTGTCGCCGCAGACGCTGCTGCACGAGCTCGGGCACAACTTCGGGCTCCAGCACGACCACGCCCTCGCCTGCGACCCGAGCTGCGCCGACGTCACCTACGGCAACGAGTACTCCTTCATGGGATACACGACGGGGCACGACCCGGCGTACGTCCCGGGCGCGCTCGACTCCTACCAGCGCCAGCGCCTCGGCATCGATGCGCGCTGCGAGATCCGTCAGGCCGTGCTGGCCGACGGCCAGGTCGCCGGGCGGGCCACCTACGTCCTCGCTCCGCGCGGGACCGACCAGGGCGCCCGCGGTGTGCACCTCGTCGACCCGCAGACCGGGACCGAGTACTACCTCGACTTCCGCAACGGGGCCGGCCGCGATGCTGGTGCTTTCTACGTGGGCTCGAACTCGTTCCGCGAAGGCGTCACGGTCGAGAAGGTCATCACCGACACGCAGGGGGCGCGGGTCAGCCAGCTGCAGTCGACCGCTGATCCTGTGTACGGCGCCGTGTACTCCGACGTCGCCGGACAGAGCTTCCAGGCCGGTGGTGTCACCGTCCGGGTGGATCAGCTCGGTGCGCCGGACGACGCCGCCGCGACGGCGACCCTCACCGTGACGTTGTCGTCGACCCCGGCGGCCGCCGCCGTTCCGGCTCCGCTCGTGGACGGCTGCGAGGACGAAGCGGTCCTGCCGACGGCAGGCCCGAGCGTCACGCCGACAGACTCGCCGACGCCGACCGTTCCGGTGGTGACGACCCCGCCGGCTCCGACAGCTCCGGCAGCTCCGACCGTTGTTCCCACGACACTGCCGACCGACTTCGTGACGACGCTCCCCACCGGGTTGCCGACCGAACTTCCGACAGCACTGCCGACGACCCTGGTCACGGCGCTGCTCACCGGGTTGCCGACCGGGTTGCCGACCGGGTTGCCGACCGGGTTGCCGACCGGGTTGCCGACGGATCTGACGACGCTGCTCCCGACCGCACTGCCGACTGTGCTCCCGACCCTCACGATCCCGACGCCGGCGGTGACGACCCCGCCACTCCCCGTGCCGACCCTGCCGATCCCGTCCGTGCCGTCGTCCACACCGCCAGCGACGAGCCCTACGCCGCCGAGCAGTGGCCCGCCGGACGACACCTCCGGCCACCAACCGCGTCCACCGGAGCACGGCTTCCTGCCCGGCACCGGAAG
>JBJMIP010000178.1:0-6335 GCA_045806825.1 Marmoricola sp.
CGTGACGATCTCGATCAGCGGGATGCCGGCGCGGTTGTAGTCGACCAACGAGTGGTCGGCGCCCTGGATCCGGCCGGTCGCGCCACCGACGTGGGTCGACTTGCCGGTGTCCTCCTCCATGTGGGCACGCTCGATCTCGACGCGGAAGACCTCGCCGTCGACGTCGACGTCCATGTACCCCTCGAAGCAGATCGGCTCGTCGTACTGGGAGGTCTGGAAGTTCTTCGGCATGTCCGGGTAGAAGTAGTTCTTCCGGGCGAAGCGGCACCACTCGGCGATCTCGCAGTTCAGCGCCAGACCGATCCGGATGGCCGACTCGACTGCCTTGCGGTTCACCACGGGCATCGCGCCGGGCAGGCCCAGGCAGGTCGGGCAGACCTGGGTGTTCGGCTCCGCGCCGAACTCCGTCGGGCACCCGCAGAACATCTTGGAGGCGGTGTTCAGCTCGACGTGGACCTCCAGACCCATCGCCGGGTCGTAGGACGCGAGCACGTCGTCGAAGGCAACCAGGGTGTCGGTCATGCCTGTGACCTTTCGGTTCCTGAGGAGGCGAGGAACGAGCCGTCTCGAAGGGCCAGGGCAGGGGCCTTGTCGAGCAGCGGTCCGCCCCACTGGCTCGCCAGGGCGGCCTCGAGGGCGGCACCGACCCGGTAGCAGCGGTCGTCGGCCAGCGCCGGGGCCAGGATCTGGAACCCGGCCGGCAGCCCGTCCTCGTCGGCCAGGCCGCTCGGAACCGAGATGCCCGGTACGCCGGCCAGGTTGGCCGGGATCGTGGCCAGGTCGTTGAGGTACATCGCGATCGGGTCGTCGAGCTTCTCGCCGAGCTTGAACGCCGTGGTCGGCGCGGTCGGGGAGACCAGCACGTCGACCGAGGCGAACGCGGCCTCGAAGTCGCGCGAGATCAGCGTGCGCATCTTCTGGGCCTGCCCGTAGTAGGCGTCGTAGTAGCCGCTGGAGAGCGCGTAGGTGCCGAGGATGATCCGGCGCTTGACCTCGTCGCCGAACCCGGCGTCGCGGGTCGCCCGCATCACCTCCTCGGCGCTCGGGTCACCGTCGGGGACGACGCGCAGGCCGTAGCGCATGGCGTCGAACTTGGCGAGGTTGCTCGACGCCTCGGCCGGCAGGATCAGGTAGTAGGCGGCCATCGCGTGCACGAAGTTCGGGCAGGACACCTCGACGACCTCGGCACCGGCCTTGACCAGCAGCTCGACCGACTCGGTGAACCGGGCCATCACGCCCGGCTGCCAGCCCTCACCCGCGAGCTCGGAGATGACCCCGATGCGCACGCCGGCCAGGTCGCCGGCCGCGCCCTGCTTCGCCGCGGCGACCAGGTCGGGCAGCGGCTGGTCGATGCTGGTGGAGTCGCGCGGGTCGTGACCGCCGATCAGCTCGTGCAGCAGCGCGGAGTCGAGCACGGTCCGGGTGACCGGGCCGACCTGGTCCAGGGAGTTGGCCAGCGCGACCAGTCCGTAGCGGGAGACGCCGCCGTAGGTCGGCTTGACGCCGACGGTGCCGGTGACCGCACCGGGCTGCCGGATCGAGCCGCCGGTGTCGGTGCCGAGCGCCAGCGGCGCCTCGAAGGAAGCCAGTGCGGCGGCCGAACCGCCACCCGAACCGCCGGGGATCCGGTCCAGGTCCCACGGGTTGTGGGTCGGCCCGTACGCCGAGTGCTCGGTCGAGCTGCCCATGGCGAACTCGTCCATGTTGGTCTTGCCGAGGATCGGCAGGCCGGCCGCCCGGAGCTTCGCGACCACGGTCGCGTCGTACGGCGGGATCCAGCCCTCGAGGATCTTCGAGCCGCAGGTGGTGGGCAGCCCGGAGGTCGCGAGCACGTCCTTGACCGCGATCGGCACGCCGTCCAGGACCGAGAGCAGCGCTCCGGCGGCCCGGCGGGCGTCGGACTCGGCTGCCTGGGCCAACGCGCCCTCGGCGTCGACGTGCAGGAACGCGTGCACCTGGCCGTCGACCTCGGCGATCCGGTCCAGGTAGGCGCGGGTGATCTCGACCGAGGTGGTCTCGCCCGCGGCGAGGGCGTCAGCCAGCTCGGCCGCGGTCCGGCGGATCAGCGCGCTCACTGCTCGTCCCCGAGGATCCGCGGAACCGAGAAACGCTGGTCCTCGACCGCCGGGGCACCCGAGAGTGCCTGCTCCGGGGTCAGGCAGGGCTCGACCACGTCCTCGCGGAAGACGTTGGTCAGCGGGATCGCGTGCGAGGTCGGCGGGATGTCGTCACCCGCGACGCCGCTGATCGAGGCCACCGACTCCAGGATCACGGACAGCTGGGGTGCGAGGTGGTCGAGCTCGGCGTCGTCGAGGTCGATCCGGGCGAGGTTCGCCAGGTGGGCGACCTCGTCACGGGTGATTTCAGGCATGCGTGAATCCTAGGTGTCTGCGACCCTGCGCCCCTCACCGGGTTTCGGGGCTCAACGACCGACGGGCGTCAGCCCCGGACGAGTCCGTCGTCGATCATCTGCTGGAAGTGCTCGGTCACCGACTCGGCCCCGGGCCGGAAGGTGACGCCGAGCTCGCGCACGGTCCGGCTGTTGTCGAAGCGCAGCGGGTAGCCGACGTTGCGGTCCACGAACTTGCGGGTCAGCCCCGCGACGGGAGCGGCCAGCCTGATCAGCGGCTTGGGCGCCTCCAGCAGCGGGAAGGACGGTCGGTAGCCGAACTTGGCACGCAGAGCCTTGCCGATGTCGAGCATGCTCATGGTCTCGGCGTTGGTGATGTAGCGACCGTGCGCTGCGGGGGTGTAACCGGCCGCGATGTGCGCCCGCGCGACGTCGCGCACGTCCACCACGCCCATCTCGAGCGCGGGAGCACCGGTCGCCAGCGTGTAGTCGGTGAAGTGGTTCATCGTGGTCATCGAGCCCGACTTGCTGACTGTGGTCAGCGCCGGGCCGAGGACGAGGCCCGGGTGGATGGTCACCAGGTCCCAGCGGTCCTGGGCCTGCTGGATGTCCCAGGCCTCACGCTCGGCGACGGTCTTGGAGTACGGGTACGGCTGGTGGTCCAGGGTGCTGGTGGTGTTCCAGTCGTCCTCGGTGAAGAACTCGCGCCCGCGCATGTCGATGTTGTCGCCGCAGATCGCCACGACGCTGCTGGTCAGCACGACCCGCTTGACCGAGGCGGTCTCGTTGACGCTCGCGAGCACGTTCCGGGTGCCGTCGAGGGCGGGGGTGACCAGCTGCTTCTGCGGGTCCCGGATCTTCCCGATCAGGAACGGAGAGGCGGTGTGGATCACCAGCTCGCCCCCGGCCATGGGCGCGGAGAAGCTGTTCGGCTCGAGCAGCTCGGCGCGGTGCAGGGTGAGCCGCCCCGGGTGGGCCTCGGCGAGGGCGTGCAGGTGCTCGAGGCCCTTCTTCTTCTGCGGGTCCCGCACGGTCGCGCGGACCGTCCGGCCGTCCTCCAGCAGGTAGCGGACCACCCAGCTGGCCACGTAGCCGCTGCCGCCGGTGACCAGGACCGGGGCTGCCTCGTCGATCTCCATGGCGCACAGGCTAGGGGCGCAGGACCCTGCGAGGCGAGAACCGGCCGCTGTGACTCTCGGCCCAGGAAATCGGGACTAAAGTCACAAAATGCTCTAAACTTCTTATTCCGGGCACCGCATCCCCCGATTGATCATCTGACACCCAGGGGGACCATCTCATGAACGCGACGGACGGCAGCCGCCGGATCTCCGCCGAGTCCCGCGTGCCCGTGGCCTACGCGGCCGCCGTCGGGCTGCTCGTCGTCGTCGCCCGGACCTTCCCGGGCCACCTGGGGCACCTGGAGTACCCGGTGGTCGGGATCTCGCTGGTCGGCGCACTCGCCTACGGGGTGCTGCGCCACCGCCCGAAGGCCCGGACGACCTGGTACCTGATGGGGGTCGGCCAGCTGCTCTGGGTGCTCGGCGCCGTTGCCGGTGCCCGGCGCACCGTGCTCGGCACCCATGCCGACCCGGGGCTGGCGGACGCGGCCTACCTGCTCGGGTACGTGATGTTCGCACTCGCTCTCGGGCACCTGGTGCGCGACCGCAGCCGCAGCACCCGCGACACGGGTTCGTTGCTCGAGACCGCGACCGTCGCCGCCGGCCTCGGCCTGCTGGCGTGGGCGACGCTGGGCAGCACCGTCCTCGACGAGCTGCACCGGGCCCCCGGCGCCGCCCTGGTCGGGGTCGCCTACCCCGCGCTGGACATCGTCGTCATCGGCGGCCTGGTGCACTTCATCTTCTCACCCGGCCCCCGCTCGCCCGCCTTCCACTTCCTGCTGCGCGCCGTGGCGCTGCTCGTCCTCGCCGACGTGGTCACCTTCGCCCTCGAGCTGGCCTCGGTGAACGCTGCCGGCTTCGCCGACCTGCTCCGGGTCGCCTCGTGCGCCACCTGGGGCGCTGCCGCCCTGCACCCGTCGATGGCCAGGCTGGCCGAGCCGGTCACCGCGGCCAACCAGAGGTTCACCAGGACCCGGCTGACCGCGCTCGTGGTCGCGGCACTGGTCGCACCGGCGCTGCTGGCGATCCACCAGCTCACCGGGTTCACGATCGACGTGTGGCCGTTGATCGTCGGCTCGATGGCGATGTTCGTGCTGGTGGTGCTGCGGATGAACGTCGCGATCCACCAGATCGGCTCGGTCAACCGGTCGCTGGAGGTGCTGCAGGACGAGCTGAACGTGCAGGCCACCCGCGACCCGCTGACCGGCCTGGCCAACCGGATCCAGACGATGCGCCTGGCCGCCGGTGCGCTCGGTCGCAGCCGCCGCCACAACAGCCTGGTCGGTCTGCTCTTCATCGATCTCGACGGCTTCAAGCAGGTCAACGACACCTACGGCCACCGGGCCGGTGACGAGGTGCTGCGCCAGGTCGCCCGGCGGATGGAGCAGGAGGTGCGCGACACCGACTTCGTCGGCCGCCTCGGCGGGGACGAGTTCGTGGTCGGCATCGAGGACCTCGTCGACGAGGGCGCCGCCGCGGGTCTGGCGAACCGTCTGATCGCAGCGATCTCGCGGGAGATCCGCATCGACGAGGAGGTCGCCGTGCACGTGGGCGCCAGCATCGGCATCGCCATCGGCCGCGGCGCGAGCTCCGACATCGAGACCCTGGTCCACGAGGCCGACCTCGCGCTGTACCAGGCCAAGGAGGCCGGCCGCGGTCGCGTCGAGGTCTTCAACGGCCGGGCGCGCGAGGCGTTGCGCGAGCGGACCGACCTCGAGCGCGCGCTGATCACGGCGATGACCGAGGACCAGCTGGTGCTCCACTACCAGCCGATCGTGCACCTCGCGACCGGCCAGGCGGAGTGCTACGAGGCGCTGGTGCGCTGGGAGCGACCGAACCACGGCCTGGTGCCGCCGGGCGACTTCCTGCCGGTGATCGAGAACACCGACCTGATCTGCGACCTGGGCGCCTGGGTCCTGCACGCGGCCACCGACCAGCTGGAGATCTGGAACCTCGAGCGCGGCGACTACGCGATGCAGGTCTCGATCAACATCTCCGGGCGGCACATCAGCCAGGCACGGATCCTCGACGACGTCTCGGCCGTGCTGCACAACGGCCTGGTGCTCCCACCGCAGCTGGTCATCGAGGTCACCGAGACCGCACCCCTGGACGACGTGGTCGCCGCGAGCAACCTGGAGACGTTGCGCGCCATGGGCGTGATGGTGAGCCTGGACGACTTCGGCACCGGCTACCAGTCGAGCGCCCGCCTGTCCGGCCTACCGATCGACTCCATCAAGATCGACCGCCAGTTCGTGCAGTCGAGCACCGAGACCGACCACGCGCTGCTCGAGCTGATGATCAAGGCCGGCGACGCGTTCGGCGTCCGGGTGATCGTCGAGGGCGTCGAACGACCCGAGGAGCTCGCCCTGGTCCGGTCCCTCGGGTGCGAGTACGTCCAGGGGTTCTACCTGGGTCGCCCGGTCCCCGCACCCGAGCTGCACTCCCCCGGCCCCGGTCGGGTGCGCGCCGGCTGAGCCGATCCGCCGCCCTCAGAGTGCCGTGGGACCGCCCGCCAGGAGCCGGGCGAAACCCGCCTCGTCCAGGACCGGTACGCCGAGGTGCTCGGCCTTGTCCGCCTTGGAACCGGCGTTCTCGCCGACCACCACGTAGTCGGTGTTCTTCGACACCGAGCCGGCCGCCTTGCCGCCTCGCGACAGGATCGCCTCCTTCGCCGAGTCCCGGCTGAAGTCGACGAGCGAGCCGGTGACGACGATCGTCAGCCCCTCCAGGGTGCGCTCGACCGACTCGTCGCGCTCGTCCGCCATGGCCACGCCGGCGGCACGCCACTTGTCCACGATCTCGCGGTGCCAGTCGACGGCGAACCACTCGGTGACGGCCTCGGCGATGGTCGGGCCGACGCCCTCGGC
>JBJMIP010000179.1:0-7553 GCA_045806825.1 Marmoricola sp.
CTCGGGAGCCGACCCGCTGCGCCTGCGCACGATCCTCGCCGAGGAGGCCGCCGCCCAGGGTGTCGACGTGGCCGTCCAGTCCGCGGACCTGATGCGCCGCGGCATGCGGCTGATCGTGATGGACGTCGACTCCACGCTGATCCAGGGCGAGGTCATCGAGATGCTCGCCGCCCACGCCGGGTGTGAGGAGGAGGTCGCTCGGGTGACCGACGCCGCCATGCGCGGTGACCTCGACTTCGGCGAGAGCCTGGCGGCCCGGGTCGCGCTGCTCGAGGGTCTCGACGCCGGCGCGCTCGACCTCGTCTACGACGCCCTGGTGTTCTCCCCCGGCGCCCGCACGACCGTGCGCACCCTCAAGCGGCTGGGCTACCGGTTCGCGATCGTCTCCGGTGGCTTCTCCCAGATCACCGACCGGCTCGCCGCGGACCTGGGCCTCGACTTCGCCGCCGCCAACGAGCTGGAGATCGTCGACGGCAAGCTCACCGGCAAGGTCCTGGGCGAGGTCGTTGACCGTGCCGGCAAGGCCAAGGCGCTGCGCCGGTTCGCGGCCGAGGCCGGCGTCTCCGAGGCCGCGACGATCGCGATCGGCGACGGCGCCAACGACCTGGACATGCTCGGCGCCGCCGGTCTCGGCATCGCGTTCAACGCCAAGCCGCTCGTTCAGGCGGCCGCACACACCGCGGTGAACGTGCCCTACCTCGACACCGTGATGTACCTCCTCGGCATCAGCCGCGAGGAGATCGAGGCAGCCGACGCCGACGCCGGCATCGTGACGCCGGCACCGCCGCTGGACTAGGGATTCACCCGCGGCCGACGTGGAAGCTGCTGATCCGCGCGCCCCCGACGTCGAGGTCGGACCAGGCGCACGGTACGTCGAGCACGGCCAGCGCCGAGGTCGGAAAACCCTCGCTGACCCGGGTGAAGACCTCGGGCTCTGCTCCGCCGTCGTCGAGCAGGTGCACCAGGTACGCCATCGTCGGGTTGTGCCCGATCAGCAGCACCGTGCTCGCGTCGGGCGGTGCAGCGTTGATGATCTCCAGCGCCCCGTCGGTCCCGGCGCCGTACAAGCTGCGGTCGATCACCGGCTCCAGGTCCAGACCGGCGCCGGCCGAGAACGACGCCCAGGTACCGCGGGTGCGGGCCGCGGACGAAACCACGGCGAAGTCGGGGAGCACACCCTCGGCCCGGGCCCACTCACCGGCCTGCTGCGCGTCGCGGTGGCCGCGCTCGGTCAGCTCACGGTCGTGGTCGCTGGACGCGAACGGCTCGGCCTTCGCGTGGCGGAGGATGACCAGTCGACGTCCGAGAGCGCTCACGACCTCATTCTTCCAGCAGCCGGACGCAAGCCGTACCAGGACACCAGACTGCCGCCGACGAGCAGCGCGGCGCACAGCCACTGGCCCCGTTGGAACCCGGCCGTGAGGACGGACGGGCGCTGGTAGTCCTCGCCGGACAGGCCGACGAGCGCCGGCAGGGCCGCGACGGCCAGCAGCGAGCCGGCGCGGGCCAAGGCGTTGTTGATGCCCGAGGCAACGCCCGCGTGCCGGTCCGGTGCGGCAGCCAGGACCGCCGTGGTGAGCGGCGAGACCAGGGTGGTCAGCCCGATCGCGAAGAGCAGCATCCCGGGGAAGACGTCGACGAGGTAGATCGCGTCGTGCCCGACGAACGCGAGCAGGGCCACGCCGACCGCGCACAGCATCGGCCCGACCGTCATCGGGAAGCGGGGACCGGTGCGGGCGGCGATGACCGCCGCGCGTGAGGAGAAGAGCAGCATCATCGCGGTGATCGGCAACGTGGCCATCCCCGCCTGCAGCGCCGAGTACCCGGAGGTGACCTGCAGCTGCAGGACGAGCAGGAACAGGACCGCTCCCATAGCTCCGTACACCAGGAACGTCATCAGGATGGCCGCGGTGAAGACCCGGGAGGCGAACAGCTCGACCGGCGCCATCGCGCCCGGCCGGCGCTCGGCGAGCACGAACGCCGTGCCGGCGGCGAGCACGACCAGCGTCCCGATGACCACCAGCGGCGCCGGCAACGAGCGCCAGGAGGTCAGCAGGTAGGTGAGCAGACCGAGTGACGCCGTGCCGAGGACGGCGCCCAGGACGTCGAACGGTGCCCGTTCCTCCTCGTCGCGCGACTCGGGGACGTGCTTGCTGAGGTAGAGGACCGCCAGGCAGAGCGGCACGTTGATCGCGAAGATCCAGCGCCAGCCGACGTGCTCCACGAGGAAGCCGCCGACGAACGGTCCGATCGCTGCAGCGACGCCGGTCGTCCCGGCCCACCGACCGATCGCGGCCGGGCGGTCCTCGGGTCGGAAGCTCGCCTGGATCAGGGCCAGGGCGCCGGGAGTGAGCATCGCGCCGGCCACTCCTTGGAGGACCCGGAACGCGATCAGCTGCCCGGGGTTCTGCGCGAACGCGCACAGCACGCTGGCCAGACCGAACGCACCGACGCCGACCAGGTAGACCTTCTTGCGACCGTGCCGGTCCCCCAGCGAGCTCCCGACCAGGATCAGCGCCGCCAGGCTCAGCAGATAGCCGTTGAGCACCCACTGGACCTGCGACAGGCTGGCGCCGAGGTCGTCGCCGATGGTCCGGACCGCGACGTTCACGACGGTCCCGTCGAGCAGCGCGATGCCGCTGCCGATGATCACCGTGGCGACCGTCCACCGGCCCCGGGCCGAGTCCAGCGCGAGAAGTTCTGGCTGGACCGTCACGCCGAGAACGGTACCGGTCGGGTGAGCGTGCTCAGGCACCCATCGCGTGGTAGCCGCCGTCGACGTGCACGATCTCGCCCGTGGTGGCCGGGAAGAAGTCCGAGAGGAGCGCGACCACCGCACGTGCGGTCGGGTCCAGGTCCACGTTGTCCCAGCCCAGCGGAGCGCGCACCGACCAGTTGCTCTCGATGTCCTCGAAGCCCGGGATCGCCTTGGCGGCCAGGGTCTTCAGCGGGCCCGCGCTGACCAGGTTCACCCGGATGCCGTCGGCGCCCAGGTCGCGGGCCAGGTAGCGGGAGCAGGACTCCAGCCCGGCCTTGGCGACGCCCATCCAGTCGTACGCCGGCCAGGCGACGGTCGCGTCGAAGGTCAGGCCGACGACGGAGCCGCCGCGCCCCATCAGCGGCAGGCACGCCTGCGAGAGCGAGGCCAGCGAGTACGCCGAGACCTGGACCGCCTGCGCGACGTCCTCCCACGGACCACCGAGGAACTTGCCGCCGAGCAGCGTCTCCGGGTTGCCGTAGGCGATCGAGTGCACCACCCCGTCGAGACCGTCCACGTGCTCGCGGACCAGGCCGGGGAGCCGCTCCAGGTGCTCGGGGTCGGTGACGTCGAGCTCGAGCACCGGTGCTGGAGCGGGAAGCCGCCCGGCGATCCGCTTGGTGATGTTCAGCGCCCGGCCGAAGTTGGAGATCAGCACCGTGGCGCCCTGCTCCTGGGCGACCTTGGCGACCGCGAAGCCGATGGAGGTGTCCATCGTCACGCCGGCGACCAGGATGCGCTTGCCCTCAAGGATCCCGCCCATGTCAGTGCCCCATTCCCAGTCCGCCGTCGACCGGGATGACGGCCCCGGTGACGTAGCCAGCGTTCTCGGCCGCCAGCCACAGGACGGCGTCGGCGACCTCTTCCGCCGAGCCCATCCGGCCCAGCGGGATCTGCTGCTTGTAGGCCGCCTGCTGCTCCTCGGGGAGCACGGCGGTCATGTCGGTCTCGATGAAGCCCGGCGCGACCACGTTGGCGGTGATCGAGCGGCTGCCGAGCTCACGCGCCAGCGAGCGCGCCATGCCGACCAGGCCGGCCTTGGAGGCGGCGTAGTTGACCTGCCCCGGCGAGCCCAGCAGGCCGACGACGCTGGAGATGAACACGATCCGGCCGCGCTTGAGCCGCAGCATCCCCTTGGCTGCGCGCTTGGCGACCCGGAACGAACCCGTCAGGTTCGTGTCGATCACGTCGCCCCAGTCCTCCTCGGACATACGCAGGACCAGCGTGTCCCGGGTGATCCCGGCGTTCGCGACGAGCACCTCCACCGGGCCCTGGTGCGCCTCGACCGCGGCGAACGCAGCCTCGACGGAGTCGGGGTCGGTCAGCTCGCAGGCGACGGCGAACGCACCGTCGGGCGCGTCGCCGGAACGGCTGGTGACGGCGACGTTGTCACCGTTCTTGAGGAAGGCCTCCGCGATGGCACGCCCGATGCCGCGGTTGCCTCCGGTCACGAGGACAGATCTGCTCATGCTTCGACCGTAGCCGTCTTCTGTCGGCTACCTCCAAACAATTCTTGCTGCAGGCGCGCAACGCACAAGCATCGGTCAAGTGCGTTGGAGAAGACCTACAAAACCTAGTCGTCTTCCAAGCGGAAGCCGACCTTGATCCCCACCTGGAAGTGCTCGACGGTGCCGTCCTTGACCTGGCCGCGCACCTGGGTGATCTCGAACCAGTCCAGGTGGCGCAGCGTCTGGGACGCGCGCTCGATCCCGTTCCGGACGGCCTGGTCGATCCCTTCAGGAGAGGTTCCGACGATCTCGGTGACTCGGTAGGTGCGATTCGACATGGGGCAAGGATGCCACGCGCGGGACCTGCACGGCACCGACGTACGATCGAGGAATGCGGTTGCGGAAGCACGTCGAGGACGAGGACGTCGTCCGGATCACCGACGCGCCCGTGAACGTCTCGGCCGACGTCGCCGCCCGCCAGCGCCGGTACCTGATGTCGATGGCGATCCGCACCGTCTGCTTCGTGGGCGCCGTCATCAGCTACACCAACGGCCTGCACCTGATCGCCTGGTTGCTGCTCGTCGGCGCCTTCCTGCTGCCCTTCATCGCCGTGGTCGTCGCCAACGTGGCCTCGCCCCGACTGCCCGAGGATGACGTCGACGGGCCGGGTTTCGACAGCGGGTCCGGCTTCAAGGAGCTTCGATGACCGCACTGCCCGAGCAGGCCCTCTGCTCGGCCAAGGGATGTGCCGCGCCGGCCCGGTGGGACCTGCTCTGGAACAACCCGAAGCTGCACACGCCGGACCGCCGCAAGACGTGGTTGGCGTGCGAGGACCACAAGGCCTCGCTCTCCGACTTCCTCGGGGCGCGCGCGTTCCTCAAGGACGTCGTCCCGCACCAGGGCTGAGCGCTACCCGCCGATCGCGGACATCGGCCGGTCGGGCTGGAGGAACGTCGGGTCGTCGATACCGTGCCCGGCACGCTTGCCGCGCATCGCCGTCACCCACCTCTGGGCGAGCTCCTCGTCGCTCGCCCCGGCACGCAGCGGTGCACGCAGGTCGGACTCGCTGCGGGCGAACAGGCAGTCGCGCACCTGGCCGTCCGCGGTCAGGCGGACCCGGTCGCAGTCGCCGCAGAACGGACGCGTCACCGACGCGATCACGCCGACGGTTGCCGGCCCGCCGTCGACGAGGAACTCCTCGGCCGGGGCGCTCCCCCGCGGGGTGCCGGTGGCGGTGAGCACGAACTCGCGTTCCAGGCTCTCCAGGATCTCCTCCGCGGTGACCATCGCGTCGCGGTGCCAGTCGTGCTGGGCGTCCAGGGGCATCTGCTCGATGAAGCGCAGCTGGAAACCCCGCTCCAGGCACCACGAGAGCAGCTCGGGCGCCTGGTCGTCGTTGATGCCGCGCAGCAGCACCGCGTTGATCTTCACCGGCGCCAGGCCGGCCTTCGCGGCTGCGTCGAGTCCGGCGATGACGTCGTGGAGCCGGTCACGGCGGGTGATCGTGGCGAAGTCGGCCGCCCGTACGGTGTCCAGGCTGACGTTGACCCGGTCCAGCCCCGCCCGCTGCAGTGCCGGTGCGACCCGCTCGAGGCCGAGGCCGTTCGTGGTGATCGAGACGTCCGGCGAACCAGCCAGCTGCTTCGTCCGGCCGATGATGTCGACCAGCCCCCTGCGCAGCAGCGGTTCACCGCCGGTGAACCGGACCTCGCGGACGCCGAGGAGCTCGACGCCGACGGTGATCAGCCGCACGACCTCGTCGTCGGTCAGGGTCTCGTCGTGGGGAAGCCAGTCCAACCCCTCTGCGGGCATGCAGTAGCTGCAGCGCAGGTTGCAACGGTCCGTGAGGGAGACGCGCAGATCCGTCGCCACCCGCCCGTGGGTGTCCGCCAGTCGTAGCGCTGTCATCACCCCATCCTAGGGCGGCTACCCTCGGGCCAGTGAGGTTCCTGTTCACCCGTCGGTGGGTGCTGTTCGCGCTGACGGTCGCTCTGATGGCCTGGGGCGCGAGCCTCCTGGGCCAGTGGCAGTTCCACCGTCTGGACGACCGGCGTGCCGAGAACACCCTGGTCAAGCGGAACCTCGACCAGCCACCGGTCCCGGTCGGCACCCTGCTGCGGGTCGCGAAGGCCCCCGACCGCGACCACGAGTGGCGCAAGGTCGTGGTGCACGGCACCTGGGACGACGCCCACACGATCGTGCTGAAGTACCAGACCCGGGACGGCGGCGCCGGGGTCGACGTCGTCACGCCACTGGTAACAGCCGACGGACCGGCCGTGCTGGTCGACCGCGGCTGGATGCAGACCGAGAACAGCGGCGCCGAGCGACCGAAGCTGCCGACGGTCACCTCCGGCGAGGTCACCGTGATCGGCTGGATCCGACTGGACGCCAGCGGCCGCGCCAGCCAGGTCAACGACCTGGCCACCCGCGCGCTCTCCTCGGCCACCGTCGCCAAGGTCGTCCCCTACCCGCTGTACGGCGGGTTCCTGGACATCGAGACCGAGAGCCCGACCCCGGCCACGGTCCTCGGCGCGACCGAGCTGCCCGACGACACCAGCGAGGGTCCGCACTTCTTCTACGGGTTGCAGTGGTGGTTCTTCGGCTTCCTGGCCGTCTTCGGCTTCGGGTACCTGGCCTACGACGAGCGGGAGCAGGCCAGGCGACGCGCTGCGAAGGCAGCCTCAGAGGGCGCGGAGCATCCCGCCGTCGACGGGGAGCATGACTCCGGTGACGAAGGATGAACGCTCGCTGAGCAGGAACGCAGCCGCCTGACCGAACTCGGCCGGCTGCCCGTAGCGCCCCAGCGGGATCCCCGCGACGGCAGCGGCCTTGGCGCTCTCCGCGTCGCCGGTGGCCGCATCGAGCTCAGCGACCCGGTCGGTCCCGATCCGGCCCGGCAGCAGGCCGTTGACCCGGATGCCGCGCGGGCCGAGCTCGTCGGCCAGGGTCTTGGCGACCATCGCCAGCCCGGGGCGCAGCCCGTTGGACACCGCGAGGTTGGCCAGCGGAGCGCGTACCGAGCTGGACAGCACGAAGGCAATCGAGCCGGGGCCCTCGATGGCTCCAGCCACCGTGCGCGCGATGCGGACCGACCCGACGAACACGGAGTCGAACGCGCCCCGCCAGGTGTCGTCCGAGGTCCCCATGACGGTGCCGGTGGGCGGCCCGCCGACGGAGATGAGAGCGCCGTCCAGGCGTCCGAACGCCTCGAGCGCGGCGCCGACGAGCTGGTCCGCAGTTCCGGGGTCGGCGTTGTCCGCCGCGACCCCGCGGGCCGCGTCACCCAGGCCGGCCACGGCTGCGTCGACCCGGGCCTGGTCGCGCCCGGTCACCACGACCCGGGCGCC
>JBJMIP010000180.1:0-5279 GCA_045806825.1 Marmoricola sp.
GGCCAGACGTGCACGTCGCCGTCGCCGGCAGGCTCGAACTGACCCTCGACCAGCAGGTCCCGGGCGAAGGTCCAGTCGACCGGTCCGGTGACGGTCGAGAGCACCATCGTGACCGCCCACGGGTCGGCGGCGTCGAAGCGGAACTCGGCCGAGAGGTCGTGGTCCTGGTCGGTCTCGACGGTCGCGATCTGCACGGCCATGGTGTTGACGGAGGTCTTGAGGTTCCGGTCCATCGTTCTCGGTCCTTTGTCCTGAATGGTTCGTGAGCGGTTCTTCGGCAGAGGAACGGTGGAGATTCGGTTTTATGACTTGGAATGGGTGGACTGGTCCAGTGGAAGTGGTGGACTGGTCCAGTTTCCGGTCCGTTTTAGACCACTATCAAAAAGAATGTCCGCCGCCACCGAAGGAAGGACCTTGGTGACGGCGGACAGCCGTTTCGTGCCGGTTCAGGCGCTGATGGACCCCAGGATCGGCTCGGACTCGATGATGCCTTCCTCGCTGGGCTTGGCGCCCTCGCCGAAGACCTTGGCGGCCTGGCGATCCCGCAGGTCGCGGTGCGCGTCGGCGGGCTTGTCGTAGCCGTAGAGCTCGCGGGCGGCCTGGGGTGTCACCACCTCGCGGTGCGTCGGGGGCACCTCGAAGATGATCGGCGCGACCACGTCGCGGGTCATGGGCGAGAGGAACGTGAGGATCTCGAGCTTCGCCCGGCGGTTCAGGTTCGCCAGGAGGAACGCGATCTTGAGCACCGGAACCACGGCCGCGTCGACGAACCGCGACTGCTTGAGACCGCTGAGGTCGCGCATCCAGCGCGGCATGGTGGCGATCGTCCCTGCCCGCAGCACCCGTGCCGAGATCCAGTTCACCGGCGCGAGCGCCTTCGGCAGCGGCGGCAGCATCACGCTGGCGTCGAGCAGGTGGTTCATCGCGTTGCGGGCCAGGTCGGAGCCGAGCAGCTGCGGGCGCATCTGCTCGAAGTAGGCCTGGATGCCCTCGCGTGTGCGCGGGACGTCGTCCGGCGAGCAGGTCTGCAGCTCCGCGGCGACGGCGCACTCCTCCCAGTACTGGGCCTCCTCGGACGCGGAGAGCCGGCCGGGGCCGTACTTCTCGTACGCGTAGAGGATCGAGTGCCAGGCGGTGAGGTGGATCCACAGCTGCGAGTGCGGGTCGTTGGCGTCGTACCGGATGCCGGTCACCGGGTCCGTGCCGATGCCCTTGCTGTGCACCTTCACCAGGATGTCGGCGGCCTTGGAGGTCGTCCGGGAGTCGCCGAACGCGACCAGCGCGAAGTAGCGCAGGGTGCGGTCGTAGCGGGTGCGCGGGCGGTCGAAGATCGCGTGCGTCTCGTCGACCGAGGCGACCAGGGCGGGGTCGAGCTCCTCGACGACGACGGCGCGCTGGAAGCCCACCGTCAGCGAGGTGGGGTAGCTCCAGACCTTCCAGGTCACCGACTCGGGACCGAAGAAGCCGTAGTCCTCGTGCGGGGTGATCTCCGGCTTGCGGAGGAATGAGGGGAGTGCCATGAAGTAATTACTACACGGCTGTAGTAATTGTGCAATAGGCTGGGTGAGTGACTTCCGCCAAGACCGGTACCCGGCGCCCGTACGCCGCCCGCGTGCCGGCCGCCGTGCGCCGCGAGCAGCTGATGGACGCTGCGCTCGAGATCATCGTGCGCGACGGCTACGACGCGATCTCGGTCGATGCGATCGCGAAGGAGGCCGGCGTCACCCGCCCGGTGGTCTACGGCGTCTTCGAGGGGGGTCTCCGCGACCTGCTCGGCAGCTTGCTCGACCGGCAGCAGGCGCGCGCGTTGAGCCAGCTTGCCGAGGCGCTCCCGCCGGAGCCGGACCTGTCGGACCCGGATCGCCTGGTGGCCGAGACCGCGCGCAAGATGATCGAGACCGTCAAGAACAACGCGCTCGTCTGGCAGCCGATCCTGCTCGCGCCGGTCGGGATGCCCGAGCAGGCGCGCAGCCGGATCGACGCGGATCGCGAGAACTTCCTGACCCAGGTCGCCGGGCTGCTCGAGCTCGGTCTGGCGCTGCGCGGGGGACCCTCGCTGGATCCCGAGGTCGCCGCGCACGCGATCCTGGCGATCCTCGAGCACTTCGGCCGGCTGCTGCTCACTGATCCTGACCGCTTCGAGACCGACCGGCTGGTCGCGACGATCACCGGTCTGCTCTCCGCCCTGAAGTAGCGTGTCGGCCCTGGTGTCGTTCGAACACCTGTGCGAACATGGAGCCATGTTCCATCCTCGGCCGGACCCGATGCCACAGCCCGCCGCGGTCTCCGCGGACTCGACCGTCGCGCCGCCGGGCTGGCCGGCCGGGGTCCGACCTCCGGGCACGCCGGACTGGGAACGCACGGCGACCAACTGGTTGCTCGACATCTGTCCACCGGAGTACCGGACCTACCCGGGCCTGCGCCGGCACCCGGCGATCCTGGCCAGGTTCGCGGTCCTGCACGTCGAGGCCGGCCAGGCGGCGGTCCAGCGCGGTCTGAGCGAGGTCCGCGGCCTGCTGCGCGACATCGCCACCCACACCGAGATGGCGGCCGCCGTAGACGTCTGGCAGTACGAGGGCGCCCGGCTGATCGGGATCCGGCGTTCGGTGGGGCTGGTCGAGGAGGCACTGCGCGGGCAGCGGTTCGCTGCCCGTCTGGCCGACGTGTACTGACGCTTGCTTTCCCGGCTGAGTTGAGCGAAGTACTGAGGAGGTTGCGCAGCAACCGTCTCGAAGTGCCAGAGTGCGGCTATGGCCAAACTAGCCGTGGTGCTGCTCGTCGACGACCGCGGCTGGGTGCTGCTCCAGGAGCGTGACGAGTCCGCGCCCCGGGCGGCCAATCAGTGGGGGATGGTCGGCGGGCACGTCGAGGACGGCGAGGACTTCGACACCGCGGTCTACCGCGAGGTAGCCGAGGAGATCGGCATCGACCTGCCGGAGGGCAGCCTGACCCTGTGGAAGGACGCCGAGTACACCTACCCGGACGGTCACCACGGCAGCTACCACGTCTATGCAGCGCGGGTGGACCTGGCCGACGACGACATCATCGTCGGCGAGGGGCGCCAGATCGTCTTCGTCGACCCCGAGCTGATCGGGTCCCTCGACCTCGCCGGCTCGTCGTCCTACTTCCTGCCCCTGTTCCTGGAGTCCGACCTCTACGCCACCCTGCGGAGCGCGCTCTGAGCACCGTGAAGAGCTCCCTGAGGATCGTGCCCGTGCCCGGTCACGGCACCGAGGACGTGCTGGTGGCCGAGGACGGCACCGTCTACACCGGGACCGCGGACGGCAACCTGCACGCCGTCGACCCGCGCGACGGCAGCTCCCGCTTGATCGGTAGCACCGGAGGTCGACCGCTCGGGATCGAGTTCCTGCCCGACGGCAGGCTGCTCGTCTGCGACGCCCACCACGGCCTCCTCGCTGTGGACATCGCGACCGGCGAGCTCGAGACGCTGGTGGACTCCGTGGAGGGCCGGCCGCTGGTCTTCTGCAACAACGCAGCGGTCGCCGCCAACGGCGACATCTGGTTCTCCGACTCCTCGACCAGGTTCGGTATCGAGCACTGGCGCAAGGACTTCATCCAGCACACCCGGACCGGGCGGTTGATCCGGCGCAGCGCCGACGGGACGGTCGAGGTCGTGCTCGACGACCTCGCCTTCGCCAACGGCGTGGCCCTCGCGGCCGACGAGTCCTACGTCGCGGTCGCCGAGACGACCGCTCGCACCGTCGCCAGGCTCTGGTTGACCGGACCGCAGGCAGGACGGCGCGACCTCCTGTGCGAGGACCTTCCGGGCTATCCGGACAACATCGCGCTGGGTAGCGACGGCCTCGTCTGGGTCTCGCTGCCCTCGACCACCGACCGGTTCGGTGAACGGGTGCTGCGGATGCCGCGCTCGGTCCGCGTCGCGGTCTCGAGCATCCCGACCGGGCTCCAGCCCCCGGTCGCGCGGGTGGTGCGGGTGCTGGCGTTCGACGACGCCGGCCGGCGTGTCCACGACCTCTCCGCCGACGCGACCGGCTTCCACATGGTCACCGGCGTGCGCGAGCACCACGGCAGCGTCTGGCTGGGCAGCCTCGAGGAACCTGCGGTTGCCGTGATCTCGCTGGGCGCGGACTAGACTTCCCCGAACACCGACCACCACACGTAACTGGGGGAAGCAGGGCATGGGGCACCTGGAGTCGATCACCGGTCCGCAGGATCTGCGCCGGCTCGACGACCGCCAGCTCACCGAGCTCGCGGCTGAGATCCGCGACGAGCTGGTGCGCACCTGCGCCCCCCGCGGTGGCCACCTCGGTCCGAACCTCGGCGTCGTCGAGCTGACCCTGGCGATCCACCGGGTCTTCGAGTCCCCGCGCGACAAGGTCGTCTTCGACACCGGCCACCAGGCCTACGTGCACAAGATGCTCACCGGCCGTGCCGGCCAGTTCGACTCCCTGCGCACCGAGGGCGGTCTGTCCGGCTACCCGAGCCGTGAGGAGTCCGATCACGACCTGGTGGAGAACTCGCACGCCTCCACGTCGCTCTCCTACGCGGACGGCCTGGCCAAGGCTTACGCGATCCGCGGCGAGGACCGGCACGTGGTCGCTGTCATCGGCGACGGGGCGCTCACCGGCGGGATGGCGTGGGAGGCCCTGAACAACATCGCGGTCGGCAAGGACCGAAGCCTGGTGATGGTCGTCAACGACAACGGCCGGTCCTACCAGCCGACCGTCGGCGGTCTCGCCTCCGCGCTGACCCGGATGCGCACCAACCCGCGCTACGAGCAGGTGCTGGACCAGGTCAAGCGCCGGCTGAACGGCGTACGCGGCGTCGGCCCGGCGGTGTACGACGCGCTGCACGCGATGAAGAAGGGCATGAAGGACGCGCTCGCGCCCCAGGGACTCTTCGAGGACCTCGGCCTGAAGTACGTCGGCCCGATCGACGGTCACGACCGCACGGCCGTCGAGCACGCGCTGACCCAGGCCAAGCGCTTCGGCGGTCCGGTGATCGTGCACGTGATCACCCAGAAGGGCTTCGGCTACGACCCGGCCGAGCGCAACGAGAACGACCAGATGCACCAGGTCGGTCCGATGGACCCGGAGACCGGCGTCGCCCGTCCCAAGGGCCGGATCTGGACCGACTTCTTCACCGACGAGATCGTCGCCATCGGCGAGGAGCGCCAGGACATCGTCGCGATCACTGCCGCGATGCTCTACCCGGTCGGCCTGGACCGGTTTGCCGCCCGCTTCCCCGAGCGGACCTTCGACGTCGGTATCGCCGAGCAGCACGCGGTCACCAGCGCC
>JBJMIP010000181.1:0-8645 GCA_045806825.1 Marmoricola sp.
CTAGGCTCGCCAGCATGGATCTCCCGGTGATGCCGCCCGTCCAGCCGATGCTCGCCAAGTCGGTGAAGGGGATCCCCGACCCGACGAAGTTCGACGGCGGCCTGTCCTTCGAACCCAAGTGGGACGGGTTCCGCTGCCTGGCCTTCAAGGACGGCGACGAGGTCGAGCTGACCTCGCGCAACACCAAGCCGCTGACGCGGTACTTCCCGGAGGTGGTCGAGGCGCTGGCCGCCCAGCTGCCCGACCGGTGCGTCCTGGACGGCGAGCTCTTCGTGGCGCTGAGCCGGTCCGGGCGCCCGAGGTTGGAGTTCGAGGTGCTGCAGGAGCGGATCCACCCCGCCGCCTCCCGGATCAAGCTGCTCGCTGCGGAGACGCCGGCCAGCTATGTCGCCTTCGACCTGCTGGCCCTGGGCGACGAGGACCTGACCCCGCTGCCGTTCAGCGAGCGCCGCGCACGGATGGAGTCGGCACTCACCGGCCTGTCCACCCCCGTGCACCTGACCCGGACCACGCTGGACCCGGCCGAGGCCGAGGGCTGGTTCGAACAGTTCGAGGGCGCCGGGCTCGACGGTGTCGTCGCCAAACCGATGTCCGCGCCGTACCAGCCGAACTCGCGCACGATGCTGAAGATCAAGCATGCACGGACCGCGGACGTGGTGGTTGCCGGCTACCGCGAGCACAAGAACTCGACCCCGGAGCGCCCACTGCTCGGGAGCCTCCTGCTCGGCCTGTACGCCGACGGCGAGCTCCAGCACGTCGGCGTCGCGGCCTCGTTCACCGAAGCGCGGCGAGCCGAGCTGATCGACGAGCTGCAGCCGCTGGTCGTGCCGATCGAGGAGCACCCCTGGGGGCGGTGGCAGGAGTTCCTGACCGCCAACCCGGACCGTGTCCCCGGCACCCAGAGCCGCTGGAGCCAGGGCAAGGACCTCTCCTTCACGCCGCTGCGGCCCGAGCGGGTGCTCGAGGTCGGCTACGAGCACATGGAGGGCCGGCGCTTCCGCCACACCGCCCAGTTCAAGCACTGGCGCCTGGACCGCGACCCCGACTCGTGCACGTACGAGCAGCTCGAGGAGCCGGTCAGCTACGACCTGACTAAAGTGTTGGGATGAGCGACTACGACGTGGTGCTGCTGGTGGAGCAGGCTCTCACTGCCCAGGACGCCGTGCAGGTGCGCAGCCTGCACGAGGACATCGAGGAGCCGGTGCTGTACCACGTGCTGGTTCCCGTCGAGGACAGCGCGGCGCGCATCGAGGCCGGGATGGGTTCGCTGGCCACTGGCGAGGTCCTCACTGCGCCGGCCCTGCTGAGCGATCCCGAGACGATTCAGGAGAACCAGAACGACCTCCTCGACGCAGCGCGCCAAGCCGTGAAGGCCTCGGTCGCTGCGATCGAGGGCGCCGGCGGCAGGGCTGTCGGTGACCTGATCTCGGTCGACCCGATCCAGGGACTGGCCGGGAAGGTCACCGAGGTCGACGCACGGGAGGCCATCATCCTGACCCGCCCGCACGTGGTCAGCGAGTTCTTCCACCTGGACTGGACCTCGCGCGCCCGCCGCAAGCTCGGCGTGCCGGTCCTGCACCTGCTCGAGCACGAGAACTTCGACGAGCAGGCCGGCGAGGGCGAAGGCATCACCGGACTCTGACCGTCCTCGGTCACGGGATGGCCGGTGGCTTGGACTTCACCGGCACCAGGTAGTTCGCGAACACCCACTCGGCCTGGGTGGTCCCGTAGCGATCGTCCACGTGCACGACCATGGCCTGCCACAGACTGGGCCCGGCGAGCTGTGCGACCTGCCGCCAGGCGATCACCAAGCCCGGGCGCGGAGCTGCGTTGAACGCGCCGAGCACCCACACGTGCCGCACACGGGGGGGTTGGGCGGGCTCCATAAAAGCCCATGCTAGAACAAGTGTTCGAACACTTGTTCTAGCCTCTGCTCGGGTCAGCCCATCACGCGGAGCTGGTAGAAGCCGTGGGTCCGGGCGACGACGGTCCCGTCCTCCCCCACGACCTCGGTGAGCAGCTCGAAGTTGGCCTTGCCGTTCTCGGTCGCCTCGGCCTGGACCCGCGCGTGCTCGTCCTCCGACAGCGTCGTGGTGGCGGTGGCGGCGGTCATCGCGGGCCGCAGGAAGTCGATCTCGACCCGCTTGACCAGCGGGATCGCGCCCGGGACGTCGAAGAAGCCGCCGATCACGCCGCCGAGCATCTCCGCTACCGAGAACAGTGAACCGGCGTAGGCGACGCCGAAGTGGTTCACGTTCGGGCCGGTCGGGATCCGGGCTGCTGCCCGTCCCGGTGTTGCCTCGATGATCTCCAGGCCCATCGCACCGAGGATCGGGACGAGGGCGTGGACGTTCGCGGTGGCCTCGGCCAGGTCCGGCAGATCAGTCATGGCCCGAAAGATAGCGCCCCGCGTCACTCCTCGACCCGGTTGCCGTCCTCGTCCCAGTGCGCGGCGACCTTCTTGCTGGGCTGCACCCGCGGCGGCTCGCCGGGCATCTTTGGGTAGTCCGGCGGGTAGTTGAGCTCGACCGCGCCCTGCTCCTCCCAGCAGTCCAGCAGCGGCTGCAGCGAGTTGGCGACGTCGTCGATCGCGGCCCACGGGTCACCGTCAGCCATCCGCTCCGGCACCGTGAACAGGTTCCACTCCTTCGGGTCGGTGACGCCGGCGAGCTCGTCCCAGGTCATCGGTGTCGAGACGGGGGCACCGGGCAGCGGCCGCAACGAGTAGGCCGAGGCGATGGTGCGGTCGCGCGAGTTCTGGTTGAAGTCCACGAAGATCCGCTCCCCGCGCTCCTCCTTCCACCACGCGGTGGTCACCCCGTCGTCGCGCTTCTCCAGCTCGCGGCCGAAGGCGATCGCCGCGTGCCGGACGTCGGCGAAGTCCCAGCGCGGCTCGATCCGCACGTAGATGTGCACGCCCCGGTTGCCCGAGGTCTTCGGGAACCCGACCAGACCCAGGTCGTCGAGCAGCTCCTTGGCCACGCCCGCGACCCGGACCGCGTCGGTGAAGCTCGTGCCGGGCTGGGGATCGAGGTCGATGCGCAGCTCGTCGGGGTGATCGACGTCGTCGCGGCGTACGGGCCAGGGGTGGAAGGTCAGGGTGCCCATCTGCGCGCACCACACCGGGACGGCGATCTCGGTCGGGCAGACCTCGTGGGCGGTGCGACCCGACGGGAACGTGACCTCGCAGGCCTCGAGGTAGTCGGGCGCCCCCATCGGCACCCGCTTCTGGTAGAACGCGTCCGCCTTCTCCCCGGGGCGACCGGTCCCGAGCTTGATGCCGGGCTGCACGCCCTTGGGCCAGCGCTCCAGAGCCGTCGGCCGATTGCCGAGCGCGCGCATCAGCCCGTCCCCGACGCTCGCGAAGAATTCCGCGACCATCAGCTTGGTGACCTCGGGGGTCGACTTTGTCGCCGGGTAGATGACGCGGTCCGGGCTGGAGACCCGGACAGCGCGGTCACCGGCGATCACCTCGGCGGCAGGAGTGGCCATGGGAACGACCCTAACTACACTCCCCGACATGGAACGACTGATGACGGTGCAGGGCTCCGTGGAAGTTGCGGCCTCGCCTGACGAGATCTGGGAGGCACTGGCCGACCCGTCACAGATGCCGCGGTGGAGCCCCGAGAACACCGGGTCTCCCGTCGGTGCGGGTCAGCCCCTGGGAGTCGGGGCGGTCTTCCACGGCACGAACAAGCGCGGCCCGGCGCGGTGGACCACCGAGTGCAAGGTCACCGACTCCGAGCGCGGCAGCCGGTTCGCCTTCAACGTGTACGCCATCGGCGTGAAGAAGCCGTGGCTGCGCTACAAGATCGCCCGTTGGGACTTCGTGCTGGAGCCGGCCGGCAGCGGAGCCAAGGTCACCGAGATCTGGACCGACGGCCGCGACCGCTGGCCGGACTGGTCGGCACGGGTCTTCGACAAGTTCGCCACCGGGACCACGTTCCACCAGTTCCAGCAGCGCAACATCGCCCGGACGCTGAAGAACCTGAAGGCAGACTTCGAGCGCTGATGTCCGCCCTCACGTCCTGGTTCCGTAACCTTCTGACCCCGCGCGGGCCTGGCCTGACTCCGTACGCTGGTCAGATGGAATACAAGCTCGAGAAGTCCGACGCCGAGTGGCGTGAGCAGCTCTCCCCCGCCGAGTACGAAGTCCTGCGCCAAGCCGGCACCGAGCGGGCCTTCACCGGCGAGTACACCGACACCAAGACCGCCGGCGTCTACCGGTGCCGTGCCTGCCAGGCCGAGCTGTTCCGCTCGGACACGAAGTTCGACTCGCACTGCGGCTGGCCGTCGTTCTACTCGCCGTTGGCGGGTGACACCGTCGAGTACATCGAGGACCGTTCGTTCGGCTCCGTCCGTACCGAGGTCCGCTGCGCGAACTGCGGTTCCCACCTCGGCCACGTCTTCGAGGGCGAGGGCTACGGGACGCCGACCGACCAGCGCTACTGCATCAACTCGATCAGCCTCACCCTGGAGCCGGACGCCGACTGAGGACGCTCAGGGCAGCCGGTCGATGAGGTCCGCGGGCTCCAGCCGACGCCCGGTGTAGAACGGGACCTCTTCACGCACGTGCCGCCGGGTCTCGGACCCGCGCAGGTGCCGCATCAGGTCGACGATGCGGTACAGCTCGTCCGCCTCGAACGCGAGAATCCACTCGTAGTCACCCAGCGCGAACGATGACACGGTGTTCGCGCGCACGTCCGGGTAGTCGCGCGCCATCTGGCCGTGCTCGGCGAGCAGCCGGCGGCGCTCGGCGTCCTCGAGCAGGTACCACTCGTAGGAGCGGACGAACGGGTAGACGCAGACGTAAGGCTTGACGTCCTCGTCGGCCAGGAACGCAGGCACGTGGCTCTTGTTGAACTCGGCGGGGCGGTGCAGCGCCATCTGCGACCAGACCGGCTCGAGCCGGTGCCCGAACGCCGTACGGCGGAACGCGTGGTAGGCGTCCTGGAGCTCGTTCGACGTCTCGGCGTGCCACCAGATCATCACGTCGGCATCGGCGCGCAGGCCGGCGACGTCGTAGGTACCGCGGATGGTCACGTCAGCGGCGTCCAGCTTGGAGAACAGCGCCTCCACCTCGGCGACCTCACCGGACCGGTCGGCCGTGCCGAACTGGTCGCTCAGCCGGAAGACGGACCACATGGTGTACCGCACCATGTCGTTGATCTCGCGGGCCTTCTTCACGTTCGACATGGCACCAGTCTCCCAAGAACCCGTCAGACGCGTGCAGGCAGGTCCGCCAGCAGGGACGAGACCGCGAGGTGGGCCGAGGCGATGCACGCGGGGATCCCCAGTCCGTCGTACGCCGCTCCGCAGACCGCGAGGCCGGGAAGCCGGGAGATCTCCTGCCGGATGGTGGCCACCCGGTCCAGGTGACCGACGGCGTACTGCGGCAGTCCCCCGCCCCAGCGCTGCACCTGGGTGTCGATCGGGCGCACCGAGAGCCCGATCGCGTCGGCCAGGTCGCCCAGGGCCAGCTCGACCAGCTCCTCGTCGCTGGCCTGGAGCTGGTGCTCCTCGCGGTGCCGACCGAGCGAGCAGCGCATCAGGATCACCCCGTCGCCGGCCTCACGCACCCAGTCCCACTTCGCGAAGGAGAACGTGGCTGCCTTGATCGCCCGCTTCTCCACCGGCGGTACCAGGAACCCGGAGCCGTTCACGGCCGGGAAGTCCCGCGCCGAGAAGGCCATCGTCACCAGGGCGACCGAGGCGTACTCGATCCGGGCGAGCTCGAGCGCAGCGCCCGGCGCGACGTCGCTGAGCAGTCGGGCCGTCACCCGCGCCGGCGTCGCGATGACGACCGCGTCCGCCTGGACCAGCCGGGGTTCCTTCGTCGACCCGACAACGAGGTTCCAGCCGCCGCCGGGACGACGGGCCAGGTCGCGCACGGTCGCACCGGTCTCGATGGTCGCACCGCTGGTGCGCGCCACCGCCTCGGGCAGACGACCGACCCCGCCGATGATCCCGGCGAACACCGGCACCTCGCTGATCGGACCCGAGGTCGCCCGGGCTGCGGCCTTGCCGAGCGAGCGGTCCCGGTCGAGCAGGGCGACGACCTGGGGAACCGCGGCGCGAGCCGAGATCTCCCGCGCGTGGCCGGCGTAGACGCCTCCGAGGAGGGGCTCGACCAGCCGGTCGACGACCTCCTTGCCGAAGCGCTCCTCCACCAGGCCGCCGATGCTCGTGTCCCGGCCCTCGAGCGAGGTCCCGGGCAGGACGGCGTCCATCGCGGCGCGGGCCATGCCCGGCTTGGAGATCACGCCGGACTCCGCGAGCGCCCGAAGGTCGGTGGGGATGCCCATCATCGTGCGCGGCATCGGCACCAGCTCGTCGCGCGACCACAGCTGCGCGGTGATGGACGCGGGATGGACGACGGCGTCGGCGAGTCCGGACGTGCGGGCCAGCGCGACCGCCTCGGGGCGACGGTTCAGCATCGCCTCGGCTCCCACGTCGACCCTCACACCACCGACCTCGGCGAGCTTCAGCTTGCCGCCGATCTCGTCAGCGCCCTCCAGCACCGTGATCCGTACGTCGGGACGTTCCTCGTGCAGCCGCGCGGCCGCCGCGAGACCCGCGATGCCGCCGCCGACCACGACCACGTGGGCCTGGGCGGGAACCGGCGGGGAGGAGGGCACCCCACCAGCCTACGGAGGTCGAGGGATCCGATCCCGGCCAGGCTGCGTCCCACCCCCATGACGACCTCCACGAAGAAGACCCTGCTCGCCGCTCTCGTGGTCCCGGCGATCGCTCTGACCGCCGCCTGCACCAGTGGTGGGAACGAGGACAAGTCCGTGTCCGCCACCAGCGCCCAGCGCGACGCGGGCGGTGCGAACGCTCCCGCCGCAGCCAAGCCGGCCCCTCCGGTCGAGCAGTCCGGCGACGGGCTGCAGTCGCTCTCGAACCTGAGCGCGCGCAGCGACTACGACTCCGTGACCGCAAGCAACACGGCGAAGTCGGCGGAAGAGTCCGGCGGTGCGCTCACCCAGACGCCCGACCAGAATCCCGCCGCGCCGGCCTCCCAGGCGATCATCTCCAAGGGCCAGGTCTCGCTGCACAGCAAGGACATCGACAAGGCGCGCTTCGACCTGCAGAAGCTGCTCGACGGCTTGGACGGGACGATCGCGGACGAGCAGTCCAACGCGGACAAGGCCGGCAAGACGATCCGCCAGCGCCTGGTCCTGCGGGTCCCGAGCAAGAACTTCGGCAAGGCGATGGACGGGATCTCCGGGCTCGACGGCACCAAGCTCGTCAGCCGCAGCCGCAGCTCCCAGGACGTCACCACCGACGTGATCGACAACGCGGCCCGCGTCCGCACGCAGCGCGCCAGCCTGGCGCGGGTCCAGGCGCTGCTGGCCCGGGCGACGTCGCTGCGCGAGGTCATCTCGATCGAGTCGCAGCTCAGCCGGCGCCAGGCGGACCTGGACTCGCTCGAGGCCCAGCAGAAGTACCTGGCGGACCAGACGTCGCTCTCGACGATCAACGTCTACCTGACGGTCCCCTCGAAGAAGGCGGCCACCCACCCGAAGGGCGACGACCACAACTTCTTCTCCGGCCTGAAGTCCGGGTGGGACCACCTCGGCTCCAGCACCAACGCGGTGCTGACCGGGACGGGCGCGGTGCTCCCGTTCGCGGCCCTGGGCGCCTTGATCGGCTTCCCGACCTGGGCGGCCTGGCGGCGCCGGAAGGTCGCCGTCGCCGAGGCCTGATCAGCGGGCGCTGACCTCGTGCACGTGGTCGGTCAGGCGCTTGAGCTGGTCGGGGTCGGTCGACGGGATCACGCCGTGCCCGAGGTTGAAGATGTGGCCAGGGGCGGAGCGCCCGGCCTCGAGCACCTGGTCGGCGCGCTCCAGCATCACCTCGGTGGGGGCGAAGACCAGGGTCGGGTCCAGGTTGCCCTGGACGCTGCGTCCGCCGACCCGGCGTACGCCCTCGGCCAGCGGTACCCGCCAGTCGACGCCGACGACCTCCGCGCCGGCCTCGCCCATCAGGTCCAGGATCTCACCGGTGCCGACGCCGAAGTGGATGCGCGGGACGCCGGTCTCACCGATCGCGCTGAGCACCGAGGCCGAGTACGGCATCACGCTGCGCTGGTAGTCGGCCCGGGTCACCGCGCCGGCCCAGGAGTCGAAGAGCTGGACGGCGCTGGCCCCGGCGGCCACCTGGACCTGCAGGTACGCCGCGGAGATCCCGGCGATCTTGCGCATCAGGGCGTCCCAGACCTCGGGAGCGCCGAACATCAGCGCCTTGGTCTTGGCGTGCTCCTTGGACGGGCCCCCCTCGACGAGGTACGACGCGACGGTGAACGGCGCGCCGGCGAAGCCGATCAGGGGCGTGGCGCCGAGCTCGGCGACGAGCAGCCGCACCGACTCGGTGATGAACGGGACGTGCTCGGGAGTCAGGTCCGGGATCGCCGCGACGTCAGCGAGCGTGCGGACCGGCGAGCCCACCACGGGCCCCACGCCCGGCACGATGTCGAGGTCGACACCGATCGCCTTGAGCGGCAGCACGATGTCGGAGAAGAAGATCGCCGCGTCCACGCCGTAACGGCGTACGGGCTGCAGGGTGATCTCGGTGACCAGGTCGGGCTGCATGCAGGAGTCGAGCATGGTGACTCCCTCGCGCACCTTGAGGTACTCCGGCAG
>JBJMIP010000182.1:0-11147 GCA_045806825.1 Marmoricola sp.
AGTACGCGCTGGAGCGTCGCCAGTTCGGGAAGTCGATCTCGGAGTTCCAGGGCCTGCAATTCCTGCTCGCCGACATGGGCATGAAGGTCGAGGCCGCCCGGCAGATGACGTACGCCGCCGCCGGTCGCTCCGAGCGCGGCGACACTGACCTGACCTTCTTCGGTGCCGCGGCGAAGTGCTTCGCCTCCGACGTCGCGATGGAGGTCACCACCAACGCGGTGCAGGTGCTCGGTGGCTACGGCTACACCCGCGACTACCCGGTCGAGCGGATGATGCGCGACGCCAAGATCACCCAGATCTACGAGGGCACCAACCAGGTCCAGCGGATCGTGATGGCGCGCCAGCTGCTGGCCGGCGTCCAGGCCGAGATCTAGGTCCGGGTCGCCAGCCGGGTCTCGACGACCCGACCGAGTGCTGCCAGTCCGCGCTCCAGCTGTCCGCTGAGCTCGGCGAGGGCGGGGGATACTCGGCCGTTGAGGTTGCCCGCGAGGGTCAAGGTGGCCAGTCCGTGGCACAGCGACCACCCGGCGAGGACGAGTCCCGGCACGTCCTCGATGCCCCAGTGGCTGGCAAGGTCTGCTGCACTGCCCTCGAGGACGTCGAAGGCGGTTTGCTTCGCCGCGACCAGGTCGGGGTCGTCCGACCGGTACAGGCCGGGCCGGTACATCACCTCGAAGTAGCCCGGGTGCTCGAGCGCCCAGAGCACGTACGCCGCTCCGCCGTCGAGGAAGCCGTAGGTGCCGTACGCCACCGGCGAGATCGCCTCGGCCGACAGACGGAACCCCTCGGTCGCGATCGCGGTGAACAACCCGGTCTTGTCCGTGAAGTGGTGGGTCGGTGCGGCGTGGGAGACCCCGGCCCTGCGCGCGATCTCCCGGAGGGAGACTCCGGCGGCGCCCACGGCCTCGACCTCTTGGACGGCGGCAGCGATCAGATCGGTTCGGAGCGAACCGTGGTGGTAGGGCTTCGTCTGGTCGGGCATGGACCCAGCCTAGTCAAACTTGACAGTGACAAGTTGGAGGTTCGATGATCTAGGCATTGTCAAGATCAACTGAGAGGGGCCTCCCATGACGACCGTTCCGGCACCGTCCGCGCACGCCGCGATCATCACTGACCTGTTGTTCTGGACCGCGGCATCGTCGGTCCTCCTGCTGGGGTCCGGTCGCGTGGCCGGCTCGTGGGGCGCCCCGGAACCGGCTCTCGTCGTGGTCTGCACGGCGGTCCTGGTTTCGGGCGTCGCAGGGATGGTCCTCCGGGCACACCTGCGCGGTTCGACGGTGCTCAGGGTCTTCGGGTGGGCGAACCTCGTGATCGCACCGGTGCTGCTGGCGATCGCGGTGCTGGATCTCCTGGGACTGACCAGGGCGGGCAATGCCGCGCTTTCGACCGCGGCGGGCGTTGCTGCCCTCTTCGGCGTCTGGCAGGTCGTGTCCGGGACTCTCACCAACCGGCGCCGAAGCTGAGCAACGGCACCACCTCGTCGGTCGAGGCACACACCTGAGCGAGCGCGTCGGCGGGCGCGGTCCCGGCCGCCACGAGCCGGTGCCACGAGGCGAAAACCTCGCAGGCGAGCTCGTCGGCGAGCAGCGCGGGGGAGGAGATCACCGTCCGGGCTCCGGCGTGCAGCCAGGCGGCGGTCATCCCGACCGACTCCTCGCCGTGCAGCACGGTGGCCCGCCCGAGGTCGCAGGCCGAGAGCACGACGAGCTGCGGCGTCCGCGGGAGCAGGTCGACGTCGTGCCCGAACCACGGTCCGTCCGCGAGCTCGATCGCGGAGAACAGCGGGTGGTCGCCGGGGTGGAGCCCGTGCCCGGCGACGTGGAACAGGTCGACCTGCGAGGCCAGCCAGCCGACCCGGGAGGAGTCCGCGGTGGCCCCGGAGAGGACCTGGGCCGTCGGCCAGGTGGCCGCGGAGCGTTGGATCTCCTCCTCGGCGCGCTCCAGACGTGGGCCGGCGACGAAACCCGCGATCCGCGGCGGCACCGCCTTGACGGCCGTCTGCTCGACCCAGCGGGTCGCCGAGGTCGGGATCGTCAGCGGACGTCCGATCAGCCCCGGCAGGCACGTCCAGGGCGTCCCGGACAGGAGCGCCGACGGCGTCAGCACCAGGCGGCGGTAACCGATCGTCGCGAGCAGCGGGCGGACCAGGATGTCCGCGAGCGCGGAGAGGTCCGTGCGCAGGGAGGCTCTGACCGGGGCTGCCAGCTCGCCGCTGCGGTGCTGCGCGGCGAAGTCGAGGTCGGCGGCGATCCGGTCGAGCAACGTCCGGACGGGGTCGGCGGGGCCGAGCGGGATGATCGCGGCCGCGTCCGTGGTGATGGCGAGCGCCGTCAGCTCGCCGTCGAGCACGATGTGCGCGACCAGGGCAGCGTTGTCCTCGGCCAGCCGGGAGCGCAGCGCGTCGAGCCCGACCGGCTCGCCCACGGTGCCGGCTGCGGCGAACCAGGAGTGCGAACGGATCCGGTCCTTCAAGGCACGGACCGCTGCGGCGTCCTTCGGATCGGTCACCCTCAACGACGTCAGGTCGGCGGCGAGCACCGGGTCGGGAGGAGGTCGGAGTGCCGTGACGCGGGAGGCCAGGGCTCGAGCGCGCTCGGACCACTCGAACAGCACCTCGGGGGACCCCTCAGCCATGGCGGCGCGCAGGCCGAGGCGGGCCAGGTGCTGGCCGTGGCCGACCGAGGAGGACTGCAGGTCGAAGCTCCCGAACGTGGCCTGCCAGGTGTGCAGCGCGGACAGACCCTGCTCGGCGTAGCTGCGCACCCGGCTCTGCTGACCCTGGCTGGCCGCCAGCTCGGCGCGCACTTCGCGGCTGAGCAGCCGGGTCGTGACCGGTGAGTTCTCGGTGGTGCGCACCTTCGCGATCCGAGCCGCGGCGTCGGCGAGGTCACCCCGGCGGACCGAGAGACGAGCCGCGTGCAGGGCGAGACGGTCGGCCTCCTCGCGGTGGCCGGACGTTCGCAGCTTGATCACCAGCTCATCAGCCTGCCGAAGCGTTGCGGGAGCCTTGGCGCCGTCCTCGATGTCGGCGATGACTGCCATCGCGCGGGCGCGAGCAGCCCAGACGTCGCGGTTCTCGGCCTCGAACCGGCGAGCGGCCTGCTGGGCGATCGACTTGGCGCGGGCCGGCTCCTCGGCGACGAGGGTTCGCGCCAGGATGAGCTCGCACTCGGCCTGGTACCGACGAAGCTTCTCCGACCCGTAAGCCGCCGCCGCGCTCTCGAGCGCTTCCGCGGCTTCGCGAGCCCGACCCGACGCGAGCAGCACCTCGGCCCGGTCCTGGTCGCCGATCGCCCGGTTGACCGGCGAGAGCGCGGCGAGGGTCTCGTAGGCCTCGTCCATCCCGCGGATCGCGGCGACCAGGTCGTTGCGCAGGAGCTGGGTGTATCCGTGGTTGAAGATGGCCTTCGCCCGGCTCATCTGGTCGCCGGCCTCGTCGAAGAGCTGCGCCGCGAGCACGAATTCCGCGGCGGCGGCTTCCGGGTCGCGCCGATCCAGGTAGATGTTGCCGAGGTTGAGCCGGACTGCGCCGCTGTGCTTCGGCAGCTCGTTGGCAAGCGGGACAAGGGCCCGCGTCAGCGCCGCCAGGGCAGCGTCCTGCTCCGCGTTGCGCATGTACAGCATGCCCAGCTGTGATTCGGCGAGGCCGGCGACGAGGCCTGTGGCACCGGGCCGCTCGAGGACCTCCTGGCACAGTGCGATCGCTCCGCTGTAGTCACCCATCTCGGCCATGCCGAAGGTCGAGGTGATGTCGAGCCGGCTGAGCAGCGTCGCGTCGTCCGTGAGCCCGCGGGCGCGGTCGATCAGCTCGAGCGCGAGCGCGAACTTGCCGGTGTTCCCGGCCTCGACCGCTTGTGCGTGCAGGGACTCAGCGTCCACGGGACCTCACGGCTTGATCTTGGTCCCGAAGGTGATGACCGGCCAGACCCGGGCGAGCGCCGCCTTGCGGTTGTCGTTGGTCTTGCTGATCGTCGGCAGCTTGGCGCTGATCCACGCCGCGTAGAGCGGCGCCGCGAACGAGGTCCCGCTCCACAGCGCGAAGCCGCTGCTGAAGTCGTCCATGTCCGGAGACTGGCGGATGCGACCGTCCAGCACAGTGGCTGCCGCGGGCTGGTACCCGCCAGCCATGGCCGGCACGGTGCTCATCACCGAAGCTCCGGCGGCGTAGGCGCGTACCCACGGGCCGGCATTGCTGAACATCGCGTCGGACCCGTTCGGGTTGAGTGCCCCGACGGACACGATCGGGATGACGTCCTTCTCGGGCTTGACCACGCCCTTGCCGTTCGACCAGGGTGCGAACGCGGCGGGGTAGGCAGGCCTGGTGGTGGCGTCGTTGCCCACCGAGCAGACGACCGCGACACCGCACTCGCCGAGCAGCCGGAGCGGGCCGTAGACGGTGCTGTCGAAGTCCACGTCGTCCGGAGACTCGTGGTAGTAGCTCAACGACAGGCTGAGCACGTCGATCGGGTGACCACCGCGCTCCCCGTCACGGTGCCTACGGGCGAGCTCGGCGATGTCAGCGAGCGCGTCGATCAGGTCGCTCTCGGCGATCGGTCCCTCGGACGGGGTGATCCGCCAGGCGACGATGTCGGCATCCGGGTTGGCCTGCCGGATGAGACCGGCGATGAAGGTGCCGTGCCCCGAGTACTCGTCCAGTCCGCCGTCAGCAGGCCCGACCAGGTCGGGATGCAGCTCGGGGTCGGTTCGGGCGTCGGTGTGCCCGATCGGCTTGCCGTCGAGCTTCACGTTGGTGCGGACGAACTTGTCCAGCCACGCGTGCCGGCCGCAGCCGGTGTCCAGGGTGGCGACGACGGGTCGTCGTCCCTTGAAGGCGCCGTTCGGCGTGCGCGCAGGCTCCGGTCCGACGAAGGCGACCGGCTGCCGCCCTCCGGAGCCTGGCATCCCGTAGCTGGCAATGGCGGGGCTGTAGGGGTTGCCCATCGTGTAGGGGTTCCCCATCGTGTAGGGGTTGCCCATCGTGTAGGGGTTGCCCATCGTGTACGGGTTGCCCATCGTGTACGGGTTCCCCATCGTGTACGGGTTCCCCATCGTGTACGGGTTCCCCATCGTGTACGGGTTCCCCATCGTGTACGGGTTGCCCATCGTGTAGGGATTGCCCATCGTGTACGGGTTGCCGGAGACATCTCCGATCGCGATCAGGTGGTCGAGCCCGACGTCGTTCACCTTCGCACCGCGCTTGCGGCCGGCACGGACGGCCTGCAGGAAGGCCCACGCGTCCGGCTTCTTGATCTGTCCGTCGCTCGTGGTGGAGAGCTCGAGCCGGGCGACGCCCAGGGCCGCGCGGTGCGCCCGTTTCGGTGCGGTCAGCGCGTCCGAGGCGTCCAGCTTCCAGCCCAGCGAGTTGGCGACCTCGGTGAGCTCGATGATCAGCTCCTGGGTGACCGCGCTGCGGGCCACCAGGATCCGGGTGCCGGCGTACGCCGTCGGCCCGGGCTGCTTGCCGTTGGCCTGCAGCGCGGTGACGGTGTTGAGGATGCGCGGCGAGGCCTTCTCGAAGGCCTCGATCCGGGCCTTCTCGCGCGCCTCCCTGCGAGCGATCCGCCTGTTCGCCTCGCGCTGCTGCTCCGTCTCGCTCGGCGGCCGGTGGGTGGACTTCTTCGGGGTGCTCTTCTTGGCGGCCATGACGGAACCTCAGATCCAGAAGGGAGGGGTGACCAGCGGACGGCTGCCGCTGGGATCCGAGATGAAGGTGAGACGACATGCACCGGTCGGGGTGACCGGGAACTCGAAACGGCCCGAGTCGCTGACCCGGGTCTCGTCGCTGGTGCTGTTCTTGCCCATCGAGGTCAGGTGCACCGTCATCGGCTGGGCCGGGACGACCCACCCGTCGAGGCGGGCCTGACGGGCGCTGCGGGAGATCCGGACCTGGACCCGGAAGCCCGGCCCGAGGTACTCCAGGGACCAGGTGCCGACCTCGTCAGGAGCGCGCAGCATCGTGACCGAGCGGACACCGGACAGCTCCTTGTCCCACTCGACGAGGGTGAGCAGCTCGGCGTCGAGGTCGTTCGTCTCGATGCGCGCCAGCACGCCCTCGGAGAGGTCCTCGGGGGGCGGGTCGAGCACGTTCCAGAGCTCGGCGATCGTGTCGAGGAGCTCGGCGTCCGCGGCCGCGTCCTCGGGGGTGAGCGGTTCGTCCGCCATCAGAGCGCTCCTTCGCTGACCAGCTCGACGCGGAGCTTGTCGAGGCAACGGGCACGCGTCGGTCCGATGCTGCCCACGGGCATGTCGAGGGCGTCGGAGACCTCGGCGTAGTCCGGGCGCGGGCCTGCGGCGAGCATCCGCAGCAGCGCCTGGCAGCGCTCGTTGAGCCGGGTCAGGCAGGTGCGCAACCGGGCATGGTCCTCGCGGAGCACGACGCCGGCCTCGGGACCCTCCATGCTCGGCAGCGACCAGCCGAGCGAGTCGTCCTCGGTGGCCAGCTCGCGGCGCAGGTTCTTGCTGATCTTCCAGGCGTCGCGGCGGGCGGTGGTGCACAGCCAGCCGGCGACGGCCATCGGGTTCGCGATCGAGTCGGCCTTGTCGACCAGCGCGAGCCAGGTGCTCTGCACGACGTCCTCGGCGCTGGCGCGGTCGAGACCCGTCGCGCGCACGACGTGCCACAACGTGGGGGAGAGGAGTCGCACCAGCTCGTCGAGGGCTTCACGGTCGCCGTCGCGCCACGCGGTGAACGCGGCCGCGGACGCGCTCCAGCGCGCGCCGCCCTCGGCGCTCTTCTCGGTACCCGATCCCTCGGAAATGATGACCACGCCCCCAACGAGGCACCTGTGGTGCCAGTTGATACAACCAGCGCAAAATCTAGTGCGTGCTGACCGTGGACGACCACTGTTTCTGTTGTGGCGGCAGGGGTGGGTGACGACCGCCGTAGGTCCAAACCCGGGCATATCCCCGCAGGTGCCCGAAATTCTCCGCACGGCGGCCGTCAGATCCAGAACGGCGGCGTCGCCGGGTGCCGTCCCGGTCCGTCGGTGACGAAGCTCATCCGGCACGCTCCGCTCGGCGCGATCGGGAACTCGAAACGGCCGGTCTCGCTGACTTCGGCCTCCAGGACCTCCGGCTTGTGCAGCAGCGAGGTCAGGAAGACCTTGACCGGGCGGGCGGGAGACATCCACCCGTCCACCCGGGCCTGGCGGTTACGGCGTGCGATCCGCAGTTGGACGTGGAAGCCGGGCCCGAGGTACTCCAACGACCAGGTACCGACCTCGTTGGGGGTCTGCAGCATCGCGGTGCGCACGGCCTCGTGATCGTTGATGACCAAGGTCAGGTCGATCACGTCGTCGGCGCTTTCGTCCGGGTGGTGGACGCCGTCGAGGGCATTGGCCCACTCGGTCGTCCTCTGGGTGGCTGGGTGCTGGCTCACGCAGGTACAGAGGTGCGGGCGACCCTGCTGATACACCCCGTGGGGGCGCCGACCTAGCCTGGCCCGGTGACCACCATCGACATCTCGGTCGGCACCGCAGCGGTCGAGGCATTCGTGGGCCGGCCCGACGACGAGGCAGACCACCCGGGCGTGCTGTTCCTCGTCGACGCGATCGGTCTGCGCCCGCAGATCCGGACGATGGTCGACCGGATCGCCGCCTGGGGCTACGTCGTGCTGGCGCCGAACGTGTTCTTCCGCACCGGCACCGTGGCTGAGCTCGCCCCGACCGGGGACCTGCGCGAGGCGGGTGCGCGGGAGGCGTTCTTCGACACGGTCGGTCCGCGCTTCGAGGGGCTCGGTGCGCGCGACGGCGCGGCCGACCTCCCGGCGTACGCCGAGGCGCTGCGAGCCCTGCCCGGCGTCGCACCGGGCCCGATCGGCGTCACGGGCTACTGCCTGGGCGCCCGGATGGCGACCCGGGCCGCCACGCTGCTCGGTGACCAGGTCGCCGCCGTCGGCGGTTTCCACGGCGGCCGGCTGGTCACCGCGGCCGAGGACAGCCCGCACCTCGGGCTGCCGCAGGCCCGCGCCGAGTTCGTCTTCGGTCACGCCGACCGCGACGGGTCGATGCCGCCCGAGGCCGTCGAGGCACTCGGCGCCGCGCTGAGCGCTGCCGGCCTGGCGCACAGCAACGTCATCTACCCCGACGCTCCGCACGGCTACACGATGGCCGACACCTCCATGTACCAGGAGGCCGGCGCCGAACGGCACTTCGCGGAGCTGCACGACCTGTTCTCCCGGACGCTCTGATCAGACCCAGAACGGCGGCGTCAGGATCGGCCGCTCGCAGGTGTCGGCGAGGAACGCGAGGCGGTAGCCGCCGCCGGTCGCGAGGCCGTCGAACTCGAAGTGACCTGCCCCGCTGATCACTGCCTCGACGTGCTCGTCGCGTTGTCCGACCGGCACCAGGAAGACCCGTGCTGCGAGAGCGGGGGACATCCACCCGGAGATGTGGCCGTGCCGCCCACGGGCGGTCACGCGCAGCTGGACCCGGAAGCCCGGGCCGAGGTAGTCCATCGTCCAGGCACCGACCTCGACGGGTCGGAGACCTGCGCGGTGATCAGCACCTTCACGGATAACGGTCATGACCTCAGCGTGGGCCGAGGCCCGCGAAAGCGCTGTCCGCCCGGGCACCGAACCCGCGTGACGCCGGACACCCCCCGGCAGCGAGAGCGGTCAGTAGATGACGGGAGTCTGGCTGGCCCTGCCGGTGAACACCGGGTCGCGCTTCTCCAGGAAGGCGGCGACGCCCTCCTTGCCGTCACCGATGGAGGAGTGCCACATCGCCAGGCTGTCGGCGCGGTGCGCCTCGATCGGGTGGTCGGCCGCCGAGTTGCGGTAGAGCATCTGCTTGGCCAGCGCGAGGGCGACCGGCGAGCGCCCGACGACGAAGGTCCGGGCCAGCCCGTACGCCGCCTCGAGCAGCTCCTCGGGCTCGTGCACCGAACGCACCAGCCGGCCCGCCAGGGCCTGCTCGCCGGTCATGATCTCGGCGGAGTAGATCCACTCCAGGGCCTGGGAGATGCCGACGATCCGCGGCAGGAACCAGGTCGAGGCCGCCTCGGGAACGATGCCGAGCTTGCCGAAGACGAAGCCGATACGCGCCTTGGTGGAGGCCAGCCGCAGGTCCATCGCCAGCGTCATCGTCGCGCCGATGCCGACGGCCGGGCCGTTGATGGCGGCGATGACCGGCTTGGGGCAGGCGTGGATCGCCAGCGTGACCTTGCCGCCGGTGTCGCGGACGCCGGTGTGGAACGGCTCCTCGGTGAGCCGGTCGCGCAGGTCGGCGGGGGTGGGGTCGGCGTTCTCGTCGAGTCCGAACACGTTGCCCTCGGCGGAGAGGTCCATGCCGGCGCAGAACGCCCGGCCCGCGCCGGTGACGACGATCGCCTTGATGTCGTCGTCGTCGGCGGCGTCGAGGAAGAACTGCTCGAGCTCGCGCGCCATCGTCACCGTGAAGGAGTTCAACGCGTCCGGCCGGTTGAGCAGCAGCGTGGCGATGCCGTCGGCGTCGACGGAGACGTCCAGCGTCTCGAAGTCGTAGGTCACTTGATCAGTCCTGTCGGTGAGCAGAGGGTCTTCGGGACGTTCTCGGTCTTGTCGGTCTTGATCAGCCGCATCAGCGCCAGGGCGCGGGTTCGGTCCCAGTGCACCTTGAGGTCGCTGATCGGCATCGAGCAGGTGAGCCCGTTGGAGCCGTTGACCTGCGTCATCCCCCGGGCGAAGCGCGCCATGTCGATCACGCTGGTGCCGTCGCTGACCTTGAGCGAGCTGGTGGCCGCGTTGATCAGCCGGGAGTAGCGCCACGGGTTGAGCACGCTCCACGGCGACTTCACCCGGTCGCCGATAGCGCTGACCACCTCGCGCTGGTGCTTCGCGCGGGTGATGTCGCCCAGGGCCGGGTCGCTGTGCCGGGAGCGCGCGTAGGCGAGCGCCTTGATCCCGCCGGCGTGCTGGCACCCGGCGTTGATCCTCAGGCCGGCCAACGGGTCGACCATCCGTCGGCTCGGGCAGATGGTGATGCCGTTGACGGCGTCGACCGCGTTGACGAACCCGCCGAAACCGATCTCCACGTAGTGGTCGATCTTCACGCCGGTGTCCTGCTCCAGCGTGCGAATCAGCAGCTTGGCACCGCCGTAGGCGAACGCGGCGTTGATCTTGGTGGTGCCGTAGCCGGGGATCGGTACCAGGGAGTCCCGCGGGATCGAGAGCAGCAGCGGCTTCCCGGCCCCGAGGTGCAGCAGCATGATCGTGTCGGTTCTCTGGCCCGCGGCGTACCCGGTGGCCAGCTGGTGCTGCTGGAGCTTGGACAGACCCTTGCGGCTGTCGGACCCGACGAGCAGGTACGTCGTCCCGGGCTGGTCGGCCGGGCGGTTGGTCGCCGCCGGGAAGGCTTGGACCTTGTCGACCTTCTTCCAGGCCAGCACGGGTACCGCGACCAGGTAGGCGATCCAGGCGAGCACGAGCAGCAGCACCAGCTTGCCGTAGGGGAAGCGCCGCCTCCTGGGCCGCTTGGCGCCGGGCTCGGGTTGGATCCGGCCGGGACCGCCGGGCCCCGGGGCGGGAGATGCGGGATTCGCCGGACGGGTGCGCCCGCCGGGTCGACGCGGGAGCACCTGCGTCTCCTCGGGACCGTGCTCGGAAGCCTTCCCAGAAGCCTTCTCGGAGGCTTGCCCGGCGTCGTCCCGCAGGCCGTAGAGCCAGGTGTACTCCGGCGAGTCTTCAGGGCGGTCCGGCATGCGCCCGAACCTACAGGGGAGGTTGCCGGAACCGTCTGGGGCGCACGCGTGACTACGCTCACCCGCATGGATCCGCTGCCGCCGTCGTACGGACGGGTGACCCTGACCCTGCTGGCCGGGCAGAACCACGTGAACCTGCTCGGGAACGTGCACGGCGGCGAGGTGATGCGACTGGTCGACTCGACCGCGGGGGCCGCCGCCGGACGGCACAGCGGCGGGCCGGCGGTGACCGCGGCGATGGACGAGATGGCGTTCCTGGCGCCGGTGAAGGTCGGTGACATCCTGCGGGCCACTGCGCAGGTCAACTGGGCCGGTCGGACCTCGATGGAGGTCGGCGTCCGCGTCGAGACCGAGCCGTGGAACCAGGCCGGTACCGCGCCCGTGCACGTCGCCTCGGCGTACCTGGTCTTCGTGGCGATCGACCCGGACGGCGCGCCTCGCCCGGTGCCGCCGCTGGCGCCCGAGACCCC
>JBJMIP010000183.1:0-3260 GCA_045806825.1 Marmoricola sp.
AGCGGGTGCGCGACCGCCTCGCCGCCCTCGGTCTTGATCTGCTCGACGAGCTCGGCGAGCTTCTCGACGCGGCGCGCGCCGAGCGCGACCGGGTAGCCGGCGGCAGCCAGGGTCAGCGCGGTGGTCGCGCCGATGCCCGAGGAGGCACCGGTTACAACGGCCGGACGACGGTCGGGGTGGACGGGCTTAGGCAACGCGACCCCCGGTCATGGAGAGAAGCCGAGGCCCGCCGGTCGAGCGCAGCCGAGACCTAGACACCTGTTTGGACATGTGTCCAGTTATACGCCACCGCCACCCGGGATGACAAGAGGCGGCCGCCACCCGAAGGTGACGGCCGCCCCGTGCGGAACCCGACTAGCTGACGTTCAACGCGGTGTCGTCGACCACGAAGCTCGTCTGCAGGCTGGAGTCCTCGTTCATCAGGAACTTCACCGAGATGGTCTTGCCCTTGTACGCCGAGACGTCGAAGGACTTCTGCACGTAGGTGCTGTTCTTGTTGAGGTTGGAGTACGTCGCCAGCGTGGAGGTCGTACTGCCGTTGACGATCTGCACCTTGGCCGTGTCGTAGGCCGTGGTGCTGGTCGTCTCCGAGGTGTCGATCCGGATCCAGAAGGTCAACGTCGCCGTGGTGGCCGACGCCGGGATCGTCACCGACTGCGCCTCGTTCTCGGTCGCGGTCGTGCCGTTGCCACCGAGCCACATCTTCCAGCTGCCGGTCCGCGCCGGCCGTCCGGTGTTGTTGGTGATCGGGCCGGCCGTCCCGGTCCAGTTCACCGCCCCGGACTCGAAGCCCGGGTTGAGCAGCAGCTGGCTGCCGCCACCTCCCCCGGTCCCGCCGATCGTCCAGGTGAAGCTGGTCGAGCCCTGGGCGTTGGTGGTGTCCTTCGCGGTCGCGGTCACGTTGTACGTCGCCGCCGTGGTCGGCGTACCCGAGATCAGACCGGTCGAGGCGTTGATCGACAGGCCGGCCGGCAGCCCGGTGGCCGACCAGGTCAGCGTCTGGCCTGCCTGGGAGTCGGACGCGGTGAGCTGCAGGCTGGTGGCCGTGCCCACGGTGCCCGTACGGCTGCCCGGGTTGGTGACCGTGACGGTGTTGCCGCCGGTGGTGCAGGTCGGGTCACCGGTCTGCGCCGGAACGCTGACTGCCGTCCACGCTGCCTTGACCGCGTTGAACTCGGCGCAGCTGCCGGGGTACAGGTTCTTCGCAGCCGTCAGCGTCCAGGTCCGGTACTTCAGGTACGACGCGGCCGAGGTCTTCATCAGCATCGCGTTGTACATGATCTGGGTGGCCTTCTGGATGCCGATGCCGGTCAGCGACGACCCGTTGCAGGTCGGGCTGGCAGGCTTGCCGCCACCGGGGGCGGAGCCCTCGGCGAGCAGGTAGAAGAAGTGGTCACCCGGACCGGCCGCCGCGTGCACCTCGGCGTTCGGGATCGAGCTGCTGTAGCAGTTCGGGTCACCGACCTGCGACGGGTCGTACATCACCCGGATCGGGCCGCTGCCCACCAGGTTGACCTCCTCGCCGACCGTGTAGTCGGGGGTGTCGTAACCCGCCGGCTCGTTGGCGAAGGCCTCGGTGGAGGCACCGAACACGTCGCCGATGAACTCCTGCGTGCCGGAGCCGGAGATCCCACCGGGGGTGTGGTCGTCGATGCCGTGGCCCATCTCGTGGCCGAGCACGTCCAGGCTGCCGATCCACTCACCGGCGGTGTTGTGGCCGATCTGCACCTGCATCCCGCCGGACGGGCAACCGAAGCTGCCGTCGCAGTAGAAGGCGTTCTCGTCGTTGAGCCCGACCCGGATCGGCCAGGCGCCGCCGACGCCGTCGAAGCTGTTGCGACCGAGCCAGCTCGAAAGCATCGAGTTCTCCTGCTGGATCCCGTAGTAGGCGTCCACGCAGCCGGTCTCGACGTTCGTGCCGACTCCGTTGCCCCACGCGTCGTCGGACCCGGTCAGGGTCACGAAGCTCATGTTCTGGCAGGAGAAGTTGGTGATGCTCGGGTGCTTCATCGAGTACGTCGACCCGGACAGCGTCGTCGACAGGCTCAACGGGCTCGGCCCGTTCCAGTTGCCGGTGCCGGTGCCGTAGGCGACCTTCTCCCGCTTGCTGATCAACGCGCCGGTCCGCGCGTCGACGTAGGCGTCGACGGCCGAGTGCTCACCCGAGCTGTTGATGCCGGCGACCTGCACCTTCCAGGCGAGCCGCGGCGTACCGAGTGCGTAGACGACCAGCGCCGGGGTGGCGTTGCGTGCCTGACGTGCGACGGTGCGCTTGGCGACACTCGCAGCGCGAGCCGCGGTCACCGTCGGCTTCGAGGAGACCTTGTCGGTGCGGTACTTCTGCGCCACCGAGGTGGCGAGCACCTGGCCCTGGGAATTGGTGACGACGACGGCGTCGCCGCCGAACACCGGCATCCCGTGGAAGCTGCGGCGGTACGGCACGTACTGCAGGCCGGCACGCGAGGAGATCGTCGGCTGCGCGACGAGCTTGTCGCCCTTGCCGATGTGCAGGGACGGGTCCTTGCTGGCGACCAGTTCGGCGGCGGTGTGGGCTGCCTTGGCCCGAGCGCTCGGGCTCGGCTTGTCGGTTCGAGCGGTGGAGGCGTTCGCGCCGGTAGGCACGATCGCGACCACTGCGGCGGTGATGAGGGCGGCTACCGCGCCCCCAGCGACGAGTCTTCTCACTCGGCACTCCTTGTGTCCGGGCCCGATCGGGGCCACTTGAATGGGACAAACAGCGGCCCGCCGGACCGAGGGAAGGATGGACTCCCGAGATCACACGAACCGAGTGAAATGTCTTCCTCCCAGGCCCATCGCGACAAGAGATTCGGATCTGCAGCAGTACGCAGTGCAGCACTACGCAAATGACACCGGCGAAAGGGAGAACGTGCGGACTCGGAGAACCTGGACGCCGATTCGGCGGCTCCGGACGATCCCGGTATGCTTCTCGCTCGTTGGCCAGGTAGCTCAGTTGGTACGAGCGTCCGACTGAAAATCGGAAGGTCGGCGGTTCGACCCCGCCCCTGGCCACCACCGAAGCCGCAGGTCAGAGAACTCTGACCTGCGGCTTCAGCAGTTCAGGTCCGCGTCAGCAGAGCGCGAACACCGACCCGTCCGGCCGGGGAACCTCGCTCGCCTGACTCCGGGCGACCAGCACGTCGAGGTGGGCAAGGGTCTCGCAGGTCGCGATCATCCGGTTGAAGTCGTCGAGGTCGGCGTACGCACGGCGGCGCCGGGTCCAGGTGAGCGCCTGCGCCACC
>JBJMIP010000184.1:0-8521 GCA_045806825.1 Marmoricola sp.
GACGTCGCAGCTCGGTCGAGCGCAGCCGCATCCGCAGGCTGTGCACCAGGCCGCTGCGGACGATGTGCGCGCCCAGCTCGCTGAGGTCGGCACCGGGGTAGTCGGCGGTCAGCACCTCGAGGGCGGCGGTGAATTCACCCGGCCCGAAGTCCTCGAGGCCCTCCTTGCGCCGTGCGTCGGCGATCAGGGACGAAGCGGCGAAGTCTGCACGGATGTCCACGCGCGAACCCTAGAGTGCCGCCATGGACAGCGCCCGCCGGATCGAGAACCTGCTCTACACCTACGCCGAGCGGATCGACCTCGGTGACCTCGACGGCGTCGCCGAGCTGTTCACCCACGCGACCATCTTCGGGCAGGAGAACGGCCCCCCGGAGACCCAGTTCCACGGCCGGGAGGGCGCGCGGAAGATGTACGGGATGTCGACCCGGCTCTACGAGGACGACGGCACCCCGAAGACCAAGCACATCACCACGAACCCGATCATCGAGGTGGACGACGCGGCCGGCACCGCGACCTGCCGGTCGTACTACTGCGTCGTCCAGGCGACGCCGGTGCTGCCACTGCAGCCGATCATCGCCGGCCGCTACCACGACACGTTCCACGTCGTCGACGGTGAGTGGTGGTTCGCCACCCGCACGTTGTTCGTGGACCTGATGGGCGACCTCAGCCAGCACCTCAAGTGGGGCTGAGCCTCGGTCAGCAGGAGGTGGCGCTGGAGACCCGCACCAGGCGCGGGGCCTTCGCGTTCAGCTTGAGGAACTTGTCCCCGATGATCACGTCGACGCCGGGACCGAGGTCCACGGAGGTGACGACCACCGGGACGTGCGGACCGAAGGCCCGGGCGACCAGGGTCGCGTCCGGGTGCACCGTCTTCGTCGTGCGGACCACCGCGACCTGGACCTGGAAGCCCTTCGGCGCATTGCCGACAGCCCCCGGATTGAAACCGGCGGTCTCGAGCTGGTCGAGCGCCACGCCCGCGCGACCCTGCCGCTTGCCGGCGTTGTAGACGCTCACGGTGACGTCGGCCCGCTTGATTGTGTGGTGCGAGGGCTTGGAGCAGTCCGTGCTGGTGGTGGTCGTGCTGTCGTTCTTGAACGGAGCGGTGAGCGCGTTGATGCCCCACAGGGCCATCACCAGCACGGCCAGTGCGGCCGCGGCGAGGCTCAGCGGCGCGGTGAGCTTCGCGTTCACTCGCGCACCTCGTAGACGCGGGCGTGGACGACGTGCCGCTGCTGCAGTGCCGCGCGCAGGGCTCGGTGCAGACCGTCCTCGAGGTACAGGTCGTCGCGCCACTGCACGACGTGGGCGAAGAGATCGCCGAAGAAGGTGGAGTCCTCGTCGAGCAGGGCCGCGAGCTGGAGGGTGTCCTTGGTGGTCACCAGCTCGTCGAGGCGCACCGGGCGTGGGGGCAGCGCAGCCCAGTCCCGGGGCCCGAGATCGTGGGCCGGGTACGGGCGCCCGTCCCCGATGCGCTTGAAGATCACAAGCCGAGGTTATCGAGTGCTCGAGCTTGCTCGAAGCCGAGTGGGCGAGAACTTGTCGCTGAGCGCGGGCAGGATCACGTCGGTCCGCCGGGGAAAGTGGGTGGTTACGCTCCTCCCATGGCTGACGAGAGCACCTCCGCAGGCAGTGCAGGCGACCTCTCCGCAACGGTGGCCGCGGGCTACCAGTTCGAGGGCCCGGCCCTGGAGCTCGGTGCCCTGATGCTCAGCGCGGACCAGCTCTCCGACGTGCACGTGCGCATCCCGCTCGCGATGATCAACCGGCACGGGCTGGTCGCCGGGGCGACCGGAACGGGCAAGACGAAGACCCTGCAGCTGATGGCCGAGCAGCTCAGCGCCGCCGGCGTCCCGGTCTTCGCCGCCGACATCAAGGGCGACCTCTCCGGGTTGTCCGCCTTCGGTGTGCAGAACGACAAGCTCACCGCCCGTTGCACCTCGGTCGGGCAGACCTGGACGGCAACCGCGTTCCCGGTCGAGTTCTACGCGATCGGCGGTGAGGGCACCGGGATCCCGCTGCGGGTGACGATGACGGCGTTCGGGCCCACCCTGCTCGCGAAGGTGCTCGGGCTCAACGAGACCCAGGAGTCCTCCCTCGGCCTGATCTTCCACTACGCCGACTCCGCCGGCCTGCCGCTGCTCGACCTCGCCGACCTGCGCGAGGTGATCAAGCACCTGGTCTCCGACGACGGCAAGGCCGACCTCAAGGATCTCGGCGGCCTGTCCTCTGCCACGGCCGGGGTGATCCTGCGCGAGCTGATCGCGTTCTCCGACCAGGGCGCGGACGCGTTCTTCGGCGAACCCGAGTTCGAGACCGGCGACTTCCTGCGGACGACGCCGTCCGGCAAGGGCCTGATCTCGCTCGTCGAGCTGCCCAACCTGGTGGACCGACCGGCGATCTTCTCGACCTTCCTGATGTGGCTGCTCGCCGACCTGTTCCACGACCTGCCCGAGGTCGGCGACGTCGACGTCCCCAAGCTGGTGTTCTTCTTCGACGAGGCGCACCTGCTGTTCAAGGACGCCTCGCCGGCGTTCCTGGAGTCGATCGCGCAGACCGTCCGGCTGATCCGGTCCAAGGGGGTCGGCGTCTTCTTCGTGACCCAGTCGCCCACCGACGTACCGGACGAGGTGCTGGCACAGCTCGGCTCCCGCATCCAGCACCAGTTGCGCGCACACACTCCGAACGACGCCAAGGCACTGAAGGCGACCGTGAACACCTACCCCACCAGCGGGTACGCCGATCTCGGCGAGGTCATCACCACGCTCGGCATCGGCGAGGCGGTGGTGACCGTGATGAACGAGAAGGGCGCTCCGACCCCGGTCGCCTGGACCCGTTTGCGCGCCCCCGAATCGCTGATGGGCGCTGCCGATGCGGCGGCGATGCAGAAGACGGTCGAGTCCTCGGCCCTGTACCCGCGGTACGCGACCGCGGTGGACCGCGAGTCGGCGCGGGAGATCCTGGCCGCCAAGCTCGAGGCCGGCGCCGCGAAGGCGAAGGCCGAGGCGCCCGGCCCACCCTCGGGGCAACCGTCTGCCCCGCCTGAGCAGAAGGTCCCTGCGCCTCGGAGGTCGACCCGCAGGGAGAAGTCCGTGGTCGAGGAGGTCGTCGGCTCGACCGCCTTCCGCCAGGTGATGCGCACCGCGGCGCGCGAGATCGTCCGCGGGATGTTCAAGACCGGTCGCCGCTGACCTGTTCGGGCTCGCCCGTCTGGGCCATGGTCCTGACCTCGCACCGGGTGTCGACTGGAACGTCGCGACCTCGCGGCGTGAGCAGAGGAGCAGGGATGAGCGTGCTGATGGTCCTGCGCGTGGCAGGAGACCCCAAGGGTGTCGAGGCGACCGACTCCCAGGTGTTCAAGGAGGTCGTCGAGAAGGCGGTCGGGATGGGTGCCCACAAGCACCGGTTCTTCACCAACGGCTCGGAGATCATGGTCGTCGACGAGTGGGACGACGAGGAGTCGTTCCAGGCCTTCTTCGACTCGACCCCGGAGATCCCGCAGATCATGGCCAACGCCGGTGTCACCACCGCGCCGACCGTGGAGTTCTGGCAGCGGATGGAGGTCGACGACGCGCTCAACTGGGCGTGATCCGCGCTATTGACAATAGTTCAATAACCGGTAACGGTGGGCGCATGACTTCTCGTCTCGTCACGTCCGCCGACGGCACCAGGATCGCCGTGCACGAGTCGGGCAACCCCGACGGACCGACCGTGGTGGCCGTGCACGGCTTCCCGGACAACCACCACGTCTGGGACGGTGTCACGGCCGAGCTCGGCGACCGCTACCGCGTGGTCGCCTACGACGTCCGTGGGGCGGGGGAGTCGGACAAGCCGCGCGGACGCCGGGCCTACCGCCAGGAACACCTCACCGCGGACCTGATCGCAGTCCTCGACGCCGTCAGCCCGGACCTGCCTGTGCACCTGCTTGCCCACGACTGGGGCTCGCTGCAGTCCTGGGACGCGGTCTCCGACGAGCGCCTCGCGCCGCGGTTCGCGAGCTTCACCTCGATCTCGGGCCCGTCACTCGCCTACGCCTCCCGCTGGATGCGGGGGCGCGGTCACTTCGGAGCCACTGCCCGCCAGCTGGTCGCCTCCACCTACATGCTCGCCTTCCAGGTCCCGCTGCTGCCCGAGCTCGCCGCGCGCGCGGGGGTGATCCAGCGCGGTGCCGAGAAGGTCGGCGGCTACGACCCGCACCGCGGCCTGGCCGAGACCAGCAACGGCGTGAACCTCTACCGGGCGAACGCGCTGCGGCAGCTGTTCCGCACCGAGCCGCGACGCACCCGGGTGCCGACGCTGGTGCTGGTCCCGACCGGGGACAAGTTCTCCTCGCCGCAGGTCGCATCCGGCGCCCCGGTGCCGTACGTCGACGACCTGACCGTGCACGAGATCGACGGTGGCCACTGGGTCGTCCTGCAGGACCCGGCGCCGATCGCGGCCGAGGTCGCGGCCTTCATCGAGGCGCACGTGCCGGTCGCCGGCAAGCGCAGGGCGCGTCGCTAGCCGTCGCTCCCGAGGGGGATCGAGGCCTCGACCAGGCCGCCGGTCGGTGACGGTGCGACCCGCAGGGTTCCGCCGAGCTGCTGGGCCCGTTCCCGCATCGAGGTGATGCCGACCCCGGGCTGCCAGCGGGTGCCGGCGCTGCCGTCGTCCTTGACGCTCAGCAGCAGGCGCCCGTCCCGGACCTCGATCGAGACCTCGGCGTGCTGGGCGCCGGCGTGCCGGGCCGTGTTCGTGAGCGCCTCGACGAGGATCCGGTACGCCGCGACCTCGGTGGCTGCGGACAGCGTCGGGAGCTCGCTCGCGGTCAGCACGTCGACCAGGAGCCGCGACCCGTCAGCGGAGTGCAGCGACGCGGCGTACTGGCGCACCGAGCCGAGCAGACCGACCTGGTCCAGAGCCGGAGGGCGGAGGCCCTCGACGAGGCGACGGATCTCGGTGATCGCCTGGGCGGTGTCGGCCCGCAACGACGAGAGCAGCTCTTCGGCCCGGCCCGGGTCGGAACGGACCTGGTTGCGGGCGGCGTCGGTCGCGAAGGCAACGCCGCTCAAGGTCGGCCCGAGGCCGTCGTGCAGGTCTCGGCGCAGCCGACGACGCTCCTCCTCGACCGCGGAGACCACGGCCTCCCGGGACAGCTGCAGGTCGCGCGTCATCGCCTGGGCCCGCAGGGTCTGGGCGAGCAGCGGTGCGACGATCCGCAGCACGTCCGCGTCGGCCGCGGTCAAGCCGAGGTCCCCGGCGCGCAGGCCGACCACGAAGGCGCCCAGCTCGTCCTCGCCCAGGCGCAACGGCAGGGACCGGGTGTGGGTCACCTCCGAGCCGGACGAGGCGAGAACGCGGTCCCCGATCCGCAGGCAGGCATAGGGGAGCACCAGCGCTTCGCGGATCGCGTCGAGCGCGCGGGTCGGGTCGTCGCCGATCCGGTCGGCCAGCACGGTCGCCGCCGCCAGCGGGTCCGGGCGGTCGCCGAACAGGAGGGCGTCGACGACGCCGCGCAGCACGACCTGCAACGGTTGGATCCCGAACGCGAGCACTGCGCACAGCACGATCGTCGGGGTGCTCTCCAGGGGGCGACCCCGCACGGCCTCGATCGTGGCGGTGATCGCGTCCGCGACGGCCACCAGGACCGCGAGGGCGGTGCCGGCCACGACGGCACGAGTGATCAGGCCGCGCACGTCGACGAGCTCGGGGCGCAGTGCGCCCACGACCATCGCCGGTGGGCCGATCATCGCGGTCGCGATCCCGACGGCCCCGACGCTGAGGCTGGCGCCCTTGGAGGAGTCGGTCAGGAGCGCCACGAACATCGTGGTGACGCCGGCGGCGCCCCAGGCCAGGCTCGACCACGCGAGGGCTCGGCGCTCGGGCGCGCCGCCCCGCTCGTAGGCCCACCAGACGTGCACCACCAGGCCGGTGCCCGTCACGTAGCCGAGGGCTTGGAACGCGTCCGGCCAGACCACGCAGATCAGTCCCGCGCCCACGATCGAGGTGAGCAGGACGAAGGACAACGGGTCCCGCCACCGCGTGACCGGGTAGGTGATGAAGGCCAGCGGCAGCAGGCCGATCCCCGCCAGCCGGAAGAGCACCGGTCCGGCGCCGTCCAGCTCGGAGATCGAGGCGGCGACCCCGAGCAGGACCGAGCATCCTCCCGCGAGCAGCAGGGCCGCAGACAGTCGAGTCGGCCGGTGGTGCGCCAGGAACCACCCCGAGACCGCGGCGACCGCGCCGAACGCCGCGGCGCAGGTCAGGTCCGCGTTCACGACCCGCCGAGCCCGCCCTGACGGGCGCGCACGATCGCAGCGGACCGGTCGGCGACCGCCAGCTTCACGAAGATGGAGGAGATGTGGTTGGCCACGGTCTTGGGCGACAGGAAGAGTCGTTCGGCGATCGCCTGGTTCCGGTGACCGGCAGCCACCAGGTCGAGGACGTCGCGCTCACGGGCGGTCAGCTCGGGGAACGGGTCGGCGACCGGAGGAGGGGCCGCGAAGTAGCCGAGGACGCGCTGGGCCACCCCGGGGCTGAAGATGGCCTCGCCGGCGACGACGGCACGGATGGCGCGGTCGATCTCGGTCTGGTCGGCACCCTTGAGCAGGTATCCCTGGGCACCTGCCCGCATCGCGGCGAAGACGGTGTCGTCGTCGTCGAACATGGTCAGCATCAGGACCGCCGTGCCGGCGAACCGCTCCTGGATCCGGGCGGTCGCCTCGAGGCCGTCGACGCCGGGCATCCGGATGTCCATGAGCACCACGTCCGGTCCGTGCTCGGCGACCGCGGCGACCGCGGCCTCGCCGTCGGTCGCCTCCGCCACCACCTCGTAGCCGCCCAAGGACTCCAGCAGCGCGCGCAGACCGCCGAGCACGACGGGGTGGTCGTCGGCGAGCACGACGCGGATCCGGTCCATGGCTCCATGGTGGGGCAACCGGGCGTGGTTGACCCGGGATCGTGCACCTATTCCAACCGGGAGTTCTGCGGCCCAGAATGGGGAACGGGCGCTGATGTGCTCGGGTGTCGTCGGGCTCGAAGGTGGAGGCACGAACCCGCACCCCACCTCGAGGAGCAGACCATGACCGACCTGACCGCCACCACCGCAGCCGAGCCGAGCACAGGCTGGACGACCAAGAACAAGATCGGCCTCGGCCTGGCAGTGTTCTACGGCGTCGCGAACATCCCGACCGTCTTCGTCCCGGTCGACAACGGCGACGGCCCGCCGTTCGCGATCGCGCTGATCTGCACGCTCCTGGCCGTGGTGGCCACCGTGGCGGGCGTCGTGGCCTGGCGCCGGGGCAGCCGTCCCGCGGCCCGCCTCACCGCCGCCAGCCTGATCGTGATCACGCTGACCGCGTTGCCCGCCTTCTTCATCGACGTTCCGGCCGTCGTGAAGGTGGTCGCCGCCGCAGGCGTGCTGTTGATGGTCGCGATCGTCGCGCTGATGTTCGCGCCGGCGAAGCGCTTCGACGGGCGATGACCTGCCCCCGGAAAAGGTGAAGCCCGGACCGCCCCACGCGGTCCGGGCTTCCTATCTGGGTGCGTCTAGAGGTTGACCCGTACGGCGCCGGTGCTCTCGGTCGGCAGCTCGGCGATGAAGCCGTACGTCGCTGCCGCGCGGGCGGACTCGGTCGCGGTGCGCTGGGTCGGGACGACCGGGCCGGTGGCCTCGGTCGGGGTCTTGGCGTGGGTCAGGATCACGGAGTTGGGGCCGACGACCGGGACCAGGCTGCGGGAGGCCTCGGTGACCAGGACCGCGCAACCAACCGCGATCAGGACCAGCACCAGAGCGATGACCAACATGTCTTGCCTCCCAGAAAAGTTTCACCACACTCCCGGTGGTGAAGTACCGCGATCAACGAGCGCGGTGTGACCTGGGTTACGGGCAATCTGAGAAAAATGTCTGATTTCTGGGTCCCTATTTAGAACCTGTTCCTCTCTGCGTCACCCGCAGCGCGCACCCACTAGCGTTCGGTCATGGACGAGCCGACCCCGGACATCGCCTTCCACGGGCCTCCGGAGAAGATCGCCGCGGTGGCCCGGGAGGCCGAGCGCCGCGGGCACGTGCGCGGCCTCTTCGTGGCCGAGGCCGCCCACGACCCGTTCGTCGCGCTGACCCTGGCCAGCACCACGACCGAGCGCATCGAGCTGGGAACCTCGATCGCGGTCGCGTTCGCCCGCACCCCGATGGAGCTGGCGTACTCGGCGTACGACGTCCAGCGGCTGACCGGCGGCCGGTTCGTGCTCGGTCTGGGCTCGCAGATCAAGCCGCACATCACCCGGCGCTACGCGATGCCTTGGTCCGACCCGGCGGGACGGATGCGCGACTACGTCGAGGCGCTGCGGGCGATCTTCACGAGCTGGCAGACCGGCGAGCCGCTCGCCCACGTCGGCGAGCACTACCAGCACACGCTGATGCCCCCGCTGTTCTCACCCGGTCCGCTGGAGGTGCCCAGCCCGCGGATCTGGGTGGCCGCGGTCGGCCCGAGGATGGTCGAGGTGGCCGGCTCGGTCGCCGACGGGATCATCTGCCACCCGTTGC
>JBJMIP010000185.1:0-5085 GCA_045806825.1 Marmoricola sp.
AAGGGCAACCCCTGGAACATGAACCCCAACGCCCGCATGGAGTGGGCGCAGGGACTGGACTTCCCGGTCAAGGTCGTCGGCGAGGACGTCCAGGACCTGACCGAGGTGGACTGGCTGTTCTGGGTCGGCTGCGCGGGTGCGTACGAGGACCGCGCCAAGAAGGTGACCCGCGCGGTCGCCGAGCTGCTCGACATGGCCGGCGTCTCGTTCGCCGTCCTGGGCAACGGCGAGACCTGCACCGGTGACTCCGCCCGACGCGCCGGCAACGAGTTCGTCTTCCAGGCGTTGGCGCAGCAGAACATCGAGACCTTCAACGAGCACAAGGTCAAGAAGGTCGTCTCCACCTGTGCGCACTGCTTCAACACGCTCAAGAACGAGTACAAGGAGTTCGGCATCGAGCTCGAGGTCGTTCACCACACCCAGCTGCTGAACCGGCTGGTGCGCGAGAAGAAGCTCACCCCGGTCGCGGCTCCTGGCCCGACCCGCAAGATCACCTACCACGACCCGTGCTTCCTGGGCCGCCACAACCAGGTGTACTCGCCGCCGCGTGAGCTGCTCGAGGTGATCCCGGGCTCCGAGCTCACCGAGATGCCGCGCAACTCCGAGCGGTCCTTCTGCTGTGGTGCCGGTGGCGCCCGGATGTGGATGGAGGAGACGATCGGCGAGCGGATCAACGTGAACCGCACCGTCGAGGCCGTCGCCACCGGTGCCGACCAGATCGCCGTCGGCTGCCCGTTCTGCCGCACGATGCTCGAGGACGGCCTGACCAGCGAGCAGGACGCCGGCCGCGCCGGCGAGCAGGTCGAGGTCCTCGACGTCGCCCAGCTGCTGCTGGCGTCGGTGAAGGGCGAGGGCAAGAAGGAGAAGTCCTCCGAGCCCAAGGCCAAGGCTGCTGCTCCGGCGGCTGCCGCCGCTGCTCCGGCTGAGGCTCCCGCCGAGGCCGCGAAGCCGGCTGCCTCGGGTGGCTCGCTCTTCGACGCAGCGCCTGCTGCGCCCGCCGAGCCCGCTGCGGCACCGGCCAAGCCGGCTGCCTCGGGTGGCTCGCTGTTCGACACCCCGGCTCCGGAGGCCGCGAAGCCCGCCGCCTCCAGCGGCTCGCTCTTCGACACCCCGGCCCCCGAGCCGGCGAAGCCCGCCGAAGCCAAGGCCGAGGCGCCCGCGGAGGCACCTGCCGCAGCACCCGCGAAGCCTGCCGAGTCGACCGGTTCCTTGTTCGACATCGCGGCGCCGGCTGAAGCCCCGAAGGCCGAAGCACCCAACGCCGAGGCTCCCAAGACCGAAGCACCCAAGACCGAGGCGCCCAAGGCTGAGGCGCCCAAGGCTGAGGCGCCCAAGGCCGACCTGGGCGGAGGCGGCTCACTCTTCGACATCGTCGCCGAGGCCAAGGCCGAGGCACCGAAGGCCGAGGAGAAGGCCGCAGAGCCCGAGGCGGCAGCCCCGGCGGTTGAGCCTGTCGAAACCCCGGAACCCGAGGCAGAGACCGAGGCTGAGCCTGAGACCGAGCCTGAGGCTGAGACCGAGGCTGTGCCTGCGGAGAAGGCCGAGGAGAAGCCGGCCCCGCCGGCCAGCTCCGGCGAGGCTCACACCCCGAAGACCGGCACCAACATCCCCGAGGGTGGGTCGCTCTTCGACATCTGACGCCCTGCGTCAGGCCGAGCACCAGGGCCGTGTCCGTCACCGACGGGCACGGCCCTTGCCGTTCCCACCGCCTTCCCGTGTGCGCACCAACATGCGAATGTCACGCACGGGGCGGGTGTGACGTCCCCTCGCCCCAGCAGCGACATTCGCATGTCTGACGGCACCCCCAACCAAGGGATGGGCGCCCGGAAGCCGAAGGTCCCGCAATTGCTACGGTTCCGTAACTTTGCGTCGCGAGGTCTCGTTGATCTCCCGACACACCGGGAGGAATCACTCGCATGCGCAAGCTCACCCGGCTGACCGCCGCTTCGGTCGCCACGCTCACCCTGACCGCCGGAACCTTCGCCGCCTTCGCCGCGGCGCACCACTCCAGCGACGCCCAGGGCTCGTCCCCGCGGTCCGCCGCCCGGCACGAGGCGTCCGGCACCGAGAAGAAGGCCACGCCACGGTCCAGCGGCACCAAGCACGCGGGCGGCGCCGCCTCGGCGACCAAGGGCTCGAAGACGGCCTCCTCGGCGAAGACGGCTGCTTGGGCGCCGCGGGCCGCGCAGTACGCGAACACCGTCACCTTGAGCGACCTGCCGATCCCGATGGACGACGGCGTGGTGCTCCGCGGCGACCTGATCCTCCCGGCCGACGCAAACGGCAAGGCGATCGACAAGAAGTTCCCGGTGATCGCCACGATCACGGCGTACAACAAGGGCGTCCAGCAGTACGCCGGCGGCCTGGCCGGCGGCGACCCCAAGTTCCTGGTCGAGCGCGGCTACGCCCAGCTCACCGTCGACGCCCGCGGGACCGGCACCTCGGCCGGCCAGTGGTGCACGTTCTGCGCTCGAGAGGACAAGGACTTCAGCGAGGTCATGCAGTGGGCCCACGAGCAGTCGTGGAGCAACGGCCTGACCGCGATGGACGGCCCGTCCTACATGGGCATCGCCCAGATCTTCGCCGCCGCAGGTCACCCGGACGGCCTCAAGGCGATCTTCCCGCAGGTTCCGGGCGCGGACGTCTACCGCGACGTCGTCGCCTCGGGCGGTCAGCTCGACGTCGGCTTCATGCCGCTGTGGCTCGGCCTGGTCACCGTCACCGGCCTGATCCCGCCGATGTCCCCTCCGTCTGACCCGAGCCCGCTGATGACCCTGGCCGACCACCTGGCCAGCGCCGGCACCTTCACCGTGCCGCTGGTCCTGAAGGCCTTCGCGGGCCAGGAGCCGGCGTACGACGGGCCGTTCTACACCCAGCGCTCCCCGATCAACGTGGTCAGCAAGGTCAACGTGCCCACGTTCTTCGTGAGCGGCGAGTACGACCTGTTCCAGCGGGGCACCCCGCTGCTCTTCGAGAACCTGCAGAAGCGCGGTGTCCCGACCAAGATGATCATCGGGCCGTGGAACCACCTCCAGGCCTCGGGCGGCGGAGACGTGGGCAAGGCCGGACTCGGCACCCTCGACGAGCTCAAGCTGCGCTGGTTCGACCACTACGTGAAGGGCCTGGCCGACCCCGGCCTGGACGCTGACGTGCCGCCGATCACCTACTACGAGCAGGGCACCGGCGCCTGGAAGTCGGCCGGCAGCTGGATGGGCGACCGGCACGCAGGCGTCTACAAGCTGTCCGGCACCTCGCAGACGGCCGGCGCGGACGGCACCCTGACCACCGGTACGGCGACCAGCGGAAGCTCGTCGGTCTACCCGATCCCGGTCTCGGGCCTCTGCACCCGCTCGACCGACCAGTGGACGGCCGGCGTGATGAGCGAGCTCAAGCTCGACAACCCTTGCAACACCAACAACGCCTGGAACGACAAGACCGGCGTCGTGTTCAGCACCGCCCCGGTCACCAAGGCGGTCACGCTCCAGGGCCCGATCAACGCCCGGCTCTACGTCTCCAGCACCTCAGGCGACGGCATGCTGTCGGTCGCGATCGAGGACGAGGCGCCTGACGGCACCGTGTCCCGGCTGACCGGTGGCTGGCAGGTCATCTCGCACCGGGCGCTGAACACCGCGAAGTCGCGCTACCTGGACGGTCAGCTGATCCAGCCCTACCACCCGTTCACGAAGGCCGCGCAGGCCAAGCTGCCGGCCGGCGCGATCGCACCTGTGGACGTCGAGGTCTTCCCGACCGGTGCCAAGATCCTGCCGGGGCACCGGCTGCGGATCGCCGTCCAGGCTTTCGACATCCCGCACCTGGCGCCGATCTTTCCGGACCTGCTCTCGACGCTGACGGTGATCAACATCGTGAACTCGGCGCATTACCCCTCGAGGATCGTCCTGCCCCTGGTCGACTGACAGCGAGCACGGGGCTCCGACAGGCTCCGCCACTGTGGTGGCCGAGCCTGTCGGAGCCCCTTTTTCGTACCCTGACGCAGCGTGACGTCATATTGGTGTTGACATGACATCATCATGATGTCATCGTGGTGCGCATGGACATCACCCCGTACGTCGAGCGCCTCCGCCAGGACCTGGCCCAGAGCGCCGCCGCCGGCAACGAGCAGATCCGCGACGCCGCGGAGCGGCTCTCGCTGGCCCTGGACCCCAGCATGCGGCTGGCACTGATGGAGGCCCTCTCCCAGGCCGCCGCGGAGATCACCACCGAGATGCGCAGCGGGTCGGTCGACGTCCGCCTCGCCGGCCGCGAGCTGGAGTTCGTGGTCGCGCACCCGATGCCCGCCGAGGAGAGCGTGGCCGCTCCCGGCCCCTCCGTCGAGGACGACGAATCCGACGCCGCCACCGCCCGGATCACGCTCCGCCTGCCCGAGAGCGTCAAGGCCAAGGCCGAGGAGCTCGCCGCGAAGCACGGCAGCTCCCTGAACACCTGGATCGTCAACGTCCTGCGCGGGGCGACCCGGGAAGGCGCCATCAACATCGACATCGATCTCTCCAGCCTGCCGCTCGACGGCTTCGGCGCCGGCGGCAAAAGCCGGGGCGCCAAGCGGATGACCGGCTGGGTCTAAGCGCTCTCGGAAGGAGCACCACCATGAAGCACACCTTCACCACCCCCGGCCCGACCTCGCTGTTCGTCGAGCTCGGGTCCGGCAAGCTCAGCACCGTCGCCGCCGACACCACCGAGGCGACCGTCGAGATCCGCGGCCCGCGAGCCGAGGAGTTCCTGGTCGACTACGACGGCAAGCGGATCTCGGTGATCGCCCCGCACGGTCGGTTCTTCGGCCGCGGCGACTCCCACGACGTCCGCGTCCAGGTGCCCTCGGGCACCGAGCTGGTCACCAAGATGGGCTCGGCCGACACCGCCACCAGCGGGACCCTCGGCCTGCTCGCACTGAAGAGCGGCTCGGGCGACATCGACATCGAGCGGGCCGAGGGGCCGGTGGTGATCGAGAGCGGCAGCGGAGACATCCGCGGCCAGCAGTTCGCCGGCGAGGTCCGGATCAAGAGCGGCTCGGGTGACATCGAGGTCCGCGACGTCGGCGGCAAGACCGGCATCTCCACCGGGTCCGGCGAC
>JBJMIP010000186.1:0-6111 GCA_045806825.1 Marmoricola sp.
CACAGCCTCTACAACCAGCTCCGGCTCTCGCTCGCCGAGGGCTCGACGCCGATCGGGCAGCTCGACTCGAACGGGAAGCTGGTCAAGCCCGGTACGCCGATCGCGCTGCTGAAGATCCCCGAGCTGGGCCTCAACGAGGTCGTCGTCGAGGGCACCGCCTCCCGGCAGACGAAGCTCGGGGTCGGGCACCGGGCCGACACCCCGTACCCGGGCCAGCCCGGCGCCTCCGTGCTCATGGGCCGTTCCGCGGCGTACGGCGGAGTGTTCCGGAACCTGGGCAAGCTCCGGCCCGGTCAGATCTTCACCGTCACCACCGGCCAGGGTGTGGGCCGCTACAAGGTGATCGGCGTGCGCAACGGTGACGTCAGGCTGCCGGCTCTGACCGGCACCGCCGGGCGGTTGACGCTGGTCACCGCCAAGGGGCCGGCCTTCCTGCCGCACGGGGTCCAGTACGTCGATGCCGACCTGGTCTCGCCGTCGGTGGGCCGCCCGAAGATCGCCTTCGCTGCCGGGGTGATCCCGGACGCGCAGAAGGTGCTCGGCACCGACCGCAGCCGGCTGTTCTCGCTGTCGTGGTTGCTGGAGCTGCTGGTGCTGATGGCCGCCGGGGCGACCTGGGCCTGGAAGCGCTGGAGCCACCCCGCGATGTGGATCGTCTTCGTCCCGGTGCTCGCCGCGACCGGTCTGGCCTGTGCCGACCGGATCTGCGACCTGCTACCGAACCTCATGTGAGCTGGAACAGGAAGTCAGGAGATCTGATGGTCGACCTCGTCGAGAAGCCGCGCGGACGCCGCGCCGCTGCTCCGCCGGCGCGTCTGGACGCGCTGGCCAATTACCTGGAGGCCAAGCCCGCGGCCGCCCTGCAGGCCGAGAACATCTCGGCCTGGTTCGGCGACCGGAAGGTGCTGGACCGGGTGTCCCTGGCGATGCCGGCCGGCCAGGTGACCGCGCTGATCGGGCCCTCGGGCTGCGGCAAGTCGACGTTCCTGCGGATCCTGAACCGGATGCACGAGCTGATCCCGATCGCGAAGATGTCCGGCGAGGTCCGGATCGCGAACCAGGACATCTACGCCCCGGGCCAGCGGGTGACCGATGCCCGCAAGCGGATCGGGATGGTGTTCCAGAAGCCGAACCCGTTCCCGGCGATGTCGATCTACGAGAACACCATCTCCGCGCTGCCGCTGACCGGGATCAAGGCCAGCCGTGCGGAGAAGGACTTCCTGGTCGAGGAGGCGCTGAAGAAGGCCTCGTTGTGGGACGAGGTCAAGGACCGGCTGCACCAGCCGGGCGGCGGCCTCTCCGGCGGGCAGCAGCAGCGCCTGTGCATCGCGCGCGCGATGGCACTGACCCCGGAGATCCTGCTCATGGACGAGCCCGCCTCGGCGCTCGACCCGAGCTCGACCCGGCGCATCGAGGACACCATCGCCGAGCTGCGGGGAGAGGTCACCATCGTGATCGTCACCCACAACATGCAGCAGGCGGCCCGTGTCTCCGACCAGTGCGCGTTCTTCCTGGCCTCGCACAACACCCCCGGGGTGATCGTCGAGCACGGTGCCACCGAGGGGGTCTTCAACAACCCGCGTGACCAGCGCACCGAGGACTACGTCAACGGTCGCTTCGGGTAGTCCCGGCTGCGGCCACCGCCGCCACGATCGCCTGCACCGCGGGGGAGCGGTCCTGGCTGCGCCGCCAGATGGCGATGGTCTCCCGCTGGGGGACCGGGTCGGTGACCCGGACGGCCCGGGTCCCGGCCGGGAGCTCGGCGCGGCCCAACCGCGGCACCAGCGCGATGCCGAGACCGGCGGCGACCAGGGCCAGGTGCGAGGCGAACTCCATCGAGACGTGCTCGATCCGGGGGAGGCGGCCGGTGCCGGCGTACATCCGGTGCAGCCACTCGCGGCAGATGGTGCCCTCCGGGGTGGCGATCCAGCGCTCGTCGGCCAGGTCGAGCGGGGTGATGATGCGTCGCCGGGCCAGCGGGTGGTCCTCGCGGAGGATCACCTCGGCCTCGTCGAGGTGCACGACCCGGCGCTCGACGTGGTCGGGGATCTCCAGGACGACGTCGCCCCAGCGGTGCACCAGGCCGACGTCGGCCTTGCCGGTCGCCACCTGGTCGACGGCGTCCCACGGCTCGAGCTCGACCAGGCGGATCCGCAGGTCGGGGTGCGCGGCGCCGAGGTCGGCGACGACCGGGCCGATCAGTCCGCGCATGGCCGTGGAGAAACCGACCAGTCGGATCTCGCCCACGACGTCCCCGGCGTGGGCGTGCAGGTCGCTCTCCAGCCGCTCGAGGTCGGCGGTGATCCGGTCGGCCTCGGCGACCAGCAGCCGCCCGGGCCCGCTGAGGATGACGCCCCGCCCGACCCGTTCGAGTAGGTCGACCCCGGACTGACGTTCCAGGCGCTTGATCTGCTGGGAGACCGCGGACGGCGTGAAGCCGAGCTCGTCGGCTGCGGCCACCACCGAGCCGTGCTCGTCGACGGCCTTGAGCGAGCGCAGCGCGACCAAATCGATCATGAAGCGACAGTACATGGAATCCGGTGATTAACATCGCTGGTCCTTCACGGATCCTGGAACCAGACTGGGTGCCATGACCAGCCGTGACCGAGCCCTCGCCGTCCTGGTCCCGGTGATCTGGGGCTTCAACTTCGTGGTCATCGAGTGGGGTATGCACGACGTCCCGCCGCTGGTGTTCGTCGCGCTGCGTTTCGCAGCGGTCGTGGTGCCGGCGGTGTTCCTGGTGCCCCGGCCGAACGCCAGCTGGCACACCGTCGTGCTGGTCGGGGTGTTCATGTCCCTGGGCCAGTTCGGCTTCCTCTACACCTCGATGGACCTGGGCATGCCGCCCGGTCTGGCGGCCCTGGTGCTCCAGGCCCAGGTGCTGTTCACCGTCCTGATCGCCGCCTTCTGGCTGCGTGAGCTGCCCACCGGGCGCCAGGTCGGCGGGGTCCTGCTCGGTGCCGCCGGACTGGTGGTCGTCGGTGTCGGCCGGGGTGGGCACATCCCCGTCGCCGCACTGCTGCTCTGCGTGGCCGGAGCACTCTGCTGGGGTATCGGCAACGTGGTCAGCCGGCGGGCTGGGGTTTCCTCGGGGATCTCGCTGGTGGTGTGGTCCTCGACCGTCGTCCCGTTGCCGCTGATCGGCCTGAGCCTGGTGGTCGACGGGCCGGACGCCGTCGGTCACGCGCTGGTGCACCTCGGGCCCGAGGCGCTGCTCTCGACCCTGTACACCGCCGGCCTGGCGTCCCTGGTCGGCTACTCGATCTTCAACGGGCTGCTGGCGCGCTACCCGACGTCCTCGGTGGTCCCGTTCGTGCTGGTGGCTCCGCCGGTCGCGATGCTCAGCGCCTGGGCGCTGCTGGGCCAGGTCCCGAACACCGCCGAGCTCGTCGGCGGGCTGGTCGTGCTGCTCGGCGTCGCGGTGACGACCGGGTCAGCCCCGGCCGCTCTCCGAGTACGGCGCTCCCGGGGTGTCGGAGAGGTTGATCAGAGCAGAGATGATGCGTCGGGCCGTGAAGTCCGCGCAGAGCTCGTGCACCTCCTCGACGGTGCAGAACCGCGCTGACCTGATCTCGCGCTTCTGGCGCACGATCTGGTCGACCAGGTCGGGGGTGTGCGTGCCGCCGTCGAAGACCAGGCAGACCGCGTCGTCCCAGCCGCCCCACGGCGGGAGCCAGTCGGTGAGCACCAGCCCGCCCGGGGCGATGGTGAGCCCGAGCTCCTCCTCGACCTCGCGGCCGACGGCGAGCATGGGCGACTCGCCGACCTCGACGACGCCGCCCGGAAGGTCCCAGTCCTTCTTGTAGGTCAGCTGGCACAGCAGCACCCGCTCGGCGTCGTCGCGGATGAGCATCTGGCTGATCGCCCGCTTGCGTGGCAGGAAGGAGTTCAGCAACCGGCGGAAGCCGATCGGGTCGTCGACCGGAGTGTCGTCGGCCAAGCGGGCGTAGACGATCCGGTCGAACCCGTCCGCCACGCTGCGGGCCACCCCTTCGCGCAGCAGTCCGGAGAACGTGGCGATCCGCTGGGCAGCCTCGTCCTCGGGATCGACGAGCGCTTCGACGCGCTGGTTCCCGGCCTCGAAGCCGCGCACGAGCGCGCCCCGGACCGCCTCGACGGACGGGCCGAGACCCTCGGCCTGGAGCTCGGCTGACCAGCTGACGCGCACCACTCCAGGGGAGACGGGCGTCAGTTCCGTGGCCATACGGTCAGCCTAGGGGGTCGAGGTGTCCGAGCGGTTAAGGGCCGTGGCGGCCTCCATGATCGTGCTGGCGATGAGATCTCCCCGGTTCCTCACCCTCAGCACGTGCAGCAGGAATCCCTTGGCGCCAATCGCGTCCGGCCCGCTGACACCTTCGAGCTCAGCGGTCCGGAAGTAGAGCCCGTACGTGTCCGGTTCCACGGCGATCAGCCGACTGAGCGGGATCTCGCGCCTGCGCCTGAACAAGCCGTCGATGACGACCTGATCCGGGTAGAGCTCGACGTACCCGGAGCCAAGGTGGACGAAGACCGCTGCGAACGCGAGGAACGGGGGCGTGAACAGTAAGTTGCTCGCGCTTTGCGGCTCGATCAGGAAGGGCGCGAGGAGACCGCAGGCGGCGAGGCAGGTCCCGATGCCCCAAAGAACGGTACGGGCGAGCGCGGTGGCCTTCCAACGTTGAACCGGGTGAGGTGCCAGTGGCTCGGACACAGAACTACTGTCGCACGGAGCCCGGTGGTTCTACGGGTCGGGGAGTGAGGTCGCGGGTGCCGGTGCGGTCTTTGAGGAAGACGAAGCCGTGGGGTGATCGCCAGAGGTAGGTGTCGGGGCTGATCCGGGTGTAGGTCCAGGTGCTGAACGTCTTGAGGCGGTGGTGGGTGCGGCAGGGGCCGGCCAAGTTGGTGGTGGTGGTTTGTCCGGGTGGTCCGTCGGGGTCGTAGGGGTTGATGTGGTCCTTGTCGCCGTGGCGGGCGTCGTGCTCGCACCAGGGAAAGGGGCACCAGCGATCCCGCAGGGTGACGTGCTCGGCTTGGGCGGGGGTGGGGCGATAGCCGGGGGAGGTGATCTCGCTGTTGAGGTCGATCACGGGGCGGATGGTGACGCTGCCAGCGGTGCGGCACCACTCCCGGACCTGGCCAGGGGTGACGGGGTGGGGGCCGGTGTTCTCGAGGGTCGCGGTGCCGTCGGCGTTGAGGTGGAGGTAGAGCATCACCTGGCGTTTCGCGACCGTCGGGACAGGTGGCAGCTCGCCGGATGTCTCGGCGGGGAGTCCGGAGTTGTAGTCGAGGACGAGCTCGCCGCGGGCGAGGTTGCCGAGTGCTTTGGCGCGGCGGGCGGGCAGGGGGAGGTCGGAGCCGAGGGCTTTTTGCTGCTCGGCTCCGGCTTGGAGGGCTTGTTCGAGGTCGAGGGCGTCGGGGAGGTCGAGCTCCGCGAGGAGTTGGCAGGTGCCGGTGTAGGAGGGGTGGTCGGTCAGGATCGTGACGTGCTGGGCGTGCTCGGCGGCGTGGGCGATCTGCTCGGCGTGGGCGGGCATGTGCCGGGTGATGGCGGTGTCGATGAGGCGTTGCAGCTCACGGGGGCTGATCCGGTTCGCGAAGGGCGCGACGTGGGCATCGACGTACGCAGCTGCTTCGGGGGACAGGGGCAGGGTGGCGGCGGCGATGTGGCGTCCGCGCCAGGGCTTCAGGGTGCCGTCGGTGACGCGGGTCCAGGTGTGCGGGAGGCGGTGGGCGAGCTCGAGGACCTCGGCGAAGAGGTGCTCGGTCGCGCGGCGGCTCATCCCGAGGACGGCACCGAACTCGAGGACCGCGAACTGGGACACGTGCGGGGTGCCGGGGCCGGCCAGGGAGATCGGGGTGTCCCCGAACGTCGCGACCGGGCCGCCCTTCGTCGGACTGTCGGGGTCCTCAGTGCGGTGCAGCTCGGCCCACTGCGCGACGCGTTGGAGCAGTCGTGCTTCGGCGGCGTCGGCCTCGGCCCGTTCGCGACGCGCGGCCGCGAGGACGGCGCCTGCGTGGAGGTCGGTGGCCGAGTTCATATAGCAATGTTATCGAGCGTGACCGACAGAAAACCCATCTCCACAAGGGGAAAGTCGGTTCGGTGGGTCACGAATTGGTCTCGCGTCCCGCCAG
>JBJMIP010000187.1:0-4138 GCA_045806825.1 Marmoricola sp.
CCGTGAAGTGGTGGGTCGGTGCGGCGTGGGAGACCCCGGCCCTGCGCGCGATCTCCCGGAGGGAGACTCCGGCGGCGCCCACGGCCTGCGCCGCGATGGTGACCCTGGTGTGATCCAGGGTGCGCATCGCGGTCTCGAAGCCGGTGCCCTCCTCGCCGATGATCCGGTCCGCCGGGATCCGCACGTTGTCGAGGTAGACCTCCTTGGTCGGAGATCCCTTGATGCCGAGCTTCTTCTCCGGGGCACCGAAGGAGACGCCTTCGTCGGACTTCTCCACCACGAACGCCGAGATCCCGTGGGTGCGCGAGTCCGGGTTCGTCACGGCCATCACCGTGTAGTACTCGGACTCCCCGGCGTTGGTGATCCAGCGCTTCACGCCGTTGAGCACGTAGTGGTCGCCGTCGCGGACCGCACGGGTGGTCATGCCGCCCGCATCGGAGCCGGCGTCAGGCTCGGAGAGGCAGTAGGAGAAGCCGCCCTCACCCTTCGCGAGCTTCGTCAGGTAGGTGGCCTTGAGCGCTTCGGAACCCGAGATCTGCACCGGGAGCGAACCGAGCTTGTTCACGGCCGGGATCAGGCTGGAGGACACGCACACGCGCGCGATCTCCTCGATCACCAGCACGGTGGCCAGCGCGTCGGCGCCGGCGCCGCCGTAGGCCTCAGGCACGTGCGGGGCGTGGAAGTCGGTCTCCAGCAGCGCCTTCGCGGCCTCGACCGGGTAGCGGGCCTCCTCGTCGACGGCGGCCGCGTACGGCGCGATCTTGGCCTCGGCGATCTCGCGGACCGCCTTGCGGATCTCGCGGTGCTCCTCGGACAAGCCGTACATCGGGAAGTCAGACATGGCTCCGATTCTAAGTTCGCGGTGAACGCTCATTAACCGGCGACGGGGTGATCTCCGTCTCCCGGGAAGGGTCCGGGAGCCGTCGTTGTTGACCCGGTATGACCACGTCCTGGCAGGAGCAGAAGTACGTCGACCTGATGCTCGACGACCTCGAGACCTGGGCGGTCGTCGGGCTCTCCGGGGACCGGTCGCGGACGGCGTACCGGATCGCGCTCGCGTTGCAGAACGCCGGCAAGAGGATCGTGCCGATCCACCCGGACGCGCCGGTGGTTCTCGGCGAGCAGGGCTACGCGACGCTCGCCGACGTGCCGTTCCCGGTCGACGTCGTCGACGTCTTCCGCCGCTCCAGCGCCGCCGGTCAGTTCGTGGACGAGGCGATCGCGGTGGGCGCCAAGGCCGTCTGGCTGCAGCTCGGGGTCATCGACGTGGACGCGTTCGAGCGCGCCGCCGACGCGGGCCTGCCGATGGTGATGGACACCTGCCCGCTGATCGAGTGGGACCGGCGCCGCTGAGCTAGAAGCCGGCCCGCCGCGGCGCCGACTGGTCGCGGACGACCTTGCCCTTCGCGTGTGCCGACTCGCGCAACGAAGCCTGGAACTCCGTCATCTGCTGCTGCAGCGACGGGTCGGTGGCGCCCAGGATGCGCACGGCCAGCAGCCCGGCGTTGCGGGCGTTGCCCACGGCGACCGCGGCCACCGGCACACCGGCGGGCATCTGCACGATCGAGAGCAGCGAGTCCATGCCGTCGAGGTACTTCAGCGGCACCGGTACGCCGATCACGGGCAGCGGGGTCACCGAGGCCAGCATGCCCGGCAGGTGGGCCGCGCCCCCGGCGCCGGCGATGAGCACCTGGAGGCCACGACCGGCGGCGTCCTTGCCGTAGGCCAGCATCTCCTCGGGCATCCGGTGCGCCGAGACGACGTCCGCCTCGAACTCGATGCCGAACTCGGTGAGCGCCTCGGCGGCGTCCTTCATCACGGGCCAGTCGGAGTCCGAGCCCATCACGATGCCTACGCGGGGGTTGCTCATTCGCTCTCTTCTCCTAGTTCGCCTGCGAACCATGCTGCCGCATGGCGCGCACGTTCGAGGCAGTCCTCGAGGTCGTCGCCGTACGCGTTCACGTGGCCGACCTTGCGTCCGGGCCGCAGCCCCTTGCCGTACAGGTGCACCCGCAGCCTGGGGTCCCGGGCCAGCGCGTGCGGGTAGCCGTCGAAGAGCCGCCCGGTCGGCTCGGCCCCGCCGAGGATGTTGACCATCACGGTCCAGGGCTCGCGCGCGTCCGGGGCGCCGAGCGGCAGGTCGAGCACCGCGCGCAGGTGGTTCTCGAACTGCGAGGTGATCGAGCCGTCCTGGGTCCAGTGCCCGGTGTTGTGCGGGCGCATGGCCAGCTCGTTGACCAGCACCTGGCCGTCGTTGGTCTCGAACAGCTCCACGGCGAGCACGCCGGTGACGCCGAGCTCGCCGGCCACGCGCATCGCGATCTGCTGGGCCTGCACCGCCAGGTCGGGGTCGAGGTCAGGGGCGGGTGCGATCACCTCGTGGCAGATCCCGTCGCGCTGCACCGAGGCCACCACCGGCCACGCGGCCACCTGGCCGCTCGGCGAACGGGCGACCAGTGCGGACAGCTCGCGTCGGAAGTCGACGAGCTCCTCGGCCAGGATCTGCACCCCGGTCGCCGCCGCGACCTCGAACGGTTCGGCACACTCCTGGGTCGTCCGCACGAACCAGACGCCCTTGCCGTCGTAGCCGCCGCGCGTCGTCTTCAGCACGCACGGAAGACCGAACGCCTCCACCTCGGCGACGTCCGCGACGATCGCGTTGCGAGGGCAGGGCACGTCGAGCGCCGCCAGCGCGGCACGCATCACGCCCTTGTCCTGGGCGTGCACCAACGCCTCCGGGCCGGGCCGGACGGCGATCCCGTCGGCCTCCAGCGCGTGCAGGTGGTCGGTCGGGACGTGCTCGTGGTCGAAGGTGACCGCCGTGCAGCCCTTGGTGATCCGGCGCAGCGCGTCCAGGTCGCGGTAGTCCCCGACCTCCTGGTCGACGATCACCTGCGCCGCGGAGACACCGTCGGCCTCGGCCAGCAGCCGCAGCCCGATCCCCAGCGCCGCAGCCGGCTCAGCCATCATCCGGGCGAGCTGACCGCCGCCGATGACGGCGATCCTGGGGGCAAGCTCGTCAGCCACAGGCAGACCCTATCGGGGACCCTGGGACGTCCACGCCAGGTACTGCCCGTCGGTCCGCAGCTGCTTCTGCAACGCGGTGACCGAGACCTGCTGCACGCTGCTGCCGGTGCGCAGGGCGAGGTGGGCCGCGGTGGCGGCGGACTGGCCCAGGATCATGAACACCGGTTCCATCCGGATCGAGCCGTAGGCGATGTGCGAGGCGGACAGCGCGACCGGCACCAGCAGGTTCGCGCACTGCCCGGCCCGCGGCACGATCGCCCGGTAGCTGATCGGGTACGGGCTCGGCACCCGCGCCTGCACGTTGCCCTCGTTGGTGACCGCGCCGTCGACCACCAGACGGCGGCAGTTGTGCGAGTCCATCGTGTACGACGCCAACCCGATCGAGTCCGACGCCTTCTGCGTCCCGGTGCAGTCGTGCTCGGTCATCACGTACGTCGCGGTCATCCGACGCGCCTCGCGCACGTACAGCTGCGGCGGCCACCCACCGGTCGCGGTGAACTCGTCGGCGGCCAGGCCCCAGGAGCCGACCTCGCGGCGTACCGGGTCGGGCACCCGCGGGTCCTGGGCCAGGAACCAGAAGAAGCCCTGCTGGTAGGCGCGATGGTCGGCGATGATCCGCGACCGCTCGGCGTGCGAGCCGGTCGGGTAGCCCTGGCTGCCGCCGATCAGGTCAGTGGAGAACGCACCCTTGTTGTTGGTGTCGGTCTTGCCGTGCCCCATCGGCACCGTGGTGAAGAACGGCCCGCGGTTGCCGGCCTGCAGGTAGCGCAGCAGCAGCTCGTAGCGCAGCGGGTCGTAGCCCTCCGGCTTGGTGAACCGGATCCGGTCCTGGGCCTGGGTCAGGCACATCCGGAAGTTGTACGCCTGGATCGCGTCGTCGGCAGTCCCGTCCGGCCCCAGGGTCGCCTTGCTGATGCCGGGCAGCAGCCCGCTCGCCGGGGAGCCGGGGATCACGTAGGGGTCGACGCGGCGGTCGAACTGGTGGCCGTCGCGGTGCTGGACCCCGTTGATGGTCTCCCCGAAATGAGCGTTGCTCTCCCGGCCGGTGGTGAACGAGACCCGGGCCGCGGCCATCAGGTCACCCTCGTAGGTGGCGTCGACGAACATCCGC
>JBJMIP010000188.1:0-3661 GCA_045806825.1 Marmoricola sp.
GCTGCCGGTCGCTGGGAGTAGTAGGTGAACAGGAAGTCGTGCACCGGGTGCGCCTCACCGCGCCGACGGCGTTCGAGGTGCGGTTGGACCCGGACGTCGACGCGCTCGGCGTGCGCGCGGGCACGCTCGCTCCAGGTCGGCCGGTCCAGGATCACCGAGGAAGCCTACGGGTCTCGAGGGCTCAACCGGCGGTTGCCCGGTGGCAGCCGATCGCCTGCTCGAACGCCTGCGGGGACGCGTAGTAGGTGCCCTTGGGGTAGTAGTCGCCGAGCACCTGCTTCTCGGTGCCGTACGTCGAGCTCTGCACCGCGTGGGTGAAGTCGGCCCGGGGGAGCATGTTGCGCATGTAGGCGATGCCCTTCGGGTCCAGGCCCCACGGGAGCCAGGAGACACCGCACGCGTCGGTGGCGTTGGCCGGCCGGTCCGCGGCGGTCGAGATCGCGATCGTGAAGTACCCGTACCGGTCGACCTGGACCGACTGGTCGTGCACGCAGCCGTAGGTCTGGGTGGTCCGGTTGGCGGTGCACATCGACCAGTAGCGCAGCTCGGCGGGCGCAGGGACGAGCGCGTTGCCGAAGAACGTCCGGGGCGTCGTCGGCATCTTGCCCCGGAGCAGCAGCACCCGGCCGTACTCCTGGCTCAGGTAGGCGTAGACGTACTTGTTGTCGACGTTCTCGCCGAGTCCCGAGGGCAGCTGGGAGGTGAGCGAGGCGACCAACGGTGTCAGCGTGTCGGAGGTGTACTTGTTCTCGGTGACGTCGGTCGCGTAGGTCTGGACGGCGTTGACGTAGCGTCGGAAGGTCGGTGACGGCGGAGCGAGCAGGCCCAGGCCGAGTGTGCTCAGCCCGACGTCCGGCAGACCCAGCCCGGCCAGGATCTCGGTCGCCGGGAACAGATCCGGGAGCGGGTCCGGGCAGGTCGGCATGGGGATCCGCTGGCCGTCGGCCAGGATCAGCGTGATGGCTGGGGCGGGGACACCGCCGAAGGCGCCGGAGCCGTTGTCAGGCAGGTAGATCCGGTAGGCGAAGCCGTTGCCCGAGCGGGTGCCGTCGGCGCTGTTGTTGTACAGCGTGTTCGCCGGCGGATCGGCCGGCGGGGCGCCGGCGACGATGCGCACCGTGTAGTCGCGCTTGGTCGCGTTGCGGTTCGCGCCGACCCGGAAGGGGTTGGTCGAACCGGGGTCGGGGTCGATCTGCTCGTCGCGCAGGTTCGTCGCGGTCTGCAGGGTCGTGCTGTACGTCTGCAGCGACATGTAGCGCGCGTGCGGGAACTGGCCCTTGAGCTCGATCGCTCCGCCCGTCGGGACCGGGATGGCCGCGCCCAGGTACCGGGTGGCGAGGTCGGGGAACAGGATGTTCTCCCGGTCGGCGCTCGGTTCCAGGATCCAGCCGCAGGAGCGGTCACGGCTCGGGTCGGCGGCGCTCGCGCTCGTGAGCGGGGCGAGGCTGACGGTGACGAGCAGCGAGAGCAGGGCAGGGACGAGCAGACGCAGGGAGGGGCGCATGCACGGACGGTAACCGCCGGTGACACAAATCTGCAAGATGTTCCGCCCGGAACATTTCTTGAAAATGTCTCGCCTCCGGGTAGTCTCCTCGTGTGACCACCTCGACGGACCTGCCGCGGCTCGAGCGCGCCACCCGGGAGCACGCGCTGCGCTACGCCCGGGCCCAGTTCGAGCGGGGTGAGCGGGTCGACATGGGCACGCTGGCCGAGGAGCTCTCGGTCGGCCGGACCACGCTCTACCGCTGGGTCGGGGACCGCGAGCAGCTGATCGCCGAGCTGTTCGCCGGGTTGACCGACGAGATCTTCGCGGACATCAACGCTTCTGCGGGCGGTGGCGTCGACGGCGCCTTCGAGTCGATCCGGAGGTTCATGACGGTCACCGCCGGCTTCGAGCCGCTGCGCGACTTCGCGCAGCGCGAGCCCGCGCTCGCCCTGCGCATCCTGACCTCGCCCCGGGGGCTGGTGCAGGAACGGATCCGGGCCGGCGTGCTTCGGGCGCTGGAGCTGAACCTCGCGCCCCAGCGCAACGCGATCCCTGCCGACGTCATCGACGTTCTCGTCCAGGTCGGAGCCAACCTGCAGTGGACGCCGATCGTGATCGGTGACGAGCCGGAGATCGACCATGCTCTCCAGCTCGGGCGGACCGTGCTGGAGAAGTATCTGCCGTGAGCGGGTCGCGCACCGACCGATAGGCTCCGGGGATGCGCATCGCGAGGTTCACGACCGGCGAGGACCCCCTGTTCGGTGTGGTCACCGGCGAGGTCGACGAGAACGGCATCCCGGACGAGGACTGCGTCATCGTGGGGCTGAACGGCGACCCGTTGTACGTCGGCCTGCACCTGTCGAACAAGGAGTACAAGCTCTCCGAGGTCCGCCTGCTCGCGCCGGTGCTGCCGCGCAGCAAGGTGATCGGCATCGGTCGCAACTACGCGGCGCACGCGGCCGAGATGGGTGGCGACGTCCCGGCCGAGCCGTTGATGTTCATGAAGCCGAACACCAGCGTGGTCGGACCGGACGACCCGGTGTTCTACCCGCGGCAGAGCCAGGAGGTGCACTACGAGGGGGAGCTCGCCGTGGTGATCAGCCGCCCCTGCCGCGACGTCCCGGCGGCGAAGTTCGCCGACGTCGTCCAGGGGTACACGGTGGCCAACGACGTCACCGCGCGCGATCTGCAGCGCCGCGACGGTCAGTTCACCCGCGCCAAGGGCTTCGACTCCTTCTGCCCGCTCGGCCCGTGGATCGAGACCGAGCTCGACGTCTCGGACCTGCGGGTGCAGACGTTCGTCAACGGTGAGCTGAAGCAGGACGGCCGCACCTCCGACATGATCTTCGACGTGCCGACGCTGGTCGAGTACGTCTCCTCGGTGATGACCCTGCTGCCCGGCGACGTCATCCTCACCGGCACCCCCGAGGGTGTCGGCCCCGTCCAGGTCGACGACGAGATCGAGGTCTCGATCTCCGGCATCGGCAATCTGACCAACAAGGTGAAATCGCGTGACTGACGGCAAGATCTCTGGGGTTCGTGTCCGGATGGCCCCGAGCCCGACCGGGAGCCCGCACGTCGGTCTGGTCCGCACGGCGCTGTTCAACTGGGCGTTCGCCCGCCACCACGGCGGCACCTTCGTGTTCCGGATCGAGGACACCGACAAGGAGCGCAGCACAGCTGCGTCGCTGAGCTCGATCATCGACCTGATGCGCTGGCTCGGGCTGGACTGGGACGAGGGCCCGGAGGTCGGCGGCCCGCACGCGCCGTACTTCCAGAGCGAGCGCGGCGAGCTCTACCGCGACGCGCTGGAGAAGCTCGCCGGATCGTCGTACACCTACGAGTGCTTCTGCACCAACGAGGAGGTCGACGCGCGCCGCAAGGCGTCCGGCTCCAAGGTGATGGGCTACGACGGCTTCTGCCGTGAGCTCTCGGCCGACCAACGGGCCGCCTTCGAGGCCGACGGCCGCGCGCCGGTGGTCCGCTTCCGGATGCCGGACGGCTCGATCACCTGGCACGACCTGGTCCGCGGTGACGTCACCTTCGAGACCCGGTTCGTGCCGGACTACGCGCTGTGCCGGGCCAACGGCGACCCGCTCTACACGCTGGTCAACCCGGTCGACGACGCGCTGATGGAGATCACCCACGTGCTCCGTGGCGAGGACCTGCTCTCCA
>JBJMIP010000189.1:0-6044 GCA_045806825.1 Marmoricola sp.
CAGCAACGTCGCCTCCAGCTCGGCCGGCAGCGTCCCTTCCCCGACCAGGTCCGAGACCAGATCACGTACGTCGTCGTGGTCCAGGGACGAGAGGCTCAGCTCGGCAGTACGCTCCGGACGCCGGCGCAGCATGCGGTCCCGCAACGCCCACCCGGCACGGTCGCTCTCCGGACGCATCGCCACGAGCACCAGCACCGGAGCCTCCTCGCCGAGCTCGTCGACGAGGCCCTCGGTCAGGCGCAGCGACGCGGCGTCGGCCCAGTGGAAGTCGTCGACCACGACGGCCACCGGCCCACGCTCGGCGAGCCCGGTCATCAGCTCGGCGACGGCAGCGGTCACCGCCTGTTGCAGCGACTCGCCCGAGAGCGACGTGATCCGTGCCGCGTCCGCACTCGCCGGCGGCAGGCCGAGGACCAGTCCCAGCATCGGTGCTGCCTCCGCAGCACGCTCCGGACCCAGCACCGCAGCGACGGCCTCGTGGATCCCGGACGAGGAATCCGCGCCCACCCCGAGGGCCTGCCGGAGGATCTGCCGGAACGGCAGGTAGGGCTCGTCCAGTCCGTAGGACAGGCAGGTCCCCTCGAGCCAGACCGAGGACGGAGCACCGCCCAGGAACAGCGCGCGGAACTCTCCCACAAACCGGGTCTTGCCGATTCCCGCCTGCCCGGTCACGAAGGTGGTCCGGGTGGCCCCGGCCCGCACGTCGGCCGCGAGCTGCCCGGCCGCCGCCAGCTCGTGCTCCCGGCCCACCAGCCGCGATCCGACCCCGGCCTCCTGCCGGCCCCGCTCCCCCCGCGAGACGGCGTGGCAGGCCACCACCGGGTCGGCCTTGCCCTTCAGGGCCAGCGGGCGCGGCTGCCCCCAGTTGAACGCGTCACCGAGCAGACGGTGGGTGGTCGGGCCGACCAGGACGCCGTCCAGGTCGGCTGCACCCTCCAGTCGCGCGGCGGTGTTGAGGCAGTCACCGCTGGCGTCGTACTGGACCTGGGTGCCGGCCCGGACCTCGCCGAGCACCGCGAGTCCGGTCTCGATCCCGATGCGCACGTGCAGCCCGGCCAGGTTCCAGCGGCGCGAGGCCTCGGCGCCGTAGGCGTTCATCGAGCTCACGATCCTGAGCCCGGCGATCACCGCGCGCTCGGCATCGTCCTCGTGCGCCACCGGAGCACCGAAGAGACCGAGGACGCCGTCCCCCGCGGTGCCGCGGATGGTCCCGCCGAGCTCCTCGATCGAGGCGCCCATGATCGCCAGCGCGCCGGCGGTGAGGTCGCGGAAGTCCTCGGGGTCGAGCTTCTCCCCCAGCTGCGTCGAGCCGGCGAGATCGGCGAACAGCGCGGTGATGACGCGGCGCTCCTCGCGAGGCGCGACCCTGGCAGGGGTGAGCTCGAGCGCGACACCGCAGTACGCGCAGAAACGCGCTCCCGGTGGAAGCTCCTCCCGGCACCGCGGGCATCTCTCGGCTCCCACCATCGGAGCATAGGCCCGGATCACGATGCCGCTGTATGTAGGAGTACGTAGAAGTCCTCCGGAAGCGGCCCTACTGTCAAAGCATGTCAACCCTCCCGACAGTGATCCTGTCGCCTCACCTGGACGACGCGGTGCTGTCGTGCTGGCACCTGCTAGCCGGTTCCGGTGACGTCCAGGTGATCAACGTCTTCGCGGGCTCACCGCCACCGGGCACCGGGGCGTCCTGGTGGGACCGGCTGACCGGGGCGACGGATTCGGTCGAGCGGATGGAGGAACGTCGGGCGGAGGACCGCGAGGCGATCGCGGTCGCCGGACGGACCGCGGTCGACCTCGACTTCCTCGACGCGCAGTACGAACCGACCGACCAGCCGCTCGACGCGATCGTCTCCACCCTGCGTGAGCTGATCGACCCCGACGCTGTCGTCTACGCGCCGGCGGCGCTCGGGGACCACGGGGACCATGAGAGCGTCCGGAGCGCGGCGCTCCAGCTCGCGGCCTCCGGCCAGTCCGTGCGGCTGTACGCCGACCACCCCCACGCGGTGCGCCGAGGATGGCCGGCCTGGATCACCGGGACCGAGAACCAGGCCGGGCTCGACGTCGTGGCGCACTGGGACCGGCGGCTCCACGGCGTGGGCGTGGCCGGAACCCGGCCCGAGATCCACCACCTCGGTCCGCAGGCCCGGCAGGACAAGCTGCGAGCCGTCTCGGCGTACCGGACCCAGATCCGGGCGCTCGGCGAGACCTTCGGCGAGATCGACGGCTTTCCCGCCTTCCCGCACGAGTTCGTGTGGACCCTGACCGACCGACGTACTGCCTGAGAGGCGAGTGCCATGCGCAGCAAGCTGAGCAACCTGAGGTTCTCCGCGCTGGATCCGGGTACGCCGAGCGGCACCGGGCAGGAGCAGAGCCGGGCGATGGAGCCGGGCGAGGAAGGCTTCATCGAGCGCGGCGGCGTCAAGATCTTCTACGAGGTGTACGGCTCCGGCGACCGGACCATCCTGTTCTGCCCGACCTGGACCCTGGTGCACTCCCGGGTCTGGAAGATGCAGATCCCCTACCTCGCCCGGCACTACCGCGTCATCGTCTTCGACCCGCGCGGCAACGGCCGCAGCGACCGTCCTACCACCGTCGAGGCGTACGCCGAGAAGGAGTTCGCGCAAGACGCACTCGACATCCTGGATGCGACCGGGACGGCGAAGGCCTTCGTCGTCGGCCTGTCCCGCGGGGCTCAGCGAGCCCTCCTGCTGGCCGCCGAGCACCCGGATCGCGTTGCCGGGTTGGTGTTCATCGGACCGTTCTTCCCGGCCAGCAAGTCAGTCGCCGGTCTGCGTTGGCGCCTGATGACGCACCGGTGGGCGCGACCGTTCCTCCAGCTCCCTCCGGTGGTCACCAGCGGGTGGGCGAAGTTCAACGCCGTGCACCTGCGTCGCGACTACCGCGACTTCGTCGAGTGGTTCGGCGCGATGGCCAACGACGAGCGGCACACCACCAAGGGATTCGAGGAGCTCGTCGGCTGGGGCCTGGAGACCGATGCCGAGACACTGATCATGACGATGAAGGCCGATTCGGCGGCACCGACGACCCGGCGCGACCAGCTGGCACTGGCGGCCCGGGTCGACTGCCCGGTGCTGGTCATCAACGGGAGCAAGGACCGGATCACCGGAATCGCGGATGCCCAGGAACTCGCGACGGCCACCGGCGGCGAGCTGCTCACCATCGAGGGCGGGTCGCACTCCCCGCAGGGCCGGCACCCGGTCCGGGTCAACCACGCGATCCGCGCGTTCATGGATCCCGCCTTCGTCCCGTCGCGTCCCACGCTCCGCTCCTCGAACCGGCCGCGGGCGCTCTTCGTCAGCTCGCCGATCGGGCTGGGCCACTCCCGTCGCGACATCGCGATCGCTCGCGAGCTGCGGATGCTCGTGCCGGACCTCCAGGTCGACTGGCTCGCCCAGGACCCGGTCACCCGGATGCTGACGGCCGAGGGTGAGCAGATCCACCCGGCCAGTGCCCACCTGGCCAGCGAGTCCGCGCACATCGAGGCCGAGTCCGCCGAGCACGACCTGCACGCGTTCCAGGCGATCCGTCGGATGGACGAGATCCTGATGTCGAACTTCATGGTCTTCGACGACCTCGTCCGCGAGGAGCGTTACGACCTCTGGATCGGTGACGAGGCCTGGGAGCTCGACTACCACCTGCACGAGAACCCGTCGCTCAAGCGCGCGCCGTTCGCCTGGCTCACCGACTTCGTGGGCTGGCTCCCGATGCCCGAGGGCGGCGACCGCGAAGCCTTCCTGACCACCGACTACAACGCCGAGATGGTCGAGCACATCGCCGAGCACCCGGGCATCCGGGACCGGTCGATCTTCGTCGGCAATCCCGACGACGTGGTGCCGCACGGGCTCGGCGACGGGCTGCCCGGCATCCGGGAGTGGACCGAGAAGCACTTCGACTTCACCGGCTACATCACGGGGTTCGACCAGGGCGAGCTCAGCGACCGCGAGCGGCTCCGCCACGAGCTCGGCTACCTCCCGCACGAGCGCGTCTGCCTGGTCACCGTGGGCGGATCCGGCGTGGGCGGGGACCTGCTCCGCAAGGTCATGGCCGCCTTCCCGCACGCGAAGCGGCACGTCCCCGAGCTCCGGATGGTCGTCGTCGCCGGTCCGCGCATCGACCTGGCCACGCTGCCGGTGGTCGACGGACTCGAGGTCAAGGCCTTCGTCGCGGACCTCTACCGGCACCTCGCCGCCTCCGACCTGGCCGTCGTCCAGGGCGGCCTCACCACCTCGATGGAGCTGACCGCGGCCGGCCGTCCGTTCCTGTACTTCCCGCTGCGCCACCACTTCGAGCAGAGCTTCCACGTCAGCCACCGCCTGGACCGGTACGGAGCAGGACGCCGGATGGACTACGACACCGCGACGGCCGAATCCATCGGTCTTGCCATCGCCGAGGAGATCGACCGCGAGGTCGCCTACGCCCCGGTGGAGACCGATGGTGCGGCTCGGGCCGCAGCACGCATCGCTGAGCTGCTCAACTGACCGTGACGGCCCCCAGGACGCGGGAGCGCCCCTGGTCCGGGGGACCAGGGGCGCTCTCGTCATGGGCGGATCAGCGGGCGGCCGAGCCCTCGGTGTAGTCCGCGTCCTGCTGCTTCCAGGCGAACAGGCCACGCAGCTCGCGACCGGTCTCCTCGATCGGGTGGGCAGCGCCCTTCTCGCGCAGCGCGAGGAACTCGGGCGCACCGGCGTCCTGGTCGTCGATGAAGCGCTTCGCGAAGGCGCCCGACTGGATGTCCGCGAGGACGGCCTTCATGTTCTCCTTGACCGACGGGTCGATCACCCGCGGGCCGGAGACGTAGTCGCCGTACTCGGCGGTGTCGGAGACCGACCAGCGCTGCTTGGCGATGCCGCCCTCCCACATCAGGTCGACGATGAGCTTGAGCTCGTGGAGGCACTCGAAGTAGGCGACCTCCGGCTGGTAGCCCGCCTCGGTCAGCGTCTCGAAGCCGTACATGACGAGCTGCGAGACACCGCCGCAGAGCACGGACTGCTCGCCGAACAGGTCGGTCTCGGTCTCCTCGGTGAAGGAGGTCTTGATGACGCCGGCACGGGTGCCGCCGATGGCCTTCGCGTAGGACTTCGCGAGGTCCCAGGCGGTGCCTGAGGCGTCCTGCTCGACGGCGATGATGTCCGGGATGCCGCGGCCCGCGACGAACTCGCGGCGCACGGTGTGACCCGGCGCCTTCGGCGCGACCATGATCACGTCGACGCCCTCGGGCGCCTGGATGTAGCCGAAGCGGATGTTGAAGCCGTGGCCGAAGACCAGCGTGTCGCCCGCGGTGATGTGCGGCGCGATGTCGTCGGCGTAGATCTTCCGCTGGTGCTGGTCGGGGGCGAGGATGACGATGACGTCGGCCTCCTGCACCGCCTCGGCGACGGTGAGGACCCGCAGCCCCTCCTCCTCTGCCTTGGCGATGCTCTTCGAGCCGGCCTTGAGGCCGACCCGGACGTCGACGCCGGAGTCACGCAGGTTCAGCGCGTGGGCGTGGCCCTGGCTGCCGTAGCCGATCACGGCCACCTGCTTGCCCTGGATCAGGGACAGGTCGGCGTCGTCGTCGTAGAACATTTCAGCCACGAGGGGCTCTCCTTCTGGTTGGGGTGGTGCTGGGGGTGGAGGTCAGGCGTACTGCTGGGAGACCGGCACCGGGACCGGTCGCAGGGTGCGCTCGGTGATCGAACGGCCACCGCGGCCGATGGCGACCAGGCCGGACTGCACCAGCTCACGGATGCCGAACGGCTCGAGGACCTTGAGGAAGTCGGCGAGCTTGCCGGAGTTGCCGGTGACCTCGAGCGTGATCGCGTCGGTGGCGACGTCGACGACCCGGGCCTTGAAGAGCTGGACCACGTCGAGGACCTGGGAGCGGGTCTCGACGTCGGCCTTGACCTTGACCAGCAGCAGCTCGCGCTCGATGGACTCGCGCTCGTCGAGCTCGACGATCTTGATCACCTCGACGAGCTTGTTCAGCTGCTTGGTGACTTGCTCCAACGGCGACTCCTCGACATTGACCACGATCGTCATCCGGG
>JBJMIP010000190.1:0-11592 GCA_045806825.1 Marmoricola sp.
GGCCGACGAGCTCGGTCTCGACCCGTCCGCCGACGCGACGTCGCTCTACGAGCAGCTCCTGCGCGGGCCGGCGTCCAGCAGTGCCGTACGGCGTCCAGGAACTGGTTTGCCACCACTCGTGGGCCGCGAACCCGAGCTCGCCGAGCTGCTGCGTGTTGGGCGCGACCACCAGATCGCGGTCGTCCCGGCCCGCTCGGGATGGGGGAAGTCACGCCTGCTCGACGAGCTGTGCCAACGCGCCGACCGCCCCGTGCTCTTCGCTCGTGCGCTCGTCTCGGAGCGCGACGAGCCCTGGAGTCTCGTGCGCGGGCTGCTCGACACTGCACCGGTCTCCGAGCTGGACCTGCCGGCCGTTGTCGGCCCACCGACGCTCGCCGCGCTCTCGCCGCTCCTCCCGGGGGTCGACGCACCCGCGTCGTCCGCCGACGCACGGAGTCGCCGGGCGCTGATCCGGCAGGGCATCCTGCGGGTCGTCCAGGCGACCGCCCCGTCGCTCGTGGTCCTCGACGACCTCCAGTGGGCCGACTCGAGCAGCCTCAGCGCGCTGGCCCAGATCGTCGGGCGCAGCGCCGACGTGGCGCTCGTGGCCGCCTATCGCCCGGACGAGGTGGCCGAGGGATCACCCGTCGCCAGGTTCGTCGACCTCCTGGCCGAGACTCGTCCACTGGAGGTGGTTCTTCCGGCGTTGGGCAGCGACGCACTGCAGCAGCTCGTCGAGAGGCCCTCGGTCGCCGCCGCCCTCGCCGAGCACACCGACGGATCGCCGTTCGCGGTGTTGCAGACGGCGCGGACGCTCGAGCGGGAGGGTTTGCTGCGGCGGGCCGCGTCGGGCGGGTGGGATGCCGTGGCGGAACACGCCCCCGATCGCGTGCGCGAGGTCGCCCACGCCGGCCAGCGCGATGCGGTGTGGCGCCAGTTCGAGCGACTTCCCCCGAGCGCGCAGGAGCTGGCGGCTCTGTTGGCCGTGGTCGGACGTCCCGTGCCCGTACGGCTCATCGCCTTCGCGCTCGGGCTCGAGACGGACGGCGCCATGCGTGAGCTGCAAGAGCTGGCTCGCGGCCACCTCGTCCGGCACGACGCGGCCGGCTTCCGGGCCGACCACGACCTTGTCGGCGAGACGATCCGCGACCGGCTCGACCCGGTCACCGCGGCTCAGCTGCACCAACGCGTCGCGGACGCGCTCACCGCCACCGACGGCCCCATGGACGAGATCGCGCGGCACCTGGCCGCGGCTGGTGACACCGCGGCTGCCACGTCGGCGTACGTCGCGGCAGCGAGCGCGCGTCTCGAACGCCATGCCAATCGGGAGGCAGCGCAGCTGGCCGCTGAGGGGCTCGCCCTCGACCCCGCCCCGCCCGAGCGCTCGCTGCTCCTCGAGGTCCGGGCCGAGACGCTGTTCCGGCACGCAGATCTCGATGCCGCGCGCGGCGACCTTCGCGCCGCGCTGCTGCTGACGACGGAGCGGACCCCGCGGTCCCGGCTGCTGACGCGGTTGGCGGAGCTGACGGCCGGAGCTGTGGACGTCCTGGAGGCCACCGAGCTTGCGGAGCTCGCCGTGGCCGAGGCCGGCGAGGACCTGCCGGCGCGGGGCCGTGCGCTCTACGTACGTGCCCTGATGGCCCGCAACCGGTTGTTCAGCGCGGCCCATCAGCTGCCCGAGGACCAGCGCGCCTCGGTCGAGGCACAGTTCGACGAAGCTCTCGAGATCTTCACCGAGATCGGGGACGCCGGTGGGATCGCCGACATCCTGGATGCACGAGCCATGAACACCTTCGGCTTCGGCGACATCACCGGCGGGATCGCCGAGCTCGGTCGGGTGGCGCGGTTGTTCGCGGACAGCGGCAACCTGCTGCGGGTGGTGATGCCTCGCTCGACCCGCGGCCACGGGTTGATGATGGCCGGGCGCGAGACAGGGGGCCTGGCCGAGACCTCCGCAGCCGTCGAGCTCGCGCGCAGCCTCGGTTACGGCGAGGGCGAGGCCTACGCGCTCTGGCACCACTCGGAGGTCCTGGCGAGCTGCGGCCGACTGGAGGACGCACTCGCCACTGCCGACGCCGGCCTCGCCCTCGCCCGGAGGCTGGAACACCGCGGCTTCATCGCCATCACGGGTTGCGCCCAGGGCTTCGTCCGCGCTGCGGCGGGCGACCTCGCGGGCGCGGCCGCAGCCTTCGAGGAGAGCCTGGCCATGATCCAGGAGGAGAACCGGATCTTCGCGGGCTGGGCGCACTCCCGGCTGGCCCAGACCTACCTGAGACAGGCGCGCGTCGAGGAGGCTGCGGTCCAGGTCGAGGCTGCCCTCGACACCCGGATCGGGCTCCAGCTCTACGAGGCTCGGCTCGCCCGCTGCGAGCTCGCCGTCGTCCGCGGCGACGCCGACCGCGCGGCTCTGATCGAGGATGCCCGGCGGCGCGCGGTCGAGGGCGGCCACTTCGCCTCGGCCCAGCGTCTGGACCAGCTTGCCGAGTAGCCCGGGCGACCGTGCTCACGCCACCGGCGGACCAGGTGAGACGTTGGCGGCCTTGCCCCGAGTGAAACCCGAGGACGCCCAACTACGTCACCGCAGGCCAGAGCCAGGTTTCGTCAGCAGGGCCACGCACTCGACGTGGTGGGTCATCGGGAACAGGTCGAAGGACCGCAAGGCCGAGAGCCGGTAGCCGCGCTCGGCGAAGTACGAGAGGTCCCGGGCCAGCGCCGCGGGGTCGCAGGCGACGTAGGCGATCGCGCGCGGCGCCAGGTCGACGACCAGGTCCACGACCTTCTTGCGCGCGCCTTCGCGCGGCGGGTCGAGCACCACGACGTCGGCCATCGTGTCGAGCTCGGTCAGCACCCGGTCGACGCGGCCGGGGACGACCTTCGCCTGGCGCAGGTCCCGCAGGTTGGCCTTGGCGTGGTCGCTCGCCCGGCGGTCGCCCTCGATGCTCACCACCGACCCGGTCGCACCCACGGCCTCGGCCAGGAACGCCGAGAACAGGCCGACCCCGGCGTACAGGTCGACCGCCCGCTCCCCTGCCTGCGGGGCCAGCAGCTCGAGCACCGCCGCCACCAGGGTCTCCGGGGCGGCCGGGTGCACCTGCCAGAAGCCGTCGGCGGCCACGTCGAAAGTACGCTCGCGGACCGTCTCGGTGACCACGTCCCCGGTAGGCGGCTGACCCGCGATCACGACCCGGGCGTCCGGTGCGGCGATGAGGCAGTCGTCGACCTGGACCACGTCGTGGGAGTGGTTCTTGCGCAGTCCGTAGTCGCCGCCGGGCAGGGACACGTACTGCATCCGGGTCCGCCACCGCAGCCCGTCCGGACTGCCGGGCACCTCCTCGACGGTGACGTCCACGTCGAGTCCGGCGAGGCGCTGGAGCTGCTCGGCCACGACCGCAGCCTTGAGCTCGCGCTGGCCCGCCGGCGAGACGTGCTGGAAGTCGCAGCCGCCGCACCCGTCGGGGTGCGCCAGCGGGCAGGGCGCGGCCACCCGCTCGGCGGCCGGCTCGAGGATCTCGATCGCGTCACCGCGGAAGAAGCGCTTCGCAGCGCCGGTGATCTCGATGACGACGAGCTCACCGGGGAGCGCGTGCCGCACGAACACGACCACCTGGTGCTCGCCGGCCGGGACCCGGGCGACCATGTGACCGCCGTGGGCCACCGGCCCGATGCGGGCCTCGACGCGGTCGCCGACGGCGAAGGCCGGAACCGAGGTCATACCGCGGTCACCGGTCGATGCCTCCGCGACGGATGTCGCCCGGACGGAAGCGGCTCAGCTCGCGGTCCTCGCGCTCCTTGCCGAGCTCGGAACCCTTGAGCTGGTACGGCACCGAGGTGACCATCACGCCGGGCGTGAACAGCAGCCGGCCCTTGAGCCGCAGGGCGGTCTGGTTGTGCAGCAGCTGCTCGCGCCACTTCCCGACCACGTACTCCGGGATGTAGACCGCGACCACGCCGCGGGGGTTGGCCTCGCGGATCTCCACGGCGTACTCGACGATCGGCCGGATGATCTCCCGGTACGGCGAGTAGAGGACCTTCAGCGGGACGTCGATGCGGCGCTGGTCCCACTCCTCCAGGAGCTTGTCGGTCGCCTCCTGGTCGAAGCCGACGTACACGGCCTCGAGGAGGTTCGGCCGGGTCGCCTTGGCGAACGCGAGCGCGCGCATCGTCGGCTTGTGGAGCTTGGAGACCAGCACGATCGCGTGCACCCGGGTGGGCATGATCGGGTCCGAGTCGCCGATCTTCAGCTCGCGCTCGACCCGGTCGTAGTGCGTCCGGATCCGCTTCATGATCATGTAGAAGATCACCATCGCCAGGATCGCGATCCAGGCACCGGCCAGGAACTTCGTCAGCAGCACGACCACGAAGACCACCGCGGTCATCGCCAGGCCGAAGGCGTTGATTGCCCGGGACCGGAACATCCTCCGGCGCTCGGAGGGGTTGGTCTCGGTCTTCAGGTGCCGCGTCCAGTGCCGGATCATCCCGAGCTGGCTGAGGTTGAACGACACGAACACCCCGACGATGTACAGCTGGATCAGCCGGGTCGGCTCGGCCTTGAAGGCGACGATCAGCACGATCGCGACGACGGCCAGGAACAGGATGCCGTTGCTGTAGGCCAGGCGGTCACCGCGCGAGCCCAGCTGGCGCGGGGCGAACCCGTCGCGGGCCAGGATCGAGCCGAGCACCGGGAAACCGTTGAACGCGGTGTTCGCCGCCAGCACCAGGATGATCCCGGTCATCGCGATCACGAAGTAGAAACCCGGGGTGAAGTCGCTGAACACGGCGCGGGCGATCTGGGCGATCACCGTGTGCTGGTCGAAGCCCTTCGGCAGCGGTTCGCCGTTGGCCTGGGTGAGCCGCTCGAGGTCCTTCGGGTCGACGTAGCGCAGGCCCATGTTGCGGGCCAGGATGATGATCGAGATCAACATCGTGACAGCGATCGCGCCGAGCAGGAGCAGGGTCGTGGCGGCGTTCTTGCTCTTCGGCTTCTGGAACGCGGGCACCCCGTTGGAGATGGCCTCGACGCCGGTGAGCGCCGCGCAGCCGGAGGAGAACGCCCGGGCCAGCAGGAAGATCAGTGCGGCTTGGCTGATGTTGTCCCCGTACCCGGGGACCGGGGCCAGGTGCAGGTCGGCGCTCTCCACCTTCGGCAGGTCACCGGTGGTGCTGCGGAAGATCGCGTACGCCGTCATGCCGAGGATCCCGATCATGAACCCGTACGTCGGCACCGCGAACGCTGCTCCGGACTCGCGCACGCCGCGAAGGTTCAGCGCCGCCAGGGTCGCGACCAGGACGCAGGCCCACTCGGTCTCGTGCCCGTTGACGAAGCCGAGTGCGGAGCCGGCGTTCTGCACGCCGGAGGAGACCGACACCGCGACCGTGAGCACGTAGTCGACCAGCAGCGCGCTGGCCACGGTGATGCCGGCGGACTGGCCGAGGTTCACGGTCGCGACCTCGTAGTCGCCGCCACCGCTGGGGTAGGCGTGCACGTTCTGCCGGTAGGACGCGACCACGGTGAGCATCACCAGGGCGACGGCGAGACCGATCTTCCAGCTGAAGGCGTACGCCGAGGCTCCGGCCACCGACAGCATGATGAAGACCTCGTCCGGCGCGTACGCGACCGAGGAGAGCGCGTCGCTGGCGAAGACGGGTAGGGCGATGCGCTTCGGGAGCAAGGTCTCCCCCAGCTGGGAGCTGCGGAGCTTGCGACCGAGGATGATGCGCTTGGAGATTCCACCGACACCCACGAGGGACAACGGTAGAGCACGGGACGCGATGCACCCGTAGTGCAGTAGCGTTTCGGCTGTGCACGTCGTGATCATGGGATGCGGCCGGGTCGGTTCGACCTTGGCGCGCTCTCTCGAGGACCGGAACCACACCGTCAGCGTGATCGACAGCAACCCTGACGCGTTCCGGCGCCTCGGGCCGTCCTTCAACGGCCTCAAGGTCACCGGGTACGGCTTCGACCAGCAGGTGCTGACCGACGCCGGCATCGAGCGCGCCGACGCCTTCGCGGCGGTCAGCAGCGGTGACAACTCCAACATCATCGCGGCGCGCGTCGCGCGCGAGACCTTCGGCATCCAGCAGGTCGTCGCCCGCATCTACGACCCCGGTCGCGCCGAGGTCTACCAGCGCCTCGGCATCACCACGGTCGCCACCGTGAAGTGGACCGCCGACCAGGTGCTGCGCCGGCTGCTGCCGGCCGGTGCCGAGCCCGACTTCCGGGACCCCTCAGGGACGATCCGCCTGGACCAGGTCCCGGCCGGCGAGGCCTGGATCGGTCAGCGCACCGTGGTCTTCCAGGAGCAGTCCAGGTGCCGCATCGCCTGGATCGACCGTCTCGGCGAGGGCATCCTGCCGACCCGCGAGTCGGTGATCCAGGAGGGCGACCTGCTGCACGTCGTGCTCCGCGAGGAGAACGCCACCCACGCCTACAGCGTCATCGACAACGGACCGGAGGAGGAGTAACCGATGCGCGTCGCCATTGCCGGAGCCGGAGCGGTCGGCCGCTCCATCGCCCGCGAGCTGATCGGGAACGGTCACCAGGTCCTGCTCATCGACAAGGAGCCCCGCTCGATCAAGCCCGAGCGGGTGCCGGACGCCGAGTGGCTGCTGGCCGACTCGTGCGAGCTGTCCTCGTTGGAGGAGGCCCGCCTCGAGCACTGCGACGTGGTCATCGCCGCGACCGGTGACGACAAGGCCAACCTGGTCACCGCACTGCTGGCCAAGACCGAGTTCGGGGTCCCCCGCACCGTCGGCCGGGTCAACCACCCGGACAACGAGTGGCTGTTCACCGAGGCCTGGGGCGTGGACGTCAACGTCTCGACCCCGCGGATCATGTCCGCCCTCGTCGAGGAGGCGGTGACCGTCGGCGACCTCGTCCGGCTGTTCACCTTCCGCCAGGGCAACGCGAACCTGGTCGAGATGACGCTGCCCGCGGGCTCCCCGTACGTCGGCAAGCCGTCCGGGCTGATCCCGTTCCCGGACAACTGCTCGCTGGTGACGATCCTGCGCGACGGCCAGGTCTACACCCCGACCCCGGACCAGCCGGTGGAGTCCGGCGACGAGCTGCTGTTCGTCTGCCACGCCGATGTCGAGGAAGAGCTCGAGCGAATGCTCAACCCCGACTCGCACCAGTGATCTCGGCGCGGACCTCGGCTACGCCTCGGCCTCGGCGGGGGTCTTGTTCCGGCTGAGCAGCCACAGCATCGTGGTCAGCGCGGCGATCTGCAGCGGCCATCCCATGGCGAGCTTGGTCGCACCCAGCGCCGCGACCGCCGAGTCCTGGTCCCACCAGCCGTTCCGGCCGGCCAGGTAGATCGGTGCCTGCACCGCGACCCGCACCAGGCACGGCAGTGCCAGCAGCCAGGTGAGCTTGCTGCACAGCCGGACCACGGCCTTGTCCTCGTGCCAGGCGGTCGGATCACCGGTCACGCTGCCCACCAGGAAGCCGACCAGCGGCCAGCGCGACACGATCGAGCCGATCATGAAGACCGAGTAGACCGCGTTGTAGAGAACGCCCGGCAGGAAGTAGGCCAGCGCCTGGTCGTTCGCGTCGCCGCCACCACGGGCCGAGCGCCACGCGAAGAAAGCACCGATGCCGATGCCGAACAGCGCGTTCCAGACGAACTGGGTGGTCGTGCGCTGCGCGAGCCGCAGGACCAGCAGCACCACTGCGCAGCCGACCGAGACGGCCAGCGCGAGCTTGAGCTCGTGGGTGGTCAGGAACAGCAGCGTGAAGACCGCCGTCGGCACGGCCGCCTCGACCATCCCGCGACGACCGCCGAGGGCCTTGGCCAGCTGAGCTCGTACTACCTCCTCGACCGTCGCCGAGGTCGGCCCGGGAGCGGGCACTGCGTGGTCCACCGGGTCCCCTGTCAGTAACGCAGGTCGTAGCGCGGGTTGTAGACCGTGCGCACGCCGCCGTGCACGCCGATCCGGCCGGTGACGCGGATGGCGCGACCGGGGAAGATGCCGGCGATCCGGCGACGTCCGAGCCACAGGACGGTGATCGTCCCGGTCCCGTCGTACAGCTCGGCCTCGAGAGCGGGAACACCGCCGCGGGGGCGCAGCGTCACCGTGCGCAGGGTGCCCTGGACGGTGACGAGCTCGCGGTCGGGAGCGTCAGCGATGGCCAGGCAGCCCGCCTTCACGATCTCCTTCTGGAGGTCGGTCGCCTCGTCGTGGCCGGAGCTCGCCCACTGCCGGAGGCCGGCGATCAGCCGGGTGGTCGTGTCTGCCATGGCTCAAGCGTAGGCGTTCGGACCAGCGGCGGTGGACGGAAGCCTCAGCGGAAGCCGCCGGTCGAGCCGTAGCCGCCCTCGCCGCGCACCGAGTCGGGCAGCTCGGAGACCTCGACGAACTCGGCCGACTCGAACCGCTGGATCACCAGCTGGGCGATCCGGTCGCCCCGGGCGAGCTCGATCGGCACGGACGGGTCGAGGTTGACCAGGCAGACCTGGATCTCGCCCCGGTAGCCGGCGTCGATCGTCCCGGGGGCGTTCACGATCGACAGCCCGCTGCGGTTCGCGAGCCCGGAGCGCGGGTGCACCAGCGCGACGAAGCCTTCGGGCAGCGCGATCGCCAGCCCAGTCGGGACGAGCTTGCGCTCCCCCGGCGCCAGCGTCACGTCGACCCGGGCGAAGAGGTCGGCGCCGGCGTCGCCCGGGTGGGCGTACGACGGGACCGGGAGGTCCGGGTCGAGCCGGACGATCTGGATCGGGACCTGGTTCGCGCTCACGAGCGGGACCCTACCGGCGCACCGGGAGGGGCGGGATGCGAGGCTTCTGCCATGCCCACCACCTACGACGAGCGGTTGCACGTGCCGCTGCGCTGGTGGGTGCAGGCGACCATGTTCCTGGCGACGCTGTGGCTGGCCTTCATCGTCGCGATCCCCGAGTGGATCGCGTGGGCCGGCTCGGGCGCGCTGCTCGCCGCCGTGTTCGGCATGTTCGCCTGGATCGGCAGCTCCCGGATCTCGGTGCGCGACGGCGTCCTGCAGGTCGGCCCGGCTCACATCGCCCTGGAGCACGTCGGGCAGGTCGAGGCCCTCGACAAGGAGGCCACCAGGAAGGTCCACGGCCCCGAGGCCGACGCCCGGGCCTTCCTGCACACCCGGCCCTACATCTCGAAGGCCGTGCGGATCGCGATCGACGACCCGGCCGACCCCGCGCCGTATTGGCTGGTGAGCACGCGGCACCCGCGCACCCTCGCCGAGGCGCTGGGCGCCCACGACAACGCGCTCTGACACCTCGCTAAGGTGGGGCCATGGCGACGAAGAGTCTCGAGGAAGCAGACAGCTCCAAGATCTGGGGCGTGTTCTCCCTGATCGCGGCGCTGCTGGCGGCGACCGTGGCGAAGAAGGGGTTGAACGCCACTTGGAGGGCAGCCACCGGCAAGGAGCCCCCGGCCAACCCCGCCGACCCGCAGGTCGACCTCGGCGAGGCGCTGCTCTGGGCCACCGTCAGCGGCACCCTGGTCGCGATCGCCCGGATGCTGGCGACCCGCAGGGCTGCCAACTACTACGCGCGCTCCACCGGCAAGCTCCCCCCGGGCGTCGGCGCCAGCGCGTAGCGCGCCCGACCTGGAGCCAGGACCGAGAAACGACGAACGGCCGCCACCCTTGCGGGTGGCGGCCGTTACGTCGTCTGTCAGGCGCAGTCGCGGCAGATGAGCTTCTTCTCATCCGCGAGCTGGCTGCGGTGGTGCACCAGGAAGCAGCTCATGCAGGTGAACTCGTCGTCCTGACGAGGCATCACCTCGACAGCGAGCTCCTCGTGCGAAAGATCAGCACCCGGAAGCTCGAAAGACTCGGCTGCTTCGGTCTCGTCCTCGTCGACCTTGCCCGAGTTCTTGTCGTGCCGGCGCGCCTTGAGCTCTTCGAGGCTGTCCTCGTTCTGCTCTTCCTCGGTCTTGCGTGGTGCGTCGTAATCGGTTGCCATCGTCCCTCTCCTACCCCCGTCGTCTACCCCGTATCGGCGGCGGGCGCATTCTGCCCCAACGCGGCGCAAAGTGCACGTTCATTGCCGTCTGCGGCGAACAACGCGTCCCGCGGCGCCGTTGTTCCCGCCTGGGAACGGCTCAGCGGGTGAAACCGCACTCGGCCAGCAGGTCTCGGAATGCGGGATACGAAGGCCGCGGCGCGGCAGTCACCAGGATCCGTCCAGCCACTCCCGTGAGCACCTGCACCTCTGCTCCCGCCTCGGTGGCGACCAGGCCCCCGGCGGTGTAGTCCCAGGCGCCTCCGACGCCTTCCTCGACGTACCCGTCCAGGCTCCCCTCGGCCACCGCGCACAGGTCTAGTGCACAGGACCCGAAGCGCCGGATGTCGGCGACGCGGGGCAGCATCGCGGCGACCGTGCGCGCCTGGATCTCCCGCACCTCCGGACGGTAGTTGAAGCCGGTTCCGACCACCGCCTGACCGAGCTCCACCGGCACGGCGACGCGAATCGGCTCGCCGTTGCGGAACGCGCCGCGGCCGCGGACCGCGGTGTACTCGAGTCCCTGCGCCGGGTTCAGCACCACGCCGACGGCTGCCTCACCGTCGACCTCGACGCCGATCGAGACGGCGTAGTTCGGGATCCCGTGCGCGTAGTTCACGGTGCCGTCGATCGGGTCGACGACCCAGCGCACGCCACTGCCGCCGGCCACCAGCGAGCCCTCCTCGCCGAGGACGCCGTCGTCGGGACGGGCCGCGAGGATCCGCTCGCGGATCAGCGTCTCGCTGGCGCGGTCGGCCTCGGTGACGATGTCGGTGGCGCTCGACTTCGTGTCCGCGATCTCGACGCCGGCGGCGCGGTGCTCGGCGATCAGCATCCCCGCTTCGCGGGCGATCGCGAGCGCCAGGTGCGCGAGCTCGTCGAGCAGGGCCTCGTCGGCCATCAGTCCGACCCGCACAGGGCCGGCTTCGGCCCGCGCGGGTTCACGCAGCACCCCGGGGAGCAGGCGTCCCAGGTCGGCGGGACCGCGCCGACCACGAGGCGCTCGACGTCCTCGCCGCGCTCGATCGCGGCCCGCTCGAGCAGCAGGTCGCGCACCATCGCCACGAAGCGCGGATCGACGCCAGCGGTGGCTGCTCGCTCGCAGGCCATCCCGAGCTCGGCCGCCGTGGCCATCGCCTCGGTGTCGAGGTCGTAGATGACCTCCATGTGGTCGGAGACGAACCCGATCGGGACCAGCACGACCGCCGGGACGCCGCTGGCGTGCAGTGTCGTGAGGTGGTCGTTCACGTCCGGCTCGAGCCACGGGATGGTCGGCGGACCCGACCGGGAGCAGAACACCAGGGCTGAGGGGTAGCGGTGCCCGGTCTCCTCGCGGACCCGGTCGCTGATCTCGTCCATCACCGCGCGGTGCTGGTGCACGTAGGCGTTGCCGGTCGGTCCGCTGCGCTCGTTCATCGCCTCGGGGATCGAGTGCGTGACGAAGACCAGGTGAGCCTCGCGGCGTACGTCGTCGGGCAGGTCGGCCAGCGCCGACAACGTCGCGTCGACGTTCGGCTCCACGAAGCCGGGGTGGTTGAAGTAGGCGCGCAGCTTGTCCAGGCGCGGCGGGTTGACGATGTCGGCGACCGCCTCGGCCAGGTCCTCCCGGTACTGCCGGCAACCGGAGTAGGAGGAGTAC
>JBJMIP010000191.1:0-3083 GCA_045806825.1 Marmoricola sp.
CCGGGACTTGTCGAACGCGACCGCGACGTGGGTCGGCTGCTCGTCGCGGAGCACGTTGACCAGCATCGAGGTGAACCCGTAGACGGCGTTCGTGTGCTGCCCGGTGACGGTGGAGAAGTTCTCGACGGGCAGCGCGAAGAAGGCGCGGTAGGCCAGCGAGTGGCCGTCGAGGAGCAGCAGGCGGGGACGACCGGTCTCTGTTGCGTTCTCTGGCACGACTCGACCCTAATGGGTGCCGCCGACAAGGTCAGCGGGGGCGGGCGGCAGGATAGGGACATGACCAACGAGCCCGGGAGCGCCGACGTCATCGCCGAGTACATCGCGGCGATGCCGCAAGGCATGGGCGCCCTGAACGACAAGATGGGGATCAAGATCATCGAGCTCTCCCCCGAACGGATCGTGGCCACGATGCCGGTCGAGGGCAACACCCAGCCCTACGGCCTGCTGCACGGCGGCGCGTCGGTGGTGCTCGCGGAGACCCTCGGATCGATGGGCTCCGGGCTGCACGCCACTCCCCTGGGCAAGATCCCGGTCGGCGTGGACATCAACGCCACCCACCACCGCTCCGCGACCAGCGGCACCGTCACCGGGACCGCCACCGCGATCCACCTCGGCCGCACGTCCGCGGCGTTCGAGATCGTCATCACCGACGAGCGCGGCAAGCGGGTCTGCACCTCGCGGATCACCTGCGCCCTGATCGACCCACCCAAGGTCGACTGACCCGGTCCCCTGCCCGGGTCCGGCTGACTAGTCCTGGCCGCGGTCCCCGCGCAGCGCCTGCTCGATCGCGCGGCGCTGGAGCGACCGGCGCTGCGCCAGCATCAACCCGAGGTTGCGCGGCGTGTTCGGCCGCAGGGACTCCGGCGTCAGCTTGCGGCGCAGCACCGCGGTGCTGGCCACCCGCACGGTGGCGACGGTGCCCAGTCCGAGACGGGCCAGGAACCGGTTGGTGTCGCGGGACCCGCTCGAGGTGATCGCGGTGACGTGCGCGACGTCCTTGTCCTCGGCCCAGGTGACCGCCGAGTCCAGGAGGGCGCGGGCGAAGCCGTGCTTGCGGTGCTCGGGGCGGACGATCAGGTACGAGGTGTGCACCGCCATGTCGGTGTGCAGCGGGCTCATCGCGGCCCGGCGCAGGTGGATGGCCGCGACCACCTCGCCCTCGTAGAGCCCGACGACCACGCGTTCGTCCGGGTCGGCCGCGACCTGGGCGAGCGCGGCGGCGGCGTCCTCCAGCGGGCGGGCCGTCGGCTGCTCGCCCGTCCGGCTCGCCGTGTCGGACCAGAGTGTCAGCAGATCGGCTGCGTCCTCGGGACGCGCGTCCCTGATCTCGAGCAGGTGACGGTACATCGACTTCTCTCACCCCCACAGTGGCCAGTTGCCGGACTGCGGGCCAGACTACGCTTCTGCCCTGCGGCGTTGTCTAGAGCACGAGCCCAACAGAGGAGCAGCTGTGTTCATCGGAACCGGAACCGTCGTGAACGCTTCCACGGTCCTGCTCGGCAGCACCCTCGGTGTCCTCATCGGTCACCGGCTCCCGCTGCGCACCCGCAGCGTCGTGACCGACGCTCTCGGTCTGGTGACCCTGCTGATCGCGGCGTCCTCGGCGATGGCGGTCTCCGACGACGCGTTGAGCGACGCGGTCGGCGACTCCGCACCGATGCTGATCGTTCTCGGCGCTCTGCTGCTCGGCGCGATCATCGGCTCCCTGGCCCGGATCGAGGACCGGCTGGAAGGCCTCGGCGACACCCTCCAGCGCAGGCTGACGCGCTCACGTACTGGCGGGCCCGAGGTCGACCACGACGCTCGGGACCGGTTCGTCACCGGCTTCATGACGGCTTCACTGGTCTTCTGCGTCGGGCCGCTGACGATCCTGGGATCGATCACCGAGGGCATCGGCCAGGGGCCGGACCAGCTCTTGCTCAAGTCGGCCCTGGACGGGTTCGCCTCGATCGCCTTCGCCGCCGCGTTCGGCTGGGGTGTGGCCGCGAGCGTCCTGACGCTGGTGGTGGTCCAGGGCGGTCTGACCGCGCTCGGAGCGGCCCTCGGTGACTTCCTACCGGACGCTCACCTGGCGGCGCTGACGGCGACCGGCGGGCTGATGCTCGTCGGCGTCGGCCTGCGCCTGCTGGAGATCAAGCAGCTGAAGGTCGGCGACCTGCTCCCGGCGCTGCTGTTCGCGCCGGTCCTGGTCGAAGTGGTGACCTGGTTCCGCTAGACGTCTCCGCCCAGGTACGCAGCCTTCACGCTGTCGTCCTTGCCCAGCTCCTCGCCCGTTCCGGACTTCACGATCTCGCCGGTCTCCAGGATGTGCGCGTGGTGGGCCCGCTTCAGCGCCTGGGCAGCGTTCTGCTCGACCAGCAGCACCGTGGTGCCCTGGCTGTTGATCTCGGAGACGATCGTGAAGATCTGCTGGATCAGCTTCGGCGCCAGACCCATCGACGGCTCGTCGAGGAGCACCAGCCGCGGCTTCGCCATCAGCGCCCGGCCGATCGCCAGCATCTGCTGCTCCCCACCGGACATCGAACCCGCTGCCTGCTTCTCGCGCTCCTTGAGCCGCGGGAACAGGTCGAAGACGCGGTCCAGGTCTGCCTGGTAGGCCGCCGTCTTCCGGTCGTTGCGGACGTAGGCACCCATGTCCAGGTTCTCCAGCACGGTCATGCCGGGGAAGCACCCGCGTCCCTCGGGCGACTGGCTGATCCCCATCAGGACCCGCTCGTACGGCGGCAGGTGGGTGATGTCCTTGCCGTCGAACTTCACCGTGCCCGCCCGGACCTTGCGCAGACCGGAGATCGTCTTCAGCGTCGTCGTCTTACCGGCACCGTTGGCGCCGATCAGCGTGGTGATCGTGCCTTCCTCGACCCCGAAGCTGATGTCCCGAATCGCCTCGATGTGCCCGTAGTTGACGCAGAGGCCGCTGACTTCAAGAAGCATCTTCTTCGTCCACTCCCAGGTAGGCGGCGATCACGGCAGGATTGTCACGGATCTCGGCGGGCAGGCCCTCCGCGATCTTCTGACCGAACTCGAGCACCACGATCCGGTCGGTGACGCCCATGACCAGTCGCATGTCGTGCTCGATGAGGAGC
>JBJMIP010000192.1:0-6265 GCA_045806825.1 Marmoricola sp.
CGGCGGCGGCTACGCGCTGGTCCGGCCACTCGACTCGTTGAGCGGTCTGCCGAGCACCGGACCGCGCGGCGCGACCGGGTTCTCCCAGCACCTGACCCGCACGGTGGCAGACACATCCGGCTGGACCGCCGTCGTGGTGGCTGTGGCGGTCGTCGTGGTCGGGCTCGCCCTGCTTCGCTGGATCGACGACCCGACCCTGGGCGAGTCGGCCCAGCGCGGCCTGCAGGTCGCCGCCCCGACGCTGGTGGCGCTCGGCGTGGTCACCGCCTTCCTGGAGACCGGCCCGACGGTGTTGGCCGCGGTGGCCGCCTGGACCGGCGTCCTGGTCGTGCTGGCCGCGCTCGCGACCGTCGTCCGCGGCGCTCCGGCACCGGCGGCCCTGGCCGGGGCCACGTACCTGGGCGTCGTCGGCCTGCGGCTGGCCGTCCCCTCGCACCCGCTCGCCGCGCTGCTGGCCACGGGGCTGGCCGTCGGGCTCTGGGTCGGCTACCGCCGGACCTCGGCCGACGCGATCACCCAAGCGGTCACCGGAGCCGCCGCGCTGGTGGCCGCCGGCTTCGCCGCGACGCACTGGCCCTACCTTCTCGGCGGCACCGGGGACGCCGCCGGTGTCACTCTCGCCGTCGTCGCCTCGGTCGCTCTGGTCGGCGCTGCCTGGGTCGCCCGGCCCGGCAGCAGGCGCGTGCTCGAGGCCACCGCGCTCGTCATCGGCCTGGCTGGACTCGCGTTCCCGGACGATGCTGCCATCGCCACGCTGGTGCTGACCATCGTCGGCAGCGCCGTCGCGCTGGTCGCCGTCCTGCACACCGACCGGGACCAGGTCGCCTGGCTCGGCACCGCGATCCTCGGCGTGGCCGCCGGCCTGCGCGTCAGTGAGGGCCTGAGCGTCCCCGAGCTCGCGACGGCTCCCGCCGCGGTGCTGCTGCTCGTCGCCGGCGCCCACCGGCTGCTGACCGACCGCTCGGCCGGCAGTGTCCGGGTCCTCGGCAGCGGCTTGACGCTGGCGCTGCTGCCGACCCTGCTGCTCAGCCTCGACGAGCCGGTCTCGACCCGTGCTGCCCTGCTGGGAGTCGCCGCGCTGAGCGCGCTCGCCGTCGGGGTCGCCCAGCGCTGGGCCGCGCCGTTCCTGGCCGGCTCGGCGGTGCTGGCGGTGCTGGCGGTCCGCCACCTGGGCCCCGTGGCCGACGCGCTGCCGCGGTGGATCTCGCTCGGCACCGTCGGCGCGCTGCTGCTGGCGGTGGCGATCACCTGGGAGTCGCGCCGGCGGCAGTTCGAGGTCGCTGAGCGCTACCTGGCCGCGCTGCGCTGAGGCGCGGTCGGCAGAATGGTCCCGTGACGACTTTCTACGAGGAGATCGGCGGGATGGAGACCATCACCGCCATCGTCGATCGCTTCTACGAAGGCGTCGCCGCGGACACGTTCCTCCGGCCGATGTACCCCGAGGACGACCTGCGCCCTGCGGCGCACCGGTTCACCCTGTTCCTCGCCCAGTACTGGGGCGGGCCGACGACGTACTCGGAGGAGCGTGGGCACCCGCGGCTGCGGATGCGGCACGCGCCGTTCCCGGTCACGCCCACCGCGGCCCAGCACTGGCTGACCCACTTCCGGGCAGCCCTCGATTCGGTCGCGCTGACCCCGGAGCAGGACGCACAGTTCTGGGACTACGTCACCCACGCGGCACAGTTCATGGTGAACACGCCCGAGACCTGAGAAGGCTGCTGCGCAACCTCCTGGGGAACCCTGACTCAGGCGAGCTCGGCGGCGAGCGCTGCGCGTTGCTGGTCGGTCATCGGCGCGGCCTGCTGGGTCTCGACGTCGAAGGTCACCATCACCACCCGCGCGCGGGCGAGCACCTGGTCCCCGTCGCGGATCTCGTGCACGACCGTGTAGGACTTGCTGCCCAGGCCGCTCACCCACGAGTGCACCTCGTAGGGCTCGCCGCGGTAGTGCAGCGGGCGCAGGTACTCCACGTCCGTGCGCGCGATCACGTTCTGGCTCCACACCTCACCCCGGGTGTGCAGGTGACGGATGTAGGCGACCCGGGCCTCCTGGAAGTACTCGTAGTAGTGCACGTTGTTCGCGTGCCGGTAGGGGTCCAGCTCGGACCACCGCAGCTGCAGCGGGTAGACGTGCCGACTGCTCCCGGCGATCTCGATCGTGGACCGCGCCGGTGCCTCGAGGAGGTACGGCGCGAGGAAGTCCTTCTCCTCGGGGCTCAGCCGGCGTGGCGACGCGGTCGCGAACACGAACGGGGCGAGCTCGGTGGAGGCCCGCGCGTAGACCGTGCGGCCCTCCTCGTCGTCCCGGTAGATCTCGTGGCCCAGGGTGAACGACCCCGCCCGCACCCGCTCCACCCAGGTGTCGACCAGGATGGTGGTGCTGCGCAGGTTCAGCGGCAGCACGAAGTCGACCTGGTGGCGGACCACGAGGATGCCCTCGGGCGTCTCCCCGCCGGCCGCGATGCTGCGGTGCTGGCCGAAGAACGCGATCCGCGCCTCCTGGAGCAGATCCACGTAGGTCACGTTGTTGACGTGCCCGAGCAGGTCCATGTCCGCCCAGCGCAGCTGGCCCCGGTAGGTATGACGCTCGGTGGTGTGACGCACACCGCTGATCCAACCACCAGAACGCGTTCTAGGATGACTGGGGCGGCGCAAGCGTTGCCCATCTCACACGTCACCTCTGATCGGAGAACTACATGCCTGAGGCAGTGATCGTTTCGGCCGCACGTACCCCCATCGGCCGCGCGAACAAGGGGTCCCTGAAGGACTTCCGAGCCGACGACCTCACCGCCTTCATCACCCAGGCTGCTCTCGACAAGGTCCCGGGGTTGGACCCCAACGAGGTCAACGACCTGATCCTCGGCTGCGGCCTGCCGGGCGGCGAGGCCGGCAACAACATGGCCCGCATCGTCACCACGCTGATGGGCTACGAGATCCCCGGTACGACGTTGACCCGCTACTGCGCGTCCTCGGTCCAGACGACCCGGTCGGCGTTCCACGCGATCAAGGCCGGAGAGGGCGACGTCTACATCTCCGCCGGCGTCGAGATGGTGTCCCGGTACCAGTTCGGCACCTCGGACCACATCCCGAACACCAAGAACCCGAAGTTCGTCGACGCCCAGGTGCGCACCGAGGAGTACGCCAAGGGCGGCCAGGACTGGCACGACCCGCGTGAGGACGGCCAGCTGCCGGACGTCTACATCGCCATGGGTCAGACCGCCGAGAACGTGGCGCGCCTGCGCGGCCTGGACCGCAAGGAGCTCGACGAGTTCGGGGTCCGCAGCCAGAACCTGGCCGAGAAGGCGATCAACGACGGCTTCTGGGCCCGCGAGATCACCCCGGTGACCCTGGCCGACGGCACCGTGGTCTCCTCCGACGACGGCCCGCGTGCCGGCGTCACCTACGAGGCGGTGTCGCAGCTGCAGCCGGTCTTCCGCCCGGACGGTGTGGTCACCGCCGGCAACTGCTGCCCGCTGAACGACGGTGCCGCTGCCGTGGTGGTCATGTCCGACACCCGCGCCAAGGAGCTGGGCATCAAGCCGCTGGCCCGGATCGTCTCCACCGGCGTCTCCGGCCTCTCCCCCGAGATCATGGGCCTGGGACCGGTCGAGGCGACCAAGCAGGCGCTCAAGCACGCCGGCATGACCATCGACGACATCGACCTCGCCGAGATCAACGAGGCGTTCGCCGCGCAGGTCGTCCCGTCGTACCAGGAGCTGGGCCTGCCGCTGGACAAGGTCAACATCAACGGCGGCGCGATCGCGATCGGTCACCCGTTCGGCATGACCGGCGCGCGCCTGCAGAACACGATGATCAACTCGCTGGACTGGCACGACAAGACCACCGGCCTGATCACCATGTGCGTCGGCGGCGGCCAGGGCATGGCCCTGATCCTCGAGCGCGTCTGAGAAAACGCCGAGCGGCTACTTCTGCACGTCGTTTGCGTGCGAAGTAGCCGCTCGGCGTTTCTGGGTCAGGCTGCGAGCACGGCCTGGATGCTCAGGGTGATGCTCACGTTGTGGCCGACGAGCAGCTTGCCGCCGTCCAGCGGGATGTCGAAGTCGACGCCGAAGTCCTTGCGGTTGATCTCGGTGCTGGCCTCGAAGCCGATCCGGGTGTTGCCGTAGGCGTCCTTCTCGATGCCCAGGAACTCCACGTCCAGCTCGACGTCCTTCGAGATGCCCTTGATGGTGAGCACGCCGACCGCGGTCGAACCGTCGAACGAGGTCGAGGTGAAGGTCATCGGGCCGTGGTTCTCGACGTCGAAGAAGTCGCCGCTGCGCAGGTGGCCGTCGCGCTGGGCGTCGCGGGTGTTCACGGAGTTGAGGTCGATCGTGGCCTCAGCCTTGGTCTCGGCCAGGGTCGCGCCGGTGGTGACCTGGCCGGTGAAGGTCTCGAACTGGCCGCGGACCTTGGTCATCAGGTGACGGACGGTGAAGCCGACCTCGGAGTGGCTCGGGTCGATCGTCCAGGTGCCGGCGACGAGCTCGGTGGGGGTCTGCGCGGGGGTCTGCGTGGTGCTGGTCATGGCGGGTGCCTCTTCCTGAGTGGATAGTTGAAATCTAAATCTGATTGGAGCCTAGCAGCGGCTTGTAGAAGTTTCAACTATTGGCATCCCTCGGCTATTCCCTAGACTCCCGCCCATGAGTCCCACCGACACCCGCTGGCTGGACGCCGAGCAGCAGGCTTCCTGGCGTGCGTTCATCGTGGGCAGCACGCTGCTGATGGACACGCTCGACCGTGAGCTGCGCCAGGAGCACGACATCTCCCTCGGCGAGTACGAGATCCTCGTGCGCCTCTCGGAGTCCCCTGACCGCACGCTGCGGATGGCCAAGATCGCCGAGTCGATGCGGCACTCGCGCAGCCGGGTGACGCACACCGTCAGCCGGATGGAGAAGGACGGCCTGATCCGGCGGATCGCTGCCAGCGACGACAAGCGCGGGGTCGACGCGGTGATGACCGACAAGGGCTGGGACCGGCTCCAGGCAGCGGCGCACACCCACGTGTCCGGGGTCCGGGCACACTTCGTCGACCTGGCGGACCGGGCCGACTACGCAGCCCTGGGCCGCGTGATGAACGCGGTCTCCGACCAGCTGGTCGCGGAGAACCCCACGTTCGAGGACATCCGCTAGGGATCAGTCGCGGGTGAGCCGCCGGTGCGTGACCCGGTGCGGGCGTGCGGCCTCGACACCGAGGCGCTCGATCTTGTTCTCCTCGTACGACGCGAAGTTGCCCTCGAACCAGAACCAGCTGCCCGGCTCGTCCTCGGTGCCTTCCCAGGCGAGGATGTGGGTCGCGGTGCGGTCGAGGAACCACCGGTCGTGCGAGGTGATCACCGCGCACCCGGGGAAGTCGAGCAACGCGTCCTCGAGGGAGGACAGCGTCTCGACGTCCAGGTCGTTGGTCGGCTCGTCGAGGAGCAGCATGTTGCCGCCCATCTTCAGCGTCAGCGCCAGGTTGAGCCGGTTGCGCTCACCACCGGAGAGCACGCCGGCCTTCTTCTGCTGGTCCGGGCCCTTGAAGCCGAACGAGGCCACGTAGGCGCGTGAGTTCATCTCGAAGTTGGCGACCTTGATGAAGTCCAGGCCGTCCGAGACGACCTCCCAGACGTTCTTGTTCGGGTCGATGCCGCCACGGCTCTGGTCGACGTAGGAGATCTTCACGGTCTGGCCGACGTCCAGGGCTCCGGCGTCCGGCTCCTCCTGGCCCACGATCATCCGGAACAGGGTGGTCTTGCCGACGCCGTTCGGGCCGATGACGCCGACGATGCCGGCACGCGGGAGCGAGAAGCTGATGTCCTCCCACAGGTTGCGGCCGTCGTAGCCCTTGGTCAGGCCCTTGGCCTCGAGCACCACGTCACCGAGTCGGGGTCCCGCCGGGATGTTGATCTCGGAGGTGTCGATCTTCCGCGCGCGCTCCGCCTCGGCGGCGAGCTCCTCGTAGCGGGAGAGTCGGGACTTGCTCTTGGTCTGCCGTGCCTTCGGGTTGGAGCGGACCCACTCCAGCTCCTTCTCCAGCATCTTGGCGCGCTTGGCGTCCTTCTGGCCCTCGATCTTCAGGCGGTCCTTCTTGGTCTCCAGGTAGGTGGAGTAGTTGCCCTCGTAGCCGTGGATCTGGCCACGGTCGACCTCGGCGATCCACTCGGCGACGTTGTCGAGGAAGTACCGGTCGTGGGTGACCGCGAGGACCGCGCCGGGGTACGACGCCAGGTGCTGCTCCAGCCACTGGACGCTCTCCGCGTCGAGGTGGTTGGTCGGCTCGTCGAG
>JBJMIP010000193.1:0-12954 GCA_045806825.1 Marmoricola sp.
ACGGACAAATGTCGCTTCGCCCCATCGCTGACCTGGCTACGATCCGGAGGTGGCAGCCAGAACGGCGTTCCTCACCGCCTTCGTCGGTCGACGACAAGAGATCGAGGACGTCGCGCGAGCGGTTCAGGACCACCACCTGGTCACGCTGATCGGCGTGGGAGGGCTCGGCAAGACCCGCCTCGCGAACGAGGTCCTCGACCGTCTCGCCGTCCGGTTCGGGGAGCGGGTCTGGGTCGCCGAGCTTGCTGACCTCCAGGACCCGGCTCTGGTCGGGCACCTGGTCAGCGCCGCGATGGACGCGCCGTCGCCCGGCGAGGTCTTCGACCCGGCCGCGCTCGTCGCGTTCGTCGGTGAAGGGCCCGGACTGCTGCTGCTCGACAATTGCGAGCACCTGCTCGAAGCCAGCGCCGCGCTGGCGACGGCCCTGCTACGCGGGTGCCCCGGCCTGCACGTCCTCACGACCAGCAGGCAGAGACTGGGTGTCACCGGGGAGCACCTCTACCCGGTGCCGAGCCTGGACGCCGAGGACGCCGCCGCCCTCTTCGGGGCGCGCGCCCTGGCCGCTTCACCGGGATGGGTGGCTGATCCGGACGACCAGCAGCAGGTGGACGCGCTCTGCGACGCCCTCGAGGGGTTGCCGCTCGCGATCGAGCTGGTCGCCGCCCAGGCGCGGACCTTCACCCCGCAGGTGTTGCTCGACCGGCTGCACGAAGGGATCGCGCGGCTCGGCGGTTCTCGCGGCGACACCCACCGGGTGAGCTCGCTGGAAGCCTCCATCCAGTGGAGCCACGACTTGTGCACCGAGCCCGAACGGAACCTGTGGCACCGGCTCTCGGTCTTCGCCGGTGGATTCTCGTTGGACGCGGCCGAGACGGCCTGCTCGGGTCCGGGCCTGGAGACCGGCGACGTCCTCGCCGCGCTCGCCGGGCTGGTGGAGAAGTCGGTCGTGGTGCGGGAGGGCAACCAGGACCGCTACCGGATGCTGGAGCTGATCCGCCAGTACGGTGTCGACCGGCTGACCGAGGCGGGCGAGCACGAGACCTGGCAGCGGCGTCACCGCGACTACTACCTGGCGCTCGTCCGGCGCTTCGAGGCGCAGTGGTGGGGGCCGGAGCAGGTCGCCTGGATGACCCGTCTGCGCCAGGAGCGCAAGAACCTCGCGGTCGCGCTGGACTTCAGTGCGGGCTCTGCTCAGGAGTCGGTCTGCCTGCTCCAGATGGCACCCGTGCTCGAGCACTACTTCGCCTCGACCGGCGGCGGGGGCGAGGCGGTCCGCTGGTTGCAGCAGGCCCTCGCACACGGCACCGGGACCCCGCTCGAGCGTGCCAACGCGCTGCGAGTCGGTTCCTTCGTAGCGAACCTGGTCGACGAGGTCGGTACGTCGGCCGTCCTGCACGAGCGGCTCGACGCACTCGTCGAGCAGACCCACGACGACCGGATCCGCGGGCACGCCCTGTACGCCGAGTCGCAGCTGCGCACCTACCAGTCCGACGTGGCGGCCGGGATCGCCGCCGCGACCGCTGGGGTCGCGCTGCTGCACGAGGTCGGTGAGCTCGGCCTCGAAGCCAACCTGCACTTCCTGCGCGGGATGATCCTGGGCTGGGCCGACCAGCCCGACGAGGCTGCGGCGGCGTACCAGTCCTGCTTCGAGATCCTCGAACCCCGCGGTGAGCGCTGGTTGGTGAGCTACTCGCAGTGGGGGCTCGGCATCGACGCGCTCAGCTCCGGGGACGTCGCGGGCGCGATCAAGCTCGAACGGGCTGCCCTGACCTCGAAGGCCGCCTTCGAGGACCAGCTCGGGATCGGGCTCACCCTCGAGGCGCTCGCCTGGGCCGCGGCCGAGCAGGGCCGGGGCCGTGAAGCAGCCCTGCTGCTCGGGGGCGCCGGTGCGATCTGGAACCGGATCGGGATGAGCGTGGCCGCGATGCCGTACCTGTCCCGGCGACGCGAGGCAGGGGTGGCCGGCACCCGGGCGCTGCTCGCGCCGGGGGAGTACGCCGACCTCGTCGCGCTGGGGGGATCCCTCGCGCAGCCGGACGTGATCGCGGTCGCGCTCGGGGAGGCCAGGGTTCCGGACCGCACGACCGGCCAGGACCTGACCCGTCGGGAACGGGAGATCGCCGAGCTGGTCGCCTCCGGGGCCAGCAACAAGGCGATCGCCGACGCCCTGGTGATCTCGGTGCGCACCGTGGAGACCCACGTGGAGAACGTGCTCCGCAAGCTCGGCGCCTCGGGCCGCGGCGACGTCGCGCAGGCGCTCGGCCGTGGTGACTAGAGTCCCCGCATGACCGAGACCGGGAGCGCGCCGCGAGACCCGCATGCCGACGGCCCGACCCCGGGGCCGTTCTCGGCCCTTCTGGGGTTCCGCTACATCAGCGTGGACGAGCACGAGGCGGTCGTCGAGGCGGATCCGGGGCCCGAGCACTGCAACGGCGGCGGGATCGTCCACGGCGGGTTCCTGGCTGCGCTGCTCGACACCACCACCGGCTGGGCGGTGCACGCGCGGGTGCCGGCCGGGGTCGCCGCTCCGCACGTCCAGCTCAGCGTCCAGTACGTCCGGGCTGCCGTGCCCGGAAGTCCCCTGGTCTGCCGCGGGCGGGCCACCGGGGTCGGTCGGCGGATCGGCAGCACCGACGCCGAGATCACCCAGGACGGCCGGGTGATCGCCCGGGCGGTCGCCAGCCACGCCGTCCTGGCTTGAGCCGGATCGATTCACCCCGCCTGGGTTCGTGTGCGACACTGGGACCAGATCCGAATCGAGCGCTGACTCCACAGCGCCTTGATCGCCGGATGCGGCACCACCCGAGACCATCCCGGGCCGCCGCTCAGGTCGACTCGTCGACCGAGACGTCGCAGTGTCCTCGTCGGCACCGCGTCGTGCATCACTGGAAAGGTGAAACTTCGTGGCTCGAGCGCGTCAGCGCCAACAGAACGGCCGTAGTACTGCGACCCGCAACAACGGGCGTGCCCGCAACCAGGACAACCGCGGGCTCATCCCGCAGCTGGCCCGTGCGGTGCGCGAGGTCGAGGCCGCCGTCGAGCGCCGCTCGATCGCCCCGTCGGTCCGGACCAAGTTCCAGGTCGTGGCCCTGCTGGCCCGTCAGGAACGTGCCCGGATCAAGGCCGACCCCGAGCTGACCGAGTCGCGTCGCGGCGAGGAGCTCAAGCGCCTGGACGGCATCGCCACGATCCTGGCCCAGACCGCCGCCCGCGACTCGACGCTGTTCGAGCTGCTCCGCGAGGACGCGATGGTCACCGACGCCGCCAAGGAGCTGATCCGCGACCTGCAGACCGCGGCCGGCATGGAGGTCGTCGAGGAGGAGCCGCAGCCGGTCGAGCCGAGCGAGACCCCGGAGGTCACCGAGCGCCGGGTCATCCCGCAGGCGGTCATCGCCCGCCAGCTCGCGAACCCGTTCCTGGTCCCCGACTTCACCGCTGCCCGTGCCAAGAAGCCGCGGTCGAGCGAGCTCGCCCGCTGGGAGCTGCTCGGCCCGCTGTTCCGCTCCTTCGAGCAGTCCGACGACACCGCCGTCGCCTGCATGCCGCTGCCCGGTCCGGAGCACGTCCGCCTGCCCGGTGACCTGGAGCTGATGGAGCACCAGGCGCGGATGGTCGGCGCCGCCGCCAACGGCCACCGGACCTTCCTGCTCGCGGACGAGCCGGGCCTGGGCAAGACCGCCCAGGCGCTGCTCGCAGCCCAGGCTGCCAAGGCCTACCCGCTGCTGGTCGTGGTCCCGAACGTCGTGAAGACCAACTGGGCGCGCGAGGCGGAACGCTGGACGCCGCGGCACCCGGCCACCGTGATCCACGGCGACGGTGACTCGATCGACGGCTTCGCGGACATCATCATCGTCAACTACGAGGTGCTCGACCGGCACGTCGGCTGGCTCAAGGACCTCGGCTTCCGCGGGATGGTCGTCGACGAGGCGCACTTCATCAAGAACAAGTCCTCGCAGCGCTCCCAGCACGTGCTCGAGGTCTCCGAGAGCATCCGCAACCGCACCGGTCGGCCGCTGCTGATGGCGCTGACCGGTACGCCGCTGATCAACGACATCGACGACTTCCGCGCGATCTGGCAGTTCCTGGGCTGGATCGACGACAAGAAGCCGCTGGCCGAGCTGATGGACGCCCTCGAGGACACCGGGCTGACCCCGCTGGACCGCGCGTTCTTTCCCTCGGCCCGCAAGTCCGTGATCGACCTCGGGATCGTCCGGCGTCGCAAGATCGACGTCGCCGCGGACATCCCCGAGCGTCGGATCGCCGACATCCCGGTCGAGCTGGACGGCGAGGCCGGCCGCTCGATCCGCGAGGCCGAGGCCGAGCTGGCCCGGCGCCTGGTGAAGCGCTACGACAGCGCGCTGGCCGCCCGCACCTCCGGTGAGGTCGTCGTCGGCATCGACCACGACCTCGTACGCCGGGTCGCGGGCTGGGAGCGCGAGGACTCCGACGAGAGCTCGGGCGAGAACGTGTTCGCGCTGATGCGCCGGATCGGGCAGGCGAAGGCCGGGCTCGCTGCCGACTACACCGCGCAGCTGGCCCGCAACGTCGGCAAGGTCGTCTTCTTCGCCAAGCACATCGACGTGATGGACGCCGCCGAGGAGACCTTCGCCCGCCGCGGCATCAAGTACTCCTCGATCCGTGGCGACCAGACCCCGAAGGTGCGCGAGAAGAACATCGACGCCTTCGTCAACGACCCCGAGGTCGCCGTCGTGGTCTGCTCGCTGACCGCGGCCGGCGTCGGCCTGAACCTGCAGGTCGCCTCCAACGTCGTGCTGGCCGAGCTCTCGTGGACCGCGGCCGAGCAGACCCAGGCGATCGACCGGGTGCACCGGATCGGCCAGGACCAGCCGGTCACCGCCTGGCGGGTGATCGCGGCCCAGACCGTCGACACCCGGATCGCGGAGCTGATCGACACCAAGGCCGGCCTCGCGGCCCGGGCGATCGACGGATCGACCGAGGAGGTCTCCTCGGTCGACCTGCAGATCGAGGCGATGGTCACCCTCCTCACCGACGCGTTGGAGCTTCGCGGCGGTTCGTGACGGTGTGATGGGCTCTGGCCGAGTCCTGAATTCCGTGACGCTTCGTCCTGCTTCGGTCCGTTTTGGAGCGGTATCACCGGCGTGATGTAACGCACGGGGTGTAAGTGACGCGAGGAATTGCAGTACGCTTCTTGCTCCGCTCGCTTTCGAGTTGAATTGTGGGGATTCTCGTGAAGAAAGTTCTGTCGCTCGGGGTGACAGCTCTGCTGGGGCTGCTCGCCGTCATCGGCTTTGCGCCCGCCGCCCAGGCATATCCGGAGGTCATCATCGACCTCACCGTGAACCGGACCGTCCTCTACGGCGGCGAGACCTTCACGGCGACCGCGACCTCCAACGTCGACTGCGACTGGACCCTGGAGTGGAACGGCGACTCCCGCGACAAGAGCGCGAGCCAGCTGTTCGTCACGACGTACACGGCTCCGGCGGTCACCAAGATCACGAAGATCCCGCTGCACGGCACCTGCGTGTACAACCTGCCTGACGGCGCGACGCCGGTCACCGGCAAGATGGCTGCACGCACCGCGGCCGGCCCGCTGACCACCTGGAAGCGGACCATCATGATCACGGTCCTGCCCCAGGGCAGCGCGGTGAGCCCGCCCGGGGACGACCTGCCGAACACCGGTGGTCCGAACCTGTGGATCCTGCTCGCCGGTCTCGCGCTCGTGGGTACCGGTACCGCCGTGACGCTGCGCACGCGTCGCCGCCCGCAGCCCGCCTGACCGCTCCCGGTCCGGTTTCACCCCTTCATCCCGCGGTTCCGCGTCGGAATCGGGACCTGCTGACCCGTAACGGGCGTGCACGAGGTTCGTTGTGCAGTCCGAGGTACCACCATTTTTGGGCCGCACGGAGGGGTGCACCCATACACGGGAGACGAGTGGATGAAGAAGCTGATCGTGATCGGGGCGACTGCGTTCGCCACGTTGTTGATGGTGCTCGGGTTCGCACCGACCGCGTTCGCGTACCCGGAGACCACCTGCAACGTGACCGTCGACGCCCAGACGGTGGACGCCGGTAGCAAGGTCCACGTCCACGGCACCGCCGAGACCACCACCACCGACAACGGGCTCGGCCGCAAGGCTGCCGGGCCGACCGTGCACTGGGTCGCCACCTTCAACGGCGAGACCCGGACGGCCGACGAGAACGTCTTCGACACCACGTTCGACATCCCCGAGGTCACCACGACCACCAAGTACACGCTGCACGTCTCGGCGGTCATGCCCGACGCGACCACCCACTGCGAGCGCAGCCTGGTGATCACGGCCGAGCCGACCGGGCAGACGCTGCCCCCGACCGGTCCGCACCTGCCGAACACCGGCGGTCCGCGGCTGATCCTGCTGCTGGCCGGCTTCGCGCTGGTCGTCACCGGAGCGGTGTCCATCCGGATGTCGCGCCGCGAGCGCAGCTCCGGGCGTCACGCCTGAGCGCACAGTCGTTCTCGAGAGCCTGTCCTTCGGGGCAGGCTCTCGTGCTTCTGGCGAAGTCTTCCGCCAGAAACTAGAACACGTTACAGTCTCGACATGATTCTGGACCGCTTCAAGGTCGACGGCCACGTTGCCGTCATCACCGGTGCCGGACGGGGGATCGGGGCCGCTTCGGCCATCGCCCTCGCCGAGGCCGGGGCCGACGTCGTCATCTCCGCCCGCCACTCCTCGCAGCTCGCCGAGGTCGCCGAGAAGGTGGAGGCGCTCGGTCGACGCGCTCTCATCGTCAAGGCCGACCTCTCCGACCTCGAGCAGACCGCGGCACTCGCCCAGAAGGCGTACGACGAGTTCGGGCGGCTCGACATCATCGTGAACAACGTCGGCGGCACCATGCCGCTGCCGTTCCTGGACACCGACGAGGCCTTCCTCGTGGACGCGTTCAAGTTCAACGTCGCCACCGCGCACGCGCTGACCCGGGCCGCTGTCCCGCTGATGCTCACCGGCGACAACCCGGGTGGCTCGGTGGTGAACATCTCCTCGGTCATCGGCCGCGTCTCCGGCCGTGGGTACTCCGCCTACGGCACCGCGAAGGCCGCCCTGACGCACTGGACGCGCCTGGTCTCCAAGGACCTGGCGCCGCTGATCCGGGTCAACGCGATCGGCACCGGCTCGATCATGACCAGCGCGCTGGACTACGTCGCCTCCGACGAGGCCGTGATGACCGAGCTCGCCGAGAAGACCACGGTGCAGCGGGTCGGTGAGGTCGAGGACATCGCCGCCGCGGTCGTCTACCTGGCCAGCCAGGCCGGCTCGTTCCTCACCGGGAAGGTCATCGAGGCCGACGGCGGCCTGGACATCCCCAACCTGGACTTCAAGCTGCCCGACCTGGGTCCGGCGTGATGACGGACCAGCGGACCAGTCCGCTGAGGGTCGTCGCCTGGTCGACCGGCACCATCGGTCGGCACGCCATCGCCGGCATCGACGCACGCCCCGACCTCGAGCTCGTCGGGCTGTGGGTCTCGAACCCCGACAAGGTCGGGCAGGACGCCGGCCGCCTGGCCGACCTCGACCGTGACCTCGGCGTGATCGCGACCAACGACAAGGAAGCGCTCTTCGCCCTCGAGCCGGACGTCATCGTGCACTCCGCGATGACCGACGACCGGATCTTCGACGCGCTCGAGGACCTCATCGAGATGGTCGAGCGCGGCGTCAACGTGGTCTCCTCGGGACCGGTCGTCCTGACCTTCCCGGACGGGACCGGCCTGGACAGCTACGTGGACCGGATCAACGCCGCCGGTGCCTCGAACGGCGCCAGCCTGCACGTCAACGGCATCGACCCCGGCTTCGCCAACGACGTGCTGCCGCTGGTGATGACCAGCCTCTCGCAGCGCATCGACCTGGTCCGGGTCAGCGAGATCTGCGACTACGCGACGTACTACCAGCCCGTGGTCATGCAGGACCTCTACGGCTTCGGCCGCCCGATGGACTACCCGGCGCTGCTCTGGCAGCCGGGCGTGCTGTCCTCGGCCTGGGGGCCGGTGGTCCGCCAGATCGCGGCCGGTCTCGACCTCGAGCTCGACCCCGAGCTGCAGGAGTACCACGAGCGGATCCCCGCGGACGTCGACCTGACGATCGACTCCTGCGAGGTTCCGGCCGGCAGCATGGGCGCGGTGAAGTTCGGCGTCATCGGCACCGTCGACGGCGTCCCGCGGGTGCAGCTCGACCACGTCACCCGGACCAACCCGGCCCAGGGCCCCGACTGGCCGCAGCCGGCCGAGGGCGACGGTGGATACCGGGTGGAGATCATCGGCGAGCCGATGATGAAGGTGGACTTCTCCCACCACGGCGAGCACGGCGACCACAACGTCTCCGGGATGATCACCACCGCGATGCGTCTGGTGAATGCCGCGCGCGCGGTCCACGACGCCCCGGGTGGCCTGGTCGTCGCCAAGGACCTACCCCTGGTGACCGGCCGGGGTCTGGTCCGTCGCTGAGGTCCGGCCCTGTGATGATGGCGGTATGAACCACCAGGCGAACTTCGGCCAGGCCCTGCCCCCGACCGCGGTCCGGATCAGCCCGGACTCCGGGGTCAACTGGACCGAGCCCGGCGCCTGGCAGGTCGCACCCGGTGTCCGCCGGATCCCGCTACCGCTGCCGATGGACGGCCTGCGGGCGGTCAACGTCTACGTGCTGGAGACCGACGACGGCCTCGTCCTGGTGGACGGCGGTTGGGCGATCCCGGAGTCACGCGAGATCTTCGAGTCCTCGATGCGCGAGGCCGGCTACGCACTCTCCGACATCCGCCAGTTCCTGGTGACGCACATGCACCGCGACCACTACACCCAGGCGTACGTGGTCAGTCGCGAGCTCGGGATCAACGTCAGCCTCGGTCTGGGCGACAAGGGCTCGATGGACATGATGCACGGCAACGTCATGGTCGAGCGCGACCCGAACCTGGCCCGGCTCGAGGCGGCGGGGGCGGCGCAGCTGGCGGACGAGTGGCGCAAGTTCATGCCGGCCGAGCGGCCGTCCCTGGACGACTACGGGATGCCCGACGTCTGGCTCGACGCCGACCTCACCCTGGACCTCGGCGGCCGCAGCGTCGAGGCGGTCGCGACCCCTGGGCACACCCAGGGCCACTACGTCTTCGCCGAGAAGTCGGCCGGGCTGCTCTTCGCCGGCGACCACGTGCTGCCGACGATCACCCCGTCGATCGGCTTCGAGCCCGGTTGGGTCGAGCAGCCGCTCCAGGACTTCCTGAGATCGCTCGGCAAGGTGCAGGCGCTCCCGGACCTGATGCTGCTGCCGGCGCACGGACCAGTGGCGCCCAGCTCGCACGCCCGCGTCGACGAGCTGCTCGAGCACCACCGGGTCCGACTCGACCAGTGCCTCGCTGCCGTCGGCGCGGGAGCGAGCACCGCGTGGGACGTCGCCGGAGAGCTGGGCTGGACCCGGCACGAGCGCCGACGTGACGAGCTCGGGCCGTTCGACGCCGTCCTGGCAGCCTTCGAGACGCTGGCGCACCTCGACCTGCTCACCCTGCGCGGAGACCTCGCCCGCTCACTGGACGGACCCGAGAAGCACTACAGCCTGCCGAAGGCGTAGATTCCTCAGCACAACACACGACAGGGGAGCTCCGTGAGGAGCTGAGAGTGCGGAACAGCCGCAGACCCTTGAACCTGCTCCGGTTAGCACCGGCGAAGGAAGTCGAAGGAGAGTCATGCGCAGCAGATTGACCCTGTCCGGCGTGCTCGGCACGAGCCTGCTCCTGGTGGGCGCACTCGCCCTGGCCGGCTGCGGAAGCGACCAGAAGGCCGCGCCGAAGACGGCGGGCAAGACCTTGGTCGTCGCCACCCACAACTCGTGGGCGATGTCGAAGGACGTGATGGCCGAGTTCACGAAGCAGACCGGGATCACCGTCAAGATCGCCACCAACGGCGACGCCGGCGAGCTGACCAACAAGCTCGTGCTCACGAAGGACGACCCCATCGCCGACGGCGTCTACGGGATCGACAACACCTTCGCGACGAGGGCCATCGACGCCGGTGTGCTGGCCAGGTACTCCTCGTCGGCTGAAGCCTCCTCGGCGAAGCAGTTCGCCCTGGCCGGCAACGGCGACGGCTTCCTCACGCCGATCGACTACAGCGACGTCTGCGTGAACGTGGACAACACCTGGTTCGCGAAGAAGAAGCTCGCTCCTCCGACGACGCTCGACGACCTCGCGGCACCGGCGTACCGCGGCCTCACGGTGACCGAGGGCGCGAAGACGTCCTCGACCGGCCTGGCCTTCCTGCTCGCCACCATCGGCAAGTACGGCGCGGACGGCTGGCAGGGCTACTGGAAGAAGCTGGTCGCCAACGGGCTCAAGGTCGACAAGGACTGGGAGAACGCCTACGAGGTCGACTTCACCGCCGGTGGCGGCCACGGCGACCGCCCGATCGCGGTGTCGTACTCGTCCTCGCCGCCGTTCACGATCCCGAAGGGCCAGACGAAGCCGACCACCAGCGCGCTGCTGGACACCTGCTTCCGCCAGGTCGAGTTCGCCGGCGTGCTGAAGGGCTCGAAGAACCCGATCGGCATGCAGGAGTTCATCGACTTCATGTCGAAGCAGTCCTTCCAGAAGGCGTTGCCCGACAACATGTACGTCTACCCGGTCGACACCACCACGACGCTGCCCGCCGGTTGGGCGACGTACGCGCCGGTGGCTCCCAAGCCGTACGCCGTCGACCCGGCCGACATCACCGCCAACCGGGACACCTGGTTGCGCGCGTGGAGCGACGTCACCGGGTTCTGATGGACCGTCTCCGGGACCGCCTCGGGACCGCGACCCTGGTCGCGGTCCCGCTGGTCGTTCTCGGGGCGTTCTTCCTCTACCCCGTCGCGGGAATGGTCGGCCGCGGGTTCTGGCCGGACGGTTCGTTCGACCCGGGCGGGGTGCTCGCGGTCCTCGGACGCGCACGCGTGCACCGGGTCGTCTGGTTCACGGTGTGGAGCGCCGGGCTCTCCACCTTCCTCGCGGTGCTGCTCGGCGTGCCCGCGGCGTACGTCCTGCACCGGCTGCACTTCGTGGGCCAGCGGCTGCTGCGCACGGTGATCGTGGTGCCGTTCGTGCTCCCGACGGTCGTCGTCGGCGTCGCCTTCCGCCAGCTGATCGCCCCCGCCGGACTGCTCGGCGGCCTGGGCCTGGACGGGACGGCGACCGCGATCATCGCGGCCCTGGTCTTCTTCAACGTCAGCGTCGTGGTGCGCACGGTCGGGTCGTTCTGGGAGGGCCTGGACCGGCGTACCGAGGAAGCCGCAGCCGCCCTCGGAGCCTCACCGCTGCGCGTGCTCGCCACGATCACGCTGCCTGCGCTGCTGCCGGCGATCGCGTCGGCAGCCAGCGTCGTCTTCCTGTTCTGCTCGACCTCGTTCGGGATCGTGCTGACGCTGGGTGGCCTGCGCTACGCCAACGTCGAGACCGAGATCTACCAGCTCACCACCCAGGACCTCGACCTGCAGGCGGCCGCCGCCCTGTCGGTGCTCCAGATCGCCGTGATCACCGCGCTGCTGGTGGTCTCCCACCAGGCGCGCCGCAACGCGCCGGCGCTGGGCCGAGCCGGTGAGCGCGGCCGACGCCCACGTCGGCGCGACCTGCCGGTGCTGGTGTGGACGGGTGCGGTGATCGTGCTGCTGCTCACGCCGCTGGCCTCCCTGCTGGTCACCTCGCTGCGCGTCGACGGCGGCTGGAGCCTGGCCAACTACCGCGCCCTGCAGACGACCGGTGCGCACAACGCGCTGCTGGTCACCGCGAGCAGCGCGCTGAGGCACTCCCTGGAGATCGCGGTCCAGGCAGCCGGGTTCGCGCTGCTCCTCGGGACGGTGGTGGCGTACCTGGTCTCGCGGCCGCGACGGGGCGGGCTGGCGCGGCGGGCTGCCGGCGTGTTCGACGCCGTCTTCATGCTGCCGCTCGGAGTCTCGGCGGTGACGCTCGGCTTCGGATTCCTGATCACCCTGAACAAGCCGCCGCTCGACCTGCGCTCCTCGGCCCTGCTGATCCCGATCGCCCAAGCGATGGTCGCGCTCCCGCTGGTGGTGCGGACGGTGGCGCCGGTGCTCTCCTCGATCGACCCGCGCCAGCGCGAGGCGGCGGCCTCGCTGGGAGCCGGTCCGGTGAAGGTGCTGCTCGCGGTCGACCTGCCCTACGCCTGGCGTGCCCTGGTGGCTGCGGCCGGTTTCGCGTTCGCTGTCTCGCTCGGGGAGTTCGGGGCGACCAGCTTCCTCTCCCGCGACGACAACCCCACCTTGCCGGTGGTCATCTTCCGGCTGATCGGACGTCCGGGCGCCGAGAACTTCGGGATGGCCCTGGCCGCGTCCGTCGTGCTGGCCGTTGCCACCGGCGTCGTGATGATGCTGGTCGAGCGGTTCCGGGTCGGTTCCGTGGGAGCGTTCTGACGTGGACCAGCCGCAGGACCAGCTTCAGGGCCAACTTCAGGGCCAGCTCCGGATCCGCGACCTCACCGTGCGCTTCGACGGCACCACGGCGGTGGACGGTGTCGACCTCGACCTGGCGCCCGGGTCGGTGACCGCCGTGCTCGGCCCGTCGGGCTGCGGCAAGTCGACGCTGCTGCGGGCGGTGGCGGGCCTCGAGCACCCGGCCTCAGGCTCGGTCTCGTACGACGGCCGCGACCTCACCGGCGTGCCGACCCACCGTCGAGGCTTCGCGCTGATGTTCCAGGACGGGCAGCTGTTCCCGCACCAGGACGTCGCCGACAACGTGGGCTACGCGCTGCGGCTGCGCCGGCTCCCGGCCGCGCAGCGCCGCGTCGAGGTTGGACAGCGGCTCGTCGAACAGGAACACCTTTGGATGGCGGACAATGGCGCGGCCCATCGCGACCCGCTGGCGTTGGCCGCCCGATAGTTGCTTCGGCTTGCGGTCGACGAGTTCGGCGATATCAAGCATCCGGGCGGCCTCGTCGACCCGGCTCTTGATCTCGGCTTTCGGGAAATGCTTC
>JBJMIP010000194.1:0-5340 GCA_045806825.1 Marmoricola sp.
ACATCACCGGCGGAGGCCTGGCCTCGAACCTCGAGCGGGTGCTGCCCGAGGACGTCACCGTGACCCTCGACCGGTCCACCTGGTCGCTCCCGCCGGTGTTCTCGCTGGTGGCGAAGACCGGCAACGTGGCCCGCGAAGACCTCGAGAAGACGCTCAACTGCGGCGTCGGGATGGTGGCCCTGATCCCGGCTGACGAGGCCGATGCCGCCGTCCGTCTGCTGGCCGAGCACGACATCGCTGCGTGGACCGCCGGAGAGGTCACCGAGGCCGCGGACGGTGCTGCCGGCGCCGTCCGGATGGTCGGCGACCACGCCTGAGCCAGCTGGTTCCTGACCCGGGCGCGCCGCATCGCGGAACCGGTGTGCGGGAATGGCATCGGTACAGGTACGGTTGGCACCACGAGAGACGAAACCCGCCGGCTGCGCGAGCGCCGGCCATGTGCGCGAGGGGGTCGACCCAATGGGACGCGGCCGAGCTAAGGCAAAGCAGACCAAAGTTGCCCGTGATCTGAAGTACCGCACTCACGAGACGGACTTCGGAGCGCTCGCGAGCGAGCTTCACGGTGGGGAGAGCACCTCCCCGGAGGTTGCTGAGGTCTCCGACCCCGAGACCGACGAGTACGACGACTGGGCCGGCTACTCGCCCTCGTCCTCGCGCGACTGACTTTTCGCAGTTCCCGGGTGTTCCCCGGTCGCGCTCACAAGCGGCGTTGAGGGACCGGTCGGGCCTTACGATCAATTACCGCCTGGGTTACGCGCGGTCTGCCCGATTTGTTCCGCGGTCTAGACCGTGAGGGCGATGTCCGTTTGGTCTGCTTTACACAAGTTCCCGCGAGTGTCATGCTCGTCGTGTCGTTCAGTTACAAACCAGACGAGGTGCCCAACATGCAGCACAACTCCGAGACCGAGACCCTCCTGACGCCTGCCGAGGTGGCCGCGATGTTCCGCGTCGACCCGAAGACCGTCACCCGCTGGGCCAAGGCGGGCAAGTTGAGCGCGATTCGCACGCTCGGCGGCCACCGTCGCTACCGCGAGGCCGAGGTCAAGGAACTCCTTGGCGGCGTCATCCCGGCGCAGCGCGGCGCAGCAGACTGATCCCGCTACACCCAAAAGCTTCAGCCGAACCCGACACCTGGTGGTGTCGGGTTCGCGCGTTTCAGGACATAGGTCCTGGCGCGTCAGCCCTCGAACGCGCCGTGCCGGCCGCTGCCGGCGGCGAAGCGGGCCGCGCCCTCCAGTGATTCCGAGAGCAACGTCGGGATCCCGTGCTCCAGCTCGACGGTGATCGCGTCCGCCTCGGTCATCGACCACTGGCTGCGCGCGCTGGCCCGGTCGCTGCGAAGGCAGGCCTGCGGGAACGCCGCGAGCTGCAGCGCAAGCTCCCTGGCCGCAGCCAGGGCGGTGCCCGTCGGCACGACCCGGTTCACCAGGCCGATCGCGAGCGCTTCGTCGGCCGCAACCGGGCGGCCGGTGAGGATCAGGTCCATCGCCCGGGACTCCCCGATCAGACGCGGCAACCGCACGGTGCCGCCGTCGATCAGCGGCACTCCCCACCGTCGGCAGAACACGCCGAGCACCGCGTCCTCGGCGGCCACCCGCAGATCGCACCAGGCCGCGAGCTCGATCCCGCCGGCGACGGCGTGACCCTCGATCGCGGCGATCACCGGCTTCGACAGGTCCATCCGGCTCGGTCCCATCGGCCCGTCGCCGTCGTGCTCGACCCGGTTGCCGCTCTCGGTGCCGACTGCCTTCAGGTCCGCACCGGCGCAGAACGTTCCCTGCGCTCCGGTGAGGATCGCGACCGACAGGGAGTCATCGGCGTCGAAGGCACGGAAGGCGTCCGCGAGTGCTTGCGCCGTCGGACCGTCTACCGCGTTGCGTGCCTGCGGCCGGTCGATGGTGATGACCGCGATGCCGTCAGCGGTGTCGTAGTGGACCGTCATGCGGCCATTCAACCGCTGGTGTGGGTCTGCGCGCACCGCACCAGATTTCGACACGCTCGGTCCGGGCGTCGTCCCTCAGCCCGGCTCGCTGCTCTACCACCGACGATCGAGTCCGTTGGCGCGTCCTCGATCATGCAGCCGTGCGGCTGAACCTGTCCCAGAAGCGCGGGGTGCGCGTCGCCGACGGCGTGTGCAGGCCGAGCGACTCGACCAGGTCGGAGGCCACCCGTCGCCCCAGCGCGAGGTGCTCGGCGGACCTGGTGAAGTCGATCATGCCGGTGTTCAGGTCCGGCGCGGTGAGGTGGTGCACCTCGACGTTCGGACCGAGGTCGGGCATCGGCCGGACCCGCACCGCGATGCCCAGGCTGGCGATCAGGATCTCGATCGGCGTACGGGCTCGGGGAATTCGCACCGGCACGGTGGCGTCCAGGATGAAGACCCGGGTCGGGGCGAGCGGGATGGTGGCTGCCACCGGGATCAGGTCGGCGACGCCACCGTCGACGTGCGTGCTGCGCACGCCGTTCTCGTCGATGAGCTCGACCGGCGGGAAGACGCCGGGCACTGCTGCCGAGGCCAGCAGGATCTTCTCGATCGGACCGCGGTCGTGGTACTTCGCCGCACAGCTGGCCAGCGGGGTCGTGGTGATCCGGACCGGGACGGTGAGTTCCTCGAGGGTCTGCACCGGGACCCACGCGTGGATCAGCGAGCGCAGCGCGGAGGAGTCGAAGATGTAGGAGTGCCGGCGGGCCAGGTGCGAGAGCCGGGTGAGGTTGCCGCCCGGGAAGATGTCGCGGGTCTGCAGGCGCAGCCACTGGTCGGCCAGGCTGTGCACCCGGTCCGTGCTCGGCTCCCAGCCCATGAAGGCAGCGTTCAGTCCGCCGACCGACGAACCGACGAGGCCATCGGGCACGATGCCCGCCTCGATGAGGGTCTGCATCATCCCGACCTGTACCGCGCCGCGAGACGCGCCGCCAGAGAGGACGAACACGTCCCTGTGGGTCTTCTGCTCGTTCATGGCACCTCCTTGTGCCTCCGCAGCGCCGGGGCCGTTCCCGGTGGTAGCTGAATTCATCGGTTCCCCTATGTCCGAATTGAGCCTTTTGGTACCATTCTCATCAGATGCAGTGCGCAGCGGCCGATCAGTCTCGTATCGAGGGTGGCGTGCGTGATGCGGCATCGGGGGACCTTGGGGAGGGGTCGACATGAACGAGAACGGAACAAACGCAGAACCGGGCGGCGTGGACGTCGCGACCTGGGACGGCGACGCAGCGATCAGCTACCACGACGAGGTCTGGTCGGCCTGGCTGCACGGAACCGTTGCTGCGGTGCACGACGCCGGCAAGCTGCTCTTGCTGGTGCCGATCGCGGTGCTGACGCCGGCGGCCGTCGCCCTCGCGCTGCGCCTGTACAGCGTCGGGTCTGTCCGGGTCCTCGACTGACGTCTGCCTAGGCTCGTCGTCATGGAGGGCGAGCAGAGGCGCGACCTGCGCGCCTACATCCCGGGCTTCGCGTTCATCGTCGTGCTCTGCGGAGCACTGGCTCTCGCGCCCTCGTTGGTGCCCGGCCCGATCCGCGACGCCCTGGGCTTCGGCCACCACCGGTTGCTGCCCGAAGTGCAGACAGCCGATCGCGGAAGCTACGCCTTCCTCTCCCACCAGAAGGGCAACGCCAGCGACCCGGTCGGCTACGACCCGTGCAAGCCGGTGATGGTCCGCATCAATCCGCAGGACGCGCCAGCGGGTTACCTGGCCCTGGTCGAGGACGCGATGCGCGTGGTCAGTCGGGCGAGCGGTCTGAGGCTCCAGTACGCCGGCACGACCGATGACCGCCCTCACTGGGAGAGCGCGACCGTGCCGACCTTCCTCGGCGAACCACGCCGTACGCCGGCTCTGGTGTCGTGGGCCAGTTCGAGCGAGGTCCCGCAGCTCGCCGGCCGGGTCGCCGGCATCGGCGGCAGCATCGGCGTCTCCGTGCAGGGCGGTCGCTTCCGCTACGTCACCGGGGGTGTGACGCTGGACCGGTCGGTGTTCCGCGATCTGGCCCGCTCCTCCGAGGGGAGGCGAGAGGCGCGCGCGATCGTGCTGCACGAGCTCGGTCACCTCGTCGGGCTGGCGCACGTGAAGGACCCGGCCGAGCTGATGAACGCCGAGAACGTCGGACTGCTCGAGTTCGGGCCTGGTGACCTCGCGGGTCTCGCGAAGGTCGGGGCTACTCCCTGCGGGTGATCGTCCGGGCTCTGACTGCCCGCCGGCCGTCACGGCTCGATCACGGCGGTGATTCTCGCCGGTCGATCGCCTCCCTGCGGATCTATGCTTCGCGGATGGTCGACGAGCCCGAGTCGTTCGGGGCCTGGCAGGCTCGCACGAGCCCCAGGCGAAGCGCGGGTTGGATCTTCTGGCGCATCGTTGCGGCGGTGGTCGTTCCTCTCACGACGGTGCTCCTGGTACTGGATCGCCTGTGGTGGGCGATCGTCGTGGTGGTGGTCGCAGCGGTCGCCATCTGGGTATCGGAACGCGTGCAGCGGCCGTAGCCGCACGCGCCTGGCGGCCTCGCGGTCCGGCGGCGTTGAGCAGCGCCTGAAGGCCCGGCGGGTGCGGTCGAGGCTGAGTTCGGACTGAGCCCGGCTTACCGGTGGGGGACTTCTCAGACTGCCCCGAACTGAACTGAAACCAGTTCAAAATTCTTCCCGTTTGTGGTTGCCATCACATCTGTGGCCATGCTTCACTCTCCTGAAGTGAACTCAACTCAACTTGAGTCGACAGCAGGAACCAGGAGGCGTTCAGGTGACCATCGAACTTCCGCGAAACGCCTCCGCAAGCACCCAGGGACTGCCGGTCGCGACCGGTCGTGACCGCTCCGCCCTCACCCTGCGACACCTGTCGAAGACCTTTCCCGGCACCCGTGCGCTCGACGACGTGGCGCTGGACATCGCTCCCGGAGAAGTGCACGCCCTGATGGGGCAGAACGGCTCGGGCAAGTCCACCCTGATCAAGGTGCTGGCCGGATACCACGCGGCCGACCCGGGGTGCTCGGCGGAGATCGACGGAGAGCCCTTCGAGCTCGGCAGCACCGTGCCGCGGAGCCTTCGCTTCGTCCACCAGGACCTCGGTCTGATCCTGGAACTGAGCGCCCAGGACAACCTGGCGCTGCACGGCGGCTTCGCTCGCGGCTTCGGCGGCCGCGTGCTCTGGAAGCAGCAGGAGGCCGAGACCCGCCGGGTGCTCGCGACCTTCGACGTCGACCTCGACATCCACCGCCCGCTCGCCGCTGCGACGCCGGTCGAACGCACGGTCGTCGCGATCGCCGCAGCCCTCCAGGGCTGGGACGGCGGCGGAGTCCTCGTCCTCGACGAGCCCACGGCCGTGCTGCCGCACGAAGAGGTGGAGCGGCTCTTCGAG
>JBJMIP010000195.1:0-6914 GCA_045806825.1 Marmoricola sp.
CTGGTCAAGCGGCAGAAGCTGCTCACCACGACGACGCTGGTGATGCGGTACCAGAACCTGCTCGGTCAGCGGTATCTCGCGATGGTGCAGGGCAAGGACCGCGGGGCCGTCATGAAGGCGAACTCGACGGTGCCGGTCAACCGCACCAATCCCGGGTTCGACCTCACCGAGCTGCTCAACGGCTTCCGGCCGCTCTTCGAGGCACTGCGCCCCGACGACGTGAACCAGCTGGCGGCATCCGTGGTCAAGGTGCTGCAGGGCGAGGGTCCGACGGTCGAGAACCTCCTGCAGAAGACGGCGAAGCTGACCAACTTCCTGGCCGACCGCGACCAGATCGTCGGCGAGGTGCTGAACAACCTGACACCGGTGCTCGTCGACATGGCCGGCCAGGGCGACGAGCTGCGCGGCAGCGTGCTCGAGCTCAAGGCGTTGATGACCGGCCTGGCCGCCGACCGCAAGGCGATCGGTTCCTCGATCGACTCGATGAGCCAGCTGATCGGCAATACCTCCCAGCTGCTCACCGACCTGCGCACGCCGACCGTCCAGGCCGTCAAGCGTTTCAACGCCACCATGAAGCTCTTCCTCGCGAACCGGCAGCCGTTCGTGGACGCGCTCGGCTCGTTCGGCCAGGCGCTCGCCGCGCTCGGACGCGCCTCGTCGTACCAGAACGCGGTGAACCTCTACTTCTGCTCGATCACCCTCGGCATCGGCGCCTCGCAGCTGAACCTCAACGGCAGCAGCAACGGTCCGTTCTCGGAGGTGTGCAGGTGAAGCCCATCGGCGCCCGGGACCCGTTCCGGATCGGTATCGCGGCGATCGTCGCAGCCGGAGTCCTCGGCCTCGTCGTCGTGGGCATCTCGGTGATCCCGTTCGGCAAGTCCTCGTACACCGCGATCCTCGCCCAGACCGCCGGCCTGCGGGTCAGCGAGGACGTCAAGGTGCACGGCGTCCCGGTCGGCCAGATCAAGGGCATCAAGCTCGACGGTGACCAGGTCAAGGTCACCTTCACGGTCAGCAAGGACGTGCGCCTCGGTGACGAGACCACGGCCGCGGTCAAGGTCGCGACCCTCCTCGGAACCCACTACCTCGACGTCAAGCCGCTCGGCAGCGGTGCGATCAAGCGGATCCCGCTCTCGCGCACCTCGGTGCCGTACAACCTCCAGGATGTGCTCGAGAAGGGCACCGGCACGCTGCAGAAGCTCGACCCGCTGCTGCTCGCCAAGGCACTGACCGAGGCCAGCAAGACGCTCGACGCGACCAGCGCCGGGCTCGGCCCGGCCCTCGAGGGCGTGGCGCGGTTGTCCGAAGCCGTCACCGCGCGCAGCGGGCAGACGGCCGAGCTGTTCACCGCGGCCCGCAAGATCACCGACCAGCTCGGGGCGAGCAGCGTCGACATCGTCGACCTGATGAAGCAGTCGACACTGGTGCTCAACGAGATCAACAGCCGTCGTGCCGCGATCCACACCCTGCTCGTCGAGACCACCGCCCTGGCGCAGAACCTCGGCGGCATCATCAGTGACACCCAGGCCGACCTCGGGCCGGCCTTCCAGAAGCTGAACCAGGTGCTCTCCACGTTGCGCCAGCAGGACAAGGTGCTGCGGAACCTGCTCGACAACGTCGCGCCCGCTGTCCGGTACGTCGCCAACGCGACCGGCAACGGCCCGTGGGGCGACCTGTTCGTCAACGGTTCGGCGATCCCGCCGGACGACGTCCGCTGCCGTACGTCGGGAGGCTGCTGATGAAGCGCATCATGAGCGTCCTGATGGCGCTCGTCGTCCTCCTCAGCGTCAGCGGCTGCACGCCGTCCTTCGGCGGGACCATGAAGGTCACCGCGCTGATGAAGGACTCCGCCGGACTGTTCGTGGGCAACGACGTCGGAATCCTCGGTGTCCCGGTCGGCAAGGTGACCGCGATCAAGCCGGACGGCGACCACGTGCGGGTCACCCTCGAGATCGACAAGGGCCAGGCGGTGCCGGCCGGCGCCGGTGCCGTGGTCGTCGCGCGCTCGGTCGCCACCGACCGCTACGTCGAGCTGACCCCCGTCTTCCACTCCGGTCCGAAGATGCGCGACGGTGCGGTCATCGACACCGAGAAGACCCGGACGCCGGTGGACTTCGACGACGTGCTCGCCGCGCTCAACACGTTCGCGACCGGGATCTCGGGCTCCAAGGAGACCAAGGACGCGATCAAGCGGATCCTGCTCTCGGGCTCCCGCGCCGTGAACGGCAAGGGCGAGGCGTTCAACAAGGCGATCACCTCGCTCGGTGGCGCGGTCGACACGATCTCCGGCCAGCGTCAGAACATCGCCTCGACCGTGCGTTCGCTGGACGCGCTGACGACCGCGATCGCGCAGAACCAGGAGCTCGTCCGCAACTTCATCACCTCGATCAGCCAGGCGAGCCAGCTCCTCGCCGACGAGCGCCAGAACTTCCGCTCGACGCTGGTCTCCCTCGGCGACGCTGTCACCCTCGTCGCCGACTTCGCCCACCAGAACCGGCAGCAGCTGGTGAAGTCGCTCGACCAGAGCGTGGCGATCATGAACACGCTGATGAGCAAGAAGGCGCAGCTCACCGAGACCCTCCAGGTCATGCCGGTGGCGCTGCAGAACCTCTCCCGGATCCTGCGCGGTGACAAGCTGGAGGTTCGCGTCGACCCGACCGTGATCATCCCGGGCGTCGCGCAGGTCGTGAACACGTTGTGCAGCTCCGGGCAGACCCAGCTGTGCGCCGCGTTCGGACCGTCGCTGCTGAACCTGAACAACCTGCTCGCGCTGCTGGGACTCGGCTGATGAGCGCCCGCCAGCGGCTGCTCGCCGCCTTCGCCGGGTTGCTGGGCCTGGGCCTGGTGACCGGCTGCGGCCCGACCATGGCCGACCTCCCGCTGCCCGGCAACGGCGTCAGCGGCGACACGATCACGGTCACGGCACGCTTCGACGAGGCCCTCAACCTCGCGCAGGGAGCCCAGGTCAAGGTCAACGGAGTCAGCGAGGGCAAGGTCCGCTCGGTGTCCACCCAGGACTTCAAGGCGATCGTGACCCTGGAGGTCCGCCGGTCCGCGCAGATCCGCACCAACGCGTCGGCCCGGCTGCGCTACACCACGCCGCTGGGTGAGCTCTTCGTCGACGTGACCAACCCGGCTGACGGCACCGTCGTCAAGGACGGCGGCAGCCTGGACCCGAAGCGCGCCACCACCGCGCCCACGGTCGAGGACGCGCTGTCGTCCGCCTCGCTCCTCGTCAACGGTGGAGGCCTGAACCAGCTCCAGACGGTGACCGACCAGCTGAACGCGGCCCTCGGTGGCCGCGAGGACACCGTGCGCCAGCTGCTGGTCCGGGCGAACACCTTCCTGGACAACGCCGACGCCACCACCGGTGACATCGACCGCGCCCTGCGTGCGCTGGCCGCGGTCTCGAAGATCGCCAACCAGAACCGCGCCACGATCCGGGCAGCGCTGCACGACATCCAGCCGGCGGCGCGCGTGCTGCGCGAGAACACCCCGGACTTCACCGCGTTGCTGACCAAGCTGGCGCAGTTCTCCGGCACCGCCAACAACGTGGTCGTGAAGACCCGGGTGCAGATCCTGCGGATGATCAAGGAGGTCTCGCCGGTCCTCCAGGAGTTCCTGGACAACACCACGCTGCTCGGCCCCTCCCTGCGCGCGCTGGTCGGTGCGAGCAACACCCTGAACAACGTCGTTCCCGGCGACTACCTCAGCCTGAAGCTCGGCATCAACTTCGCCGGCCTGAACCTGCCGAACCTGCTCGGTGCCGGCGGCGGGGGCAGCACCGGCGCCAACGGCAACGGCAGCGGTGGCCTCCTCGGCGGCGGCCTGCCGCTCCCGACCGGCAAGACCACGACCACCTCGGGCTCCAACGCGCTGATCAGCCTGACCGCACTGCTGGGAGGTGCCCGATGAGCTACGGAGGCGATTCGGTGGCGCGGGTCCACCCGCTGCACAACCTGCGCGGGATCCTCACCGACAAGCTGTGGCTGAGCCTGATCGGCGTCATCGTCGTCCTGCTGGTCACGGTCGCGTACCTGTTCAACAACGTGCTCGACACCCCGATCCTGCGCGGCACCAAGACGGTCAAGGTCGAGCTCACCTCGACGGGCGGCCTGTTCGAGGGCTCGGCGGTCACCTACCGCGGCGTCAAGGTCGGCAAGGTCCAGCAGATCCGGCTGAGCGGCAAGGGCGTCGTCGCGAAGGTCGTGATCACCTCCTCCGACGAGATCCCGGTCGACTCCGTGGTCAAGGTCCGCAGCCTGTCGCCCGTGGGCGAGCAGTACCTGGACTTCCAGCCCAAGACTGCCGAGGGACCGTTCCTCAAGGACGGGTCCGTCATCCCGGCGACCTCGACCGACCTGCCCAAGACGCTGGCCTCCACGGTCATCAGCGTGAACAAGCTGCTCGACCAGATCGACTCGCAGCAGCTGCACACGCTGCTCACCGAGCTCAGCACCGGCCTCGCCGGCACCGGGGAGCAGATGGGCAAGCTGGTCGACCAGGGCTCCCAGCTCCTTGCCCAGCTCGACGAGCTCTGGCCCGAGACCGACCGACTGATCACGAACGGCAACACCGTGCTCTCGATCGGCACCGACAAGGCCGACGACATCCGCTCGCTGGCCAGCTCGGCGAAGGACTTCGCAGCGTTCCTGAAGAACTACGACCCGGAGCTGCGCAACACGCTGGCCATGGCTCCCGCGGACCTCGCGGCGCTCCAGCAGCTGCTCACCGACATGAACGGGCACCTGCCGAAGTTCCTCTCGACGGCGGTCCTCGTCTCGAACCTGTTCCGCAGCTACGCACCGCACCTCGGCGCGATCCTGGCCAACTACTCAGCCGGTCTGGGCGTGGTCCCGGCAGCGATCCACGACGGCATCGTCTACATCGAGGGGATCCCGCAGCGGCCGACGGTCTGCAGCTACCCCACCAGCCGCCGCGCCCCGACCAACCCGGTCCGCCGTCCGATGGTGACCACCGGTCACTGCCCGGACAGCGCCCCGAACCTGCAGCGCGGTGCATCCCATGCGCCCGGCCCGGTCTCGGAGTGATCGATGAGTGACGAGGCTGACCGGCGCGACCGGTTGCAGCTGGTGGTGGGTGGACTGGGTTCACTGCTGCTGATGAGCCTGGTGGCGCTGCTGGTGGTCGTCCTGCTGTGGCAGGCCGACGGCGGCGGCAAGGACGGGAAGAAGGCGGTGTCGTACGCCGCTGCCGGCAGGGCGGCCGACAAGGCAGCCCGGAAGGCGGTGGTCGAGATGACCAGCTACGACTACCGGAGCGTGAAGAAGGACTTCACCTGGGTCGACGACGCCGGCACGGCGAAGTTCCAGAGGCAGTACGCCGAGGTCAGCAAGCCGATCAAGAAGCTGGTCGTCCAGCTCAAGGCGACGGCCAAGGGCACCGTGGTCGCGTCGGCGCCGGTGGTCAAGGACGCCGACCACGTGACCGTGCTGCTCTTCGTCGACCAGGAGATCAGCAATCCCGGCAACGGCGGTGGTCCGCAGCGCGGCCTCGACCAGCCCCGGGTGACCATGAAGATGGTGCGCCAGGACGGGCGCTGGCTCGTCGACGAGGTCAAGATCGTCAGCCTCGCCAACAACAGCTGAGCTCAGGGCCGCCGCAGCCGCACGACCAGGTCGTCCTTGTGGTGCGCGCCGGCGCCGCCGACGGGAACCCGTGCCCGGCGCTCGTCCTTCTCGACCACCCAGCCCTGCTCGGAGCCGAGAGCCAGAACGTCGGCCGGGCTGAGGTAGTCGTCGGGGTCGAAGCCACGTTGCAGCGCGTGCTCACGATCGACGTCGGCGTGGTGGACCACCAGGAGCCTGCCTCCCGGAGCGACCAGGTCGAGGAGGCGTTGCTCGGCCTCGCGGGACGGCGTACGGCGGAGGGCGGGGTACATCGCGCTGACCAGGTCGAAGGAGCCCGGCGCCAGTGGCGCGTCCAGGAGTCCGGCCGCCACGCCCTCGACGTGCACGCCCGCGACCGCCGCCTCGGAGCGGGTCCGCTCGACCGCGTTGAGCGAGATGTCCAGCGCCGTGACCTGCCATCCGCGACCAGCCAACCAGACCGAGTCGGCGCCCTCGCCGCAGCCGACGTCGAGTACTCGTCCTGCCTCCAGGTCTGCCACCTCGGCCACCAGGGTCTCGTTCGGGTTGCCGCTCCACACCTGCTCGCCGGAGTAGCGGTCGTCCCAGTACTCCGCCGAGTGCCGCCCGCCACCAGGCTCGTGCTCGTCCATGGCAGCAGTCTGCCGGAGCCGCCCAATGGCGCCGGGGTTCTTGGACCGTTTCTCGGGTCGCGACGAGCCGCAGCTGACCTGCAGACTGGGCCGGTGACCGTGCCACTGCCGACGCCCACCCTGGAGACGGCGCGCCTGCGCCTGCGTCCGGTCAGCAGTGCGGACGCCGAGGACCTGTACGCCCTGCACAGCAACGCCTTCGTGCTGCGGTACTGGGACGCTCCGCCGTGGACGGATCCGGCCCGGGCCGAGAGCTTCGTCGCGTCCAGCCAGCAGCTCGCCGCGGACGGCACCGGCGCCAGGGTGGTGGTCGAGCGGCTCGGGGACGGAGTGTTCCTGGGCTGGTGCGGGGTGTCCCGCTGGAACCCCGACTACCGCAGTGCCTCGCTCGGGTACTGCTTCGCCGAGCGGGCGTGGGGGCACGGCTACGCGACCGAGGCGGCTGGCGCCCTGCTCGACTGGGCGTTCAGCACCTGGCCGTTGAACCGGGTGCAGTCCGAGACCGATACCCGCAACCTGGCCTCGGCCCGGGTCCTGGAGAAGCTGGGCTTCCAGCACGAGGGGACGCTGCGGGAGGACTGCGTCGTCGACGGGGACGTGTCCGACTCCTGGGTCTACGGGCTGCTCCGGCGCGAGCGGGAAGCGCCGTAGCCCTGGCTCAGCGCGGCGGGTC
>JBJMIP010000196.1:0-9960 GCA_045806825.1 Marmoricola sp.
GCGAACGCGAAGCCCTTCACGACGCCGATCGAGAAGATGTAGAGCACCACCGCGGCGAGCAGCGACACCGAGTCGGCGGCCAGGCAGGTCGCCCGGGCTCGCACCCAGCCGGCCTCGACCGCGACGCGCATCGACTTGCCGTCGCGCATCTCGTCACGGATTCGTTCGAAGTAGACGATGAACGAGTCCGCTGTGATGCCGACCGCCACGATCAGACCTGCGATGCCCGGGAGGGTCAGCGTGAAGCCGGCGGTCTTGGCGAGCAGCAGCACCATCGCGTAGGTGACAGCACCGGCGATCAGCAGCGAGGCGATCACCACCAGGCCGAGGCCGCGGTAGTAGAGCAGGCAGTAGAGCATCACGATCAGCAGGCCGATGATGCCCGCGAGGATGCCCGCGTGCAGCTGGTCGCCGGCCAGGGTCGCGCCGATCACCTCGGACGTCACGTTCTGGTCGAACCGCACCGGGAGCGCGCCGTACTTGAGCGAGTTGGCCAGCGAGGTGGCCGACTTCTCGTTGAAGCCACCGGTGATCTGGGCCGAGCCGTCGGTGATGATCCCGTTGAAGCCGGCGTAGGAGATGACCTTGCCGTCGAGCACGATCGCGAACTGGCCGCCGTTGTTGAAGAGCGTGCGGCTGACCTTCGCGAAGGTCTTGCTGGCGCCGCCCTTCAGGGTCAGGTTGACCGCCCACACGGCCTGCTGCTGCGGGATGCCGGCCGAGGCCCGCTTGAGTTCGGTGCCCTCGATGACCGACTTGGAGAGCAGGAACTTGGAGTCCTTGTTCTTGCCGGTGCCGCAGGTGATCAGCGGCTGGTCCGGGTCGTCGGCGATCGGCGGGGTGTCTGCGCCGTCCTTCGGGCACGTGTACGCCGCGAACTTGGCGAGCCAGTCGGTTCCGGGGTTGGCCGCCCAGGCGATCGGGTCGTTGATCGAGGCGCCCTTGGTGCTCACCGGCGTCGACGGCGCGGCCGTCGGGCTGCCGGTCGGGGTCGTGGTCGGCGTGGTCGACGGCGTCGCGTCAGCCAGCTTCGGCGCGGGTCGCGGCTTGGGCGTCGAGGTGGCACTCGGCGAGCCGGACGGCGTCGCGGTGCTCTTGCCTGTCGGGGTGGCGGTGGCGCTCGGGGTCGGCGTCACCGGGCTCCCGCTGGCGACGACGGACTGGCCCCCGGACTGGGCGACGAGGCGGAACCGCAGCTGCGCGGTCCGCTTGACCGCGTCGACCAGGTCCTTGCGGTTCTTGCCCGGGATCTCCACCACGATGTTGTGGCTGCCCTGCGTCGAGACCTCGGCCTCGGCTACACCGCTGCCGTTGACGCGCTGGTCGATGATGTCGACGGCCTGCTTCATCTTGGTCTGGTTCACCGAGCCGAGCGCGGTCAGCGTGATCCGGGTGCCGCCCTCGAGGTCGAGGCCGAGCCGCGGCTTCCAGGTGCCACCGAGCGCCGCGAGGCCGTACAGCACTCCTACACAGAGGAAGAAAACGATGAGTGTCCGTCCCGGTCGGGACGTCTTCTTGGCCACGGTCCAGCGTCTCCTCAGTCTTCGGGGTTGTGCTCGTCGGCGGGTGCTGCTTCGGTCTCGTCCACCGGATCCGGCACACGTCGTACGACGACCTGCCGGGCCACCGTGATCACGGTGCCCTCGGCGATCTCCAGCCCGACCCGGTCAACCTCGACAGAACGAACCGTGCCGAAGATACCTGCGGACAGGATCACCTCGTCGCCGATCTCGATGTCCGCCTGCAGATCAGCCACTTTCCGCTGCTGGCGGCGCGCCGGGCGGGTGACCACGTAACCGAGGCCGACGAGGGCAACCAGGAACACCAGGAACTGGGCCAGCTCTGGGGACACGGTCGGACTCTCGGCTCGATTTCGGGGGGTCTGGGCGCGCCGGAGTGCTGGGCGCGGTCACCGCCGGGAAGTGTAACGGTCCGTGTCGCACGTCACGGCCACCGGCACCGCGGGTCAGGAGTCCGCGGGTCAGGAAAACAGTGTGCCGTCGTCGGAGAACGGGGCGGCCGCCGGTACCTGCAGGCCGAGGTGTGCCCAGGCAGTCGCTGTGGCTACCCGTCCCCGAGGTGTGCGCGCGAGCATTCCTGAGCGGACCAGGAACGGTTCGGCGACCTCCTCGACCGTTTCGCGCTCCTCACCGACTGCGACCGCGAGCGTGCTCAGCCCGACCGGTCCCCCGCCGAAACGGGTGCACAGGGCCCTCAGCACGGCGCGGTCCAGCCGGTCGAGGCCGGACTCGTCCACCTCGAACAGCTCGAGCGCGCGTCGTGCGATGTCCAGGGTGACCACGCCGTCGGCGCGGACCTGGGCGTAGTCCCGCACGCGGCGCAGCAGTCGGTTCGCGATCCGTGGCGTTCCCCGAGAGCGCGACGCGATCTCCGCGGTCCCGTCCGCCAGCGTCTCGACCTCCAGCAGGCCCGCCGAGCGTCGCACGATCTGGTCGAGCTCCGAGGCCGCGTAGAACTCCAGGTGGCCGGTGAAGCCGAAGCGGTCGCGCAGCGGCCCGGGCAGCAACCCTGCGCGCGTGGTCGCGCCGACCAGGGTGAACGGCGGGATCTCCAACGGGATCGCGGTAGCACCGGGGCCCTTGCCGATCACCACGTCGACCCGGAAGTCCTCCATGGCCAGGTAGAGCATCTCCTCGGCGGGACGCGACATCCGGTGGATCTCGTCCACGAAGAGCACGTCGCCCTCGTTGAGGCCGGACAGGATCGCGGCCAGGTCGCCGGCGTGGGTGATCGCGGGACCGCTGGTCAGGCGCAGTGGAGCCGAGAGCTCGGCGGCGATGATCATCGCGAGCGTGGTCTTGCCGAGGCCCGGAGGACCCGAGAGCAGCACGTGATCGGCTGCTCGACCACGCGAGCGAGCGGCTTGCAGCACCAGGGAGAGCTGCTCGCGCACGCGCTCCTGCCCGATCACCTCGTCCAACGAGCGCGGCCGCAGCGCCGCCTCGACCGCACGTTCGTCGGCATCGGCCTCGGGCCCGGTGAGCGCAGAGCGCTGCTCGGTACGGCGCTGCTCGAGCAGCTCCCGCTCGGCCTGTTCCAGCGCCGCGTGGACCGAGGACTCCCGGTACTCCTCCATCAGGCCCTGCTCAACGTCTGCAGGGCGAGCCGGAGCAACCGGGCGACATCAGGGCTGGCCATCTGCTCTGCCTCGGGCGCGACTGCGGCAACCGCCTTGTCGGCCTCCTTGCCCGTCCAGCCGAGTCCGACCAGACCGCCGTGGACCTGGGCCTGCCAGCCCGAGCCGGCGACCTGCAGCGAGCCGGTGGTCGTCATCGATCCGGGAGCGCCGATCCGGTCGCGGAGCTCGAGGATGATCCGTTGCGCGCCCTTCTGGCCGATGCCCGGGACCGCAGTCAGCGTTTTCACGTCGTCGGAGCCGACCGCGCGACGGATGGCTTCCGGACTGAGCACCGCGAGCATCGCCTGGGCCAGCTTCGGGCCGACACCACTGGCCGTCTGCACCAGCTCGAACGTCTGCTTCTCGTCCTCGTCGGCGAAGCCGAACAGGGTGAGCGAGTCCTCCCGCACGACCATGCTCGTCGGCAGCGTGGCCGAACCTCCGGTCGACAGCGCGGCCAGCGTGTTCGGCGTGCACTGCAGCTCGAGCCCGACTCCCCCGACCTCCAGGACTGCCGAGGTCAGCCCGATCGCCGCGACCCGACCGCTCACGAACGCGATCACCGCGCACCTCCTGCTGCCTGGGCAGCCACGGCCGCCTGGATCCTGTTGGTCGCCGGGCCGCGCCAGATGTGGCAGATCGCCAGCGCGAGCGCATCCGCGGCGTCAGCGGGCTTGGGCACCTCGTCGAGGCGCAGCAGGCGCGCGACCATGGCGCCGACCTGGGCCTTGTCCGCACGGCCGCTGCCGGTGACCGCGGCCTTGACCTCGCTCGGGGTGTGCATGGTGACCGGGATGCCGCGGCTCGCCGCCGCGACCAGCGCCAGGCCGCTGACCTGGGCGGTCCCCATCACGGTCCTGACGTTCGCCTGGGCGAAGACCCGCTCGACGGCGATCGCGTCCGGTGCGGTCGCGTCGATCCAGGTCTCGATGCCGCGGGAGATCAGCAGCAGCCTGTCCTCGATCGGGAGCTCGGGCGTGGTCTTCACGACCCCCACCTCGACCAGGGTCAGCGCTTTGCCGATGCCGCCCTCGACGATGCCGACACCGCAGCGGGTCAGTCCCGGGTCGATCCCCAGCACGCGCATGGCAGGTCACTCCTGGCTACCGTCGTACGAACACCTGTTCGGACAGAACTTAACCAGACTCCCCCGGCTCGCGGGGAGCGACACACCGAAACGGGCGCGACGCACCCGTTTCGCGTCAGTCCTCGAGCTCGGCCAGCACCGCGTCGGGGACGTCGAAGTTCGCGAAGACGTTCTGGACGTCGTCCAGGTCCTCGAGCGCGTCGATGAGCTTGAAGATCTTGGTCGCGCCCTCGACGTCCAGCTCGACCTGCAGCGACGGCACGAACGAGGCGTCGGCCGAGTCGTAGTCCAGCCCGGCGGACTGCAGCGCGCTGCGCACGGCGACCAGGTCGGTCGCCTCGCTGACGACCTCGAAGGAGTCACCGAGGTCGTTGACCTCCTCGGCCCCGGCGTCCAGGGTGGCCTCGAGGACGTCGTCCTCGCTGACGTCCTTGCCGTCCTGAGCCTTCGGCAGCACCACGACACCCTTGCGGTGGAACAGGTACGCCACCGAGCCCGGGTCGGCGAGCGAGCCGCCGTTGCGCGAGGTCGCGGTCCGCACCTCCATCGCGGCCCGGTTCCTGTTGTCGGTCAGGCACTCGATCAGGATCGCGACACCGTTGGGACCGTAGCCCTCGTACATGATCGTGGAGTAGTCCGCGCCGCCGGCTTCCGCGCCGGAACCGCGCTTGACCGCCCGGTCGATGTTGTCCTTGGTGACCGAGGACTTCTTCGCCTTCTGGATCGCGTCGAACAGGGTCGGGTTGCCGGCCGGGTCGCCGCCGCCCATCCGGGCTGCGACCTCGATGTTCTTGATGAGCTTGGTGTTCATCTTGCTGCGCTTGGCGTCGACGATCGCCTTCTTGTGCTTCGTCGTTGCCCACTTGGAGTGGCCGGACATCAGCGTTCCTTCCCGTGTTCGAGGACCAGGTCGACGAAGACCCGGTGGATGCGGCTGTCGCTGCCCACCTCGGGGTGGAAGGACGTCGCCAGCAACGGTCCCTGACGGACCGCGACGATCCTACCTGCGGCCTCGCCCGTCGCGACCCGGGCGAGCACCTCGACCTCGGGACCGACCTGCTCGACCCACGGCGCCCGGATGAAGACGGCGTGCACCGGGGCGTCGAGGCCGTCGAAATCGAGGTTCCCCTCGAAGGAGTCGACCTGGCGCCCGAAGGCGTTGCGCCGCACGGTGATGTCGAGCCCGCCGAGGGTCTCCTGGTCCGCGGTCCCGTCGACGATCCGGTCGGCCAGCATGATCATCCCGGCGCAGGTACCGAAGGTCGGCATCCCCCCGGCGATCCGCTTCTGGATCGGCTCGAACAGCTCGAAGGTGCGGGCGAGCTTGAACATCGTCGTGCTCTCGCCGCCCGGGATGATCAAGCCGTCGCAGCGCTCGAGCTCGGAGGGGCGACGGACCGTGATCGCCTCGACGCCCAGATCGGCCAGCGCGTGCAGGTGCTCGCGGACGTCGCCCTGGAGGGCGAACACGCCGATCGTGGGTGAGGCCATCCGCCCATTGTTCCAGGACATTACGGGTCGCAGCTGGGAGCCTTGTTGTTGCCGTTTCCAAAGGTGTAGTTCTTCGAGACCGAGGCGGCCGAGGTTCCACCCGGTCCGACCGCCTGGACCGACGCGGAGCCCGAAGTGTTGTTGCCGCCCGTAAAGGTCAGGCTGGTCCCCGAAGGCACCGGTGTGGCACCGGCAGTCGTCCTGGTGACGATGTAGCTGGTCGCTCCAGCGACTGCCGTCCAGCTAATGGTGATTGTGTTCGCCGCAGCCGACCCGGCCGTACACGTGACGCCAGTAGGCACTGCCGGTGCGGCGCTGACCGTGAACGTCGTCGTGAGCGGAGCCGCCGGGTTCCCCGCAACGTCAACTGCGTTGTAGGTGGCCGTGTAGGTGCCGGCCGGCATCGCCGCAGCGGTCAGACCTGAAGTCCTGTATTGGCCGGACGACGACGAAACCAAGGTCATCGCCTGTGCCGCGCACGGACCAGCAACAAAGGCTGCACCGCCGTTCCAGCACTTCCCGGCGTTCACGCCTGAACTCGCCGATAGGCTGACGCTTACGGACCCGATGCCCGACGTGCCGTCGGTGGCGGTCACGCACAACTGGTCCGCACTTCCGGAGCACGCCATGCTCGACCAGGCAGTGCCAGAGGAGCCCGATGCGGGCAGCGGGCTGCTCAGGATCGGCGCCCCGCTGTCGACCTTGACAGTCGCCGACCCGACTGTGCCGGCGTTGCCGGCGTTGTCGACCGTCCGGTACTGAACTGTGTGGGAGCTCGTGCTGTCCGACAGGGTCCCGGTCGAGCCGGTCACGAACGAGCCGCCGTCGATCGAGTACTCGTAGTGGTTCACGCCACTCGCAACTCCGACGGTCCCGGCGTCGTTGCCGGAGATCGTGAAGCTGCCGGAGTTGAGCCACCCGGCGGTCAGCGTGCCCCCGAAGACGATCGTGCCGGCACCCGGCGCAGTCTTGTCGAGCTTCACGGTGTAGGTCTGATCGGGCGTCTCGGTGTTGCCGGCGACGTCGTTGGCGTGGAAGCCGACGACAGTCGTTCCCTCGGTCGTGACCGAGGTCGTGTACGGCGAGGTCGACAGCGTCGAGTAGGCGCCGAAGCCGCCACCGTTCACGTTGGTCTGGAACTGGACGTTCGCGATGCCGCTGGCCGGCGACGGGTCGCTCGGGCTGAAGGTCAGCGTCGTGTCCGCCTTGATCCACCCGGCCGAGTTCGGGGTCTGCGAGCTCGCCACCGTCGTCGTGTTGGGCTTGACCGAGTCGATCTGGACGCTCTGACTGGCATCCGCACTGACGTTGCCGGCGAAGTCGACGGCGCGGTAGGTGACCGTGTGGTTGCCGTCCGGGATCGTGAACCCGACGCCGCTGGCCAGGCTGATGAACGAGCCGCTGTCGATCTTGTACTCGATGTGGTCGACACCGCTGGTCGCGTCGGTCGCCGTGACGTTGGCGGTCCCGGACTTGCGCCACGGAGAGTTCGAGATGGCAGCGAGGTTCAGGGTGGCCGTCGGCTTGACCGTGTCGACCTTGATGGTCGCAGTGGCGGGCGAGGCAGAGGTCGAGACTCCGGCGAGATCAGTCGCGTACGCCTGGACCGCGTGCGTGCCGTCGAGCAGGGCCGGCGGGCTGACGGGGACGCCGTTGCTGGCGGGGAGGTTCGCGAACGAGCCGCCGTCGACCTTGTAGGAGACCGTGTTCACGCCGCTGAGTGCGTCGCTGGCGGTCACGGTCCAGGCACCGGTGTTGTGCCACAGGTTGTCGTTCGGGCTGATCGAGACCGAGTTCGGAGCGACGTTGTCCAACGTCACGAGGAAGTTCGCCGAAGTCGGGCTGACGTTGTCCGCGACGTCGGTCGCGGTCGCGGTGAAGGTGTTGGTGCCGGCGGAGAGGTTCACCGGGCCGAAACTGAAGTTGCCGGAGCCGTCGGCGGTCGCGGTGCCGAGCGTGGAGGTTCCCTGCTTCACGGTGACCTTGGCGCCCGCCTCGGCCGTGCCCGTGAGCGTCTGGGCGGTCGTGCTGGTGATCCGGTCCGTGCTTGAGGCACCGGTGTCGGCGCTGATCGAGGTGAAGGCCGGCGCCGGCGGCGGGGTCTTGTCCAGCTTGTAGGTCGCGACGTGGTGCGGCGACTCGACGAAGCCGGCGTTGTCGACAGCCCAGTACTCGAGGGTGTTGGTGCCCTCGGTCGTGATCGAGACGTTCCCGGTGGAGCCTGCGAGGACCTGCTCGGTGCCGCCGTTGAGGATGTAGTGGATGCCGGCAACGCCCGAGCTCGGGGCCGCATCGCTCGCGGTCAGGCTGACCGTGATGTTGGCGTTGAACCAGCCCGCGGCGTTGACCAGCGGGGCGACGTTCGTGACCACGGTGGCGGGCGGGGCGACGTCCCAGGTCCCGGTACTGATCACGGCGTTGGACGCGTTGGCGTTGTCGGTCCAGTAGGCCCAGGTCGGCAGCACCCAGCTGCCGAACGCGCCGGCCGCGAAGGTCAGCACGGCGGTGCCGCCAGCCACTGCGCGGGTGCGTCGGGCGAACGCGACGCTCGGCGACCCGGAGGCCGCGGCCTTCCGCGTCCAGCGGCTCAGCACGAGGACGACCAGGAGCAGGTAACCGGCCAGGCACGCTCCACCGAGCGGACGGCCGAGCCAGGCGATCAGCGTTCCGGCGTACGGGACCGAGAACCAGGTGCGCTCGACGCTGTGCACCGGGTAGATGCTCTGGTCGGCCATCGCGTTGGCATCGCCCTTGAGCTGGAGCAGTGCGGTGTCGCCGTGGTGGTCGACGGCGATGATCCGGTGCGTGACGCGCTCGGTTCCGACCTTGACCGTGACCACGTTGCCGACCCTGAGGTCCGCCGCGTCCGCGGTGCGGGTGAAAGCGAGACTGCCAGCGGGAATCGCCGGGGACATCGAGCCGGACCGGAAGACCAGGGGGCGCGCGCCGGTGGCCATGCTGACCACGGCGACGAGGGAGCAGAGTGCGGCAATCCCGGCGACCGCGACGACAACGGCGCGCAGCGCGCGCTCGCCGGCGTTCAGGGCGGACTGGTTGCGGGGGCTCACGAGGTCACCTGCAGGGCCTTGAAGGCGAGGGTCGCCGTGGTGGTCGCGGACTGGTACGCAGTGGTCGTCGAGACCGGCGCGGCGATCGGCAACGTCGCCTGGACGCAGATCGTCTCCTGGGCGCCGGGCGCCAAGGTCCGCGCGGTCGGGATGAGACCCACGGTGAACGAGGTCCCCGACCCGCTGATCGCGGTGCCGCCGCAGGTGCGGGCGTGGCCGGTGCCTGTGACCGCTGCTGCTGTTGTCACCTTCACCACCAGCACGCTCGCGAGGTTCTTGCCGTCAGTGTTGGTCGCGCTCGCGTCGACGGTGTACTTCAGTGGCGAGCGGCCTGCGTTCCGGACCACCAGGACGCCGGCCGTGGTCTCGCCCGGGACCATCGCCGAGATGCTCAGCGCCGAGAACGTGGTGTTGTCGGCGCCGCCGAGCTTGAGGTCGATGCTGCCGGTGGTGATGGTCGTTCCGGTGACCTTGGAGCTGTCGGTCCAGAACGCCAGCGAGCCGTGTCCGCCGATGAGCAGAACGGCTGCGGCGACGGTGAGTGCGATGACCCCGCGACCGAGGCCGGTCGGCTTCCCCGCGCTCATCGGGCACCTCCTTCGCGGACACGACGGCGAGCAGCCCCGATGAGGCCGAAGCCCGCGCCGACGAGACCCGCGCCGACGAGCAGCATCCACGGCTCGACGGTGCTACCGGTTCCAGGCAGGTCGCCCCCGTTGCCGTTGCCGGTGCCGTTACCGGTGCCGTTGCCGCCGTTGTCGGGCGGCTGGACGGCCGTCGCGTCCTGGACCAGGCTCACCCGGAAGTTCAGGTCGTGCCGTTGGTTCTCCGAGACGTTGGGTGACGAAGGGTCGAAATCGACCTTGACGGTCACCTTCCGCTTCTCCCCCGGTGCGACCGCGACCTGGTTGACGAGTCGGTGCTCGCCGGCCGTACCGGCTCCTACGTAGGCACCGGTGTCGACCTTCGCCGAGACCGTCAGGTCACCGGTGTCGATCAACGTCTCGACCGGGCCGGTGAGCATCGTGACGTAGAGGACGCCGTCGTCGGTGCTCTGGTTGCGGACCCAGAAGGAGGCAGTCTCGGAGTCGCCGGGCACCCAGCGGAAGGACGGGTCGAACAACGGACCCGGCAGGGTGTCCCCCCAGGTGACACCGTCCGGGCTCAGTCCGAGC
>JBJMIP010000197.1:0-25480 GCA_045806825.1 Marmoricola sp.
GCCCGCAGCTCGGGGGTGCCGGACAGCGTCCGGCCGTAGAAGTCGAAGTTCGCCTGCACGAACGCGTCCGAGAGGTACGCCGCGGAGGACCGGACCACCTTCACCTCGAGGTACGAGCGCCAGACCTTGATCGGCGTCTCCTTCAGGACCGTCTCGAGGTGCTCGAGGAAGGACGGCTGCCGGACGACCGACTCGGTCAGCGTCTGCGCGTTGCCGCCCAGGTTGCCGATGTAGACGTCGAAGTCGAACGAGGGCAGCGTCGCCTTCAGCTCGGCGACCGGGGTCAGGTTGTAGCTCTTGATCACGTCGCGGGTCTCGGCCCGCTCCCAGTGACCCTCGGCGATCCGCTTCTCCAGCGCGAACACCGTCTCGGCCGTCTCGCGCGGGGTCGGTCGCCCGGCCAGCGTCAGGATCGTCTCGAGGTAGTCGACGTACTTGGTGCGGATCTCCTCGAACTTGTCCTCGCGGTAGTACGACTCGTCCGGCAGCCCGATCCCGCCCTGGGTGATGTTCACCAGGTAGCGGTCGGAGTCGCGGTCGTCGCTGTCGATGTAGGACCCGAAGACCCCGCCGCCGCCGGCACGCTCGTAGTCGCCGAGGAACGCTGCCAGGTCCAGCAGGCTGTGCACGTTCTCGATCGAGGCGAGCGTCGCCTCGATCGGCGAGGCACCGAGCTCCTCGACGCGGGCCTCGTCCATGAAGCTGGCGAACAGGTCGCCGATCTTCTTCGCGTCCGCCGAGCTGGCGGAGGTCGAGCCCGCGGGACCCCCCGCGGAGCAGTCCTCGATGATCTCGCGCACCTGCTGCTCGCAGACGTCCGCGAGCATCACGAACGGACCCCAGGAAGCGCGGTCGGCCGGTATCTCCGACTCCGTCAGCCAGGTGCCGTTGACGTGCCCGAACAGGTCGTCCTGCGGACGGACGGAAAGGTCCATGCCCTCGCGGGCGTCATCAAGGATCGTCACCCCGGCAGCGTAGCCGGGGAGCCGGTACGTCAGGTCCTGATCGGTTCCGCCTTCAGCGAACCTGACGCACCGGTACCGCAGGTCTTCAGGAGGCGCAGGTGTCCAGGCCGAGCGCCTTGGCCTTGTCGTTGGCGGCCTTGAAGTTCGCCCCGTTCGGGTCGAACGCCACCAGGTCCTGGACCGAGGAGACCTTGCCCAGGTCCTTCATCCCGGCCCTCACGCTCGAGAGCATCGAGGCCACGTCGTCGGAGATGCTCTTCGGCTCGTCCAGAGCGTCGATCGCGGCGATCAGGTCCTGGTTGCGCTTCACGGTCTTGTCGATGGCCGCCGTGACGTCGGCGTCGCTCGACTTCTCGGTGATGTCGGCGCCGTAGGACTCGGTGTCCTTGTTCGCGTCGGCGCAGAGCTTGTTGGCCTTGGTCTGGAACTCGGCCTTGGTCAGGGTGTCGCTGCCACTGCTGCCGCAGCCGACCAGCGCGGTGCTGACCAGGGCTGCTGCGCCGAGCGCGGCGAGAGTGCGGGTCAGGGCCATGGAGGTCTCCTCGTGTCGTGTGCGGCGACCCGATGTCAGCGCACGCGGAGCACAGTCTTGCCGAGGGTCTTGCGCTCGTCCATCTCCTGCAGCGCGCGTCCCATGTCGGCGAGGTCGTAGGTGGCGCCGATCGGCGGGTTGATCACCCCGGAGGCCATCATCGGCTCGAGCTCGCGCCACTGCGCGGTCATGTACCCAGGTCGACGCATCGCGTACTCACCCCAGGCGGCTCCGCGCACGTCGGTGTTGTTGAGCAGCAGCCGGTTCACCTTGACCTCCGGGATGGCACCGCCGGCGAAGCCGACCACCATCAGCCGGCCCTGGGTGCCGAGCGAACGCAGCGAGTCGGTGAACGTGTCGCCCCCGACGACGTCGACGACCAGGTCCACGCCCTGGCCGCCGGTCAGCTCCTTGACCGCGTCGCGGAAGCCGTCCACGGGCACGACCTCGTCGGCGCCGGCGGCCCGGGCCACGGTGGCCTTCTCGTCCGAGGAGACCACGGCAACGACCTTGGCGCCGTACCCCTTGGCGACCTGGATGGTCGCGGTGCCGACGCCGCCGGCGGCGCCGTTGACCAGCACGGTCTCGCCCTCGACGAGGTGACCGCGCTCCTTGAGCACGAACTGTGCGGTCAGGTAGTTCATCGGCATCGCCGCACCCTGCTCGAAGGACAGGTTGTCCGGCAGCAGGAAGGTGCTGTCCCGACCCACCGCGGCGACCTCGGCCGCACCGCCGGTGGCGCCGACGCACGCGACCCGGTCGCCGGCGGCGAAGCCGGTGTCCGCCGGAGCGCTGCGCACCACGCCGGCGAAGTCGACGCCGAGGGTGAACGGCACCGGTGGCTTGAGCTGGTACTCGCCCTTGGACATCAGCAGGTCCGGGAAGCTCACCCCGACCGCGTGCACGTCGACCAGGATCTGGGGCCCGAAGATCCCCTCCTCGGTCGGCTCGTCGATCTCGTTGATCTCGACGGAGAGCGGTCCTTCGAGACGGGTCACCTGGGCTGCGCGCATGAGGTGACGCTAGCCAATACCGTGGACCCGTGACCACGGACCCGGGTTGGCAGGTCGGCATCGCCCTGGCGCTGCTGCTCGCGCTCGCCCTGGCCACCCACCTGTACGCCGGCTACGGGCTGGCGCGGCCGACCCTGGTCGCCGGCGTCCGGGCGCTGGTGCAGCTCTCGGTCGTGGCGCTGCTGATCAAGGCCGTGATCGGCAGCCTGGCCCTCTCCTGGCTGTTCGTGCTGGCGATGTTCGCGATGGGGGTGCTGACCACCTCTCGCCGGATCGACGCGCCGCGCGCCTGGATGTGGTCGGCGATCGCGATGGCGGCCGGCGTCGCGCCTGTTCTGGTGATCGTGCTCGGCAGCGGTGCCGTGCCGTTCAAGGGCATCGCGATCATCCCGATCGCCGGCATCGTCGTCGGCAACGCGATGACCGCGAACACGCTGTGCGGACGACGTTCCTTCGCGGCGTTGCGCGAGGAACGCGCACAGTACGAGGCGTCGTTGTCGCTGGGGATGCGCCCTGCCGACGCGATCGACCTCAGCATCCACCGCCGCGCACCGGAGGCGTTGCTGCCGGGCCTGGACCAGGTCTCCACGACGGGCGTGGTGACGCTGCCCGGAGCGTTCATCGGCGTGATGCTCGGGGGCGGCACCCCGGTGCAGGCAGCCACCGCCCAGGCGCTGGTGCTCTTCGGGATCATGGCCGCGCAGACGATCACCGTGCTCGTCGGGGAGCGCCTCATCGAGGCCCGCAAGCTCCTGCCCGCCGACCTGCAGGTCGCTCTGATCGACTGACGGTGGTTGAGGTGCTCCGGAGCGAGGAACGAGCGCAGGAGCCTCGAAACCCGGTGCGTGGCGCGGGGACCTAGCAGGCAGTCACGAGCCGCGCGAGCTCGAAGTGCATCGGGTCGGTGTAGTGCCAGGTGCCGCCCCAGTTGAAGCCGCAGTTCTCGAAGATGTGCACCACCCTCCGGTCGATGGTGCCGACGGTGCCGCGCTGGTTGCCCGGCACGTTCAGGTCGATCGCAGTACCGAAGGTGTGGAACGAGAGCCCCTTGGCCGGGTCCTTGGCGATGAACCGGGGCACGTAGCAGCCGCCGTACTCGTTCGGGTGGATCTGCGCGGTCAGGCCCTGGGCCACCACCCGCTTCAGGGCGAGCCGCAGCTGCGGCAGCATCGCCTTGTTGCAGGTCACCCGGCCGATGATCGGCACCTGCTCGGTGCGGATGTAGGAACGCACCCAGCTCTTGTCCGGGTTGACGGTGCCGTCGGCGTTGGCGGTGTAGGTGAAAGACCCGACAGCACGCGCCACGGAACCGCCGGTGAGCACCGCCGTCTGGGCGGCGTTCTGGTCGAAGTTGAGCGCCAGCAGGGTCACCGAGCCGCGGTTGCCGACGGCCTTGCGGAGAACCTTCTGCGCCTCCAGCGGCGACGCCTCGCCGGTGGAGACCAGCAGCGCGTTGTCCTTGACCATGTGCAGCTTCGCGGCCCAGCGCTCGTTGACGATCGCGCTGATCTTCGAGCGGTCCACCAGCGGGGCCAGCGCTCCGATGTGCACGACGGCCGCATCGGCGTCGTTGCCCATCGTCACCGAGTCGTTGCTGATCGGCAGCTCGTCCTTCAGCTCGGGCCTGATCGCGATCTCGCCGTCGGCGACGCGGTTCCACACCGCGGGGGTGGTCGCGGTGACCGAGGTGCTGAAGTGCCGGAAGGTCCGCGGATCGACCGCGGCGTAGGTGACCTCGTCCTCCTCGGAGTAGAAGCTCGCGAGCGAGAACTGCTCGGTGGCGACCACGCTGGTGAGGCCCTTGGCCTTGGCGATGACCGCCCGCGGCAGCGGGTCCTGGCTCTGCACCAGGATGTCGGCGGAGTAGATCGGCGGCTTGAAGTCGCCGGGCCGCGGCATCGCGACGTCCGCGAGCGAGGCGGCCGGCGTCGTGCTCGGCGTGCTGCTGCTGTGCGCGGCCGGCTCGGGGTCCTTGGCCGGCGCGCCGCCGCACCCGGCGAGCACCAGGGCAGCGCTCAGCGCGACGACACCCGCTCCCCGAACGTTCATGAATCCCCCACTCCCTGACAGACCATCGTAGCCAGCGGGAGGACAAAGCGGACGGAGTCTCAGCCGCCCGGTTGCAGCACGCGCTCGGCGATGAAGGCGATGTCCTCGGCGGTCTGCTCCGGCGAACCGGCGGGAGCAGTCACGTGGGAGAGCAGCACCCGGATCACCATGTCGACCAGGGCGCTGACCCGGTCGGGGGTCAGCGGCACGTCGTAGGCCGCCAGGTGACCGCGGATCAGCACGCCGGCCGCGTCGATGATCGGCTCGGCCTGGGTGGTCAGCAGCGGGAGCAGGGTGCTCTCGGCGCCGTGGCTGGCCGACAGCACGGCGTGCAGGAGCGGGTTGGTGCGCGCGGTGCGCAGGACGCGCAGCGCCGCCTCGCGGATCGCGTCGACCAGGTCGTCGGGGTGGGCGGCGAAGGCAGCATCGACGTTGCGGAGGAAGACCTCCAGCTCGTGCATGATCATCGCCTCGGCGAGCTGCTGCTTGCTGCCGATCTCGTTGTAGACGGTCTGCCGGCTGACCCCGACGCGGTCGGCGAGCTTGGCCATCGTGATCGACTGCCACCCGCCGGCCCGGGTGAGCTCGGCGGCCTCGTCGATGAGGCGCTCGCGCCAGGCGCTGCCCGACGCTCCGGCGGCCCCACCGGCGAACCCGGGCAGCAGGGCCGTCAGCCCTGGCCTGGGTGTCACGTCGGTCATGTCATCAGTCTTGCAGGGTCAGGGCGAGAGCGGGGCAGGCCTGGACGGCGGCATGGACCTTGGAGCGGTCCTCCTCGGCCGGGCTGTCGTTGAGGATGGTCAGCACGTCGTCGTCATCGAGCTCGAAGAACTCGTGCGCCATCGCCTCGCACATGCCGTGCCCGTCGCACAGGTCGCGGTCCACCACGATCTTCATGGCAGTCACCTCAGACCTTCGCCGGGTCGACCGGGACGAAGTCGATCTTCTCGCGGACGCCGCAGTCGGGGCAGCACCAGTCGTCGGGGATGTCCTTCCACGCCGTACCGGCCGCGAAGCCCTCGAGCTCGTTGCCGACCTCGACCTCGTAGACGTAGCTGCAGCCGGGGCAGCGGGCCGCCAGCACCTCGCCGGCGAACGTGTGCGCCGTGAGGTCCTCGCCCTGGCTGTGGTCGTGCTCGGTGAGCCCGTACTTCGCCAGGATCTTGGTCCGCTTGCTCGGCTGGATGTTGGCCAGGGTCAGGTCGCCGCCGAAGTGCGCGACCACCAGCGGGTCCATGATCCGCCGGTAGATCGGCGGGAACAGCGAGATCACGATCATCCCGGCGTACCCGGTCGGCAGCACCGGCGACTCGGCGAAGTCACGCAGCGTCTGGTAGCGCCGGGTCGGGTTCGCGTGGTGGTCGCTGTGCCGCTGCAGGTGGTAGAGCAGCACGTTGGTCGCGATGTTGTTCGAGTTCCAGCTGTGGCTCGGGTCGACCCGCTCGTAGCGCTGCTTGTCGCCGATGCCGACCTTCTGGCGCAGCATCCCGTAGTGCTCCATGTAGTTGACGACCTCGAGCAGCGAGAAGCCGATGATCGCCTGGATCACCAGGTACGGCGTGACGCCCCAGCCGAAGGCGGCGATCACGGCGCCGAACAGCACGGCCGACATCAGCCAGGCATTGAGGACGTCGTTGCCGAGGTGGAACGGGTGCGTGTGCTTGCGGGCGTAGCGCTTCTTCTCCAGGTGCCAGGCGCTCTTCAGCGAACCGGCGACGGTGCGCGGCCAGAAGGCGTAGAACGACTCACCCATCCGCGAGGACGCCGGGTCCTCGGGGGTCGCGACCCGCACGTGGTGGCCGCGGTTGTGCTCGATGTAGAAGTGGCCGTAGAAGCTCTGGGCCAGGGCGATCTTGGAGAGCCAGCGCTCGTTGGCCTCGCGCTTGTGACCGAGCTCGTGGGCTGTGTTGATGCCGATGCCCCCGATCACCCCGATCGAGATGGCCAGGCCGATCTTGTCGACGACGCCGAGACCGATCGACTCACCCATCAACCGGTCGGCGAACGGCAGGCCCATGCCCCAGTCGTGCAGGCCGAGGGTGTTCACCAGCCAGCCGGCCGGGTTCTCGCCGGCGACGACGGCCATCGCGCCGACGAAGCCGAGGTACTGGATCGGCAGGAACAGGAAGGTGATCCAGCGGTAGTACTTGTCCTTCTCCAGCGCCTCGATGGCGTCGTCCGGCGGGTTGGTGCGGTCGAGACCGATGAGCAGGTCGATCGCCGGCACCACGCCGAGCACGATGATCGGGCCGATCCAGAGGAAGGCACCCCAGCCGGTGACGATGAAGGCAGCTGCGGCGACGAACGCCAGGCTGGGAACGACCAGCCCGATCAGCCACAGGTAGCGCTTCTTGTCCTTCCAGGCCTCGGTGGACCCTGCCGGGACCGTCGAGTTCGGGATGCTGTCCGTCGACATTGCTGTCTCCTTCGTCGGGGTCGCCAGGAGTGAGGAGCGCGACCACTTGACACAAACGTAGGAGTTGTAAAGCGATTTGACAAGACCCTATGCGTTGTAAAGTTTCGTGGTGCGGGTCACAGGCCCACCGGTCGCGGGCGCGGGTCCGGCATGTCCCCGGGATTGCGCCGGCGGTACCAGGCGATCCCGGCGATCAGGGCCAGCACCAGGTCGCCGGCGACCGCGATCACCTTGAACAGCGAGCTGTCCACGAGGCCGTCGGGCCGGTTGGACCCCGGCTTGCCCGAGACCAGCCGCACGCCGAGGCGGTCGCTCGACCTCGCGTACTCGTAGGTCACCCGATTGACGCTGGCCGAGTACTTCGTCTGCGCCGGGTCCTCGGACTTCGGCAGCCGGTAGTCGACCAGGTAGCGCCCGTGCAGCTCGCGCGCGTCGAGGACGACCGCCGCGACGTCGTGGCCCCGGGTCTCCACCTCGTGCTTGTTCCAGCCCTCGTTCACCGCAGGCAGGTTCACCAGGACGACCAGGACGAGTAGCAGCAGACCGCGCACGGGCCCGACCTTACGACCAGCGGGGCTCGCCGAACCGCTCGCTGAACACGAAGGTGGACAACGGGTTGCGGACGCGCTCGCGGCCGTCCCACGTCGGGTCGACCGAGTCCCCGGACCCATCGGCGTACCGACCGACCGCGATGCCGGTGGTCACCTTCCAGCTCGCCGGTACGTCGAACTCGGCAGCCACCGCGTCGTGGTCGAAGCCGGCGAACTGGTGCACGCCCAGGCCCATCGACTGCGCCTGCACCGTCAGGTGCGCGACCGACTGGCCGAGGTCGTACTCGGCGTAGTCGCTGTAGGTGAACGACGGGTCCTCGTCGTCACCGCTCTTGAACAACGAGACCAGCACGACGCTGGCGTTCGGGACCCAGCCGGTGTTGCCCCGGCTCAGCGTGCCGACGAAACGCTGGTGGGCGGGCTCGCCGCGCTTGAGCACCAGGAACGCCCAGGGCTGGGAGTTGCCGGCGCTGGGTGCCCAACGCGCCGCCTCGAGGAGCTGCTCGAGCTCACCCTCGTGAAGTTCGTGCAGCTCCTCGAAGCTGCGCGAGCTCCATCGCGAGCGCAGCAGCGGGTGGATCACAGGTTCGGTACTGGTCGGCACACCGGGGGAACACCGTCGTCGGCTCGGCGCTTCCCTCGCCGGTTCGACGCTCGGGCGCGTGCCGTCAGATGCCGAGGCTGGGCTCCGGGCGGATGCCACCGGCGCGGACCGCCTCGATGCCCGGTCCACCGCCCGGGTTCTTGACGGTCCGGAAGGTCTCGCGTGCCTGCGGGGAATCGATCAGCGTCGCGATCGCGTGCAACCGACGGGCCGGTGCGCGCTCGGTCAGCCTCACCGTCGGCAACCCGACGCTGGTGACGGTCAGGCTCTTGAGCAGCCCGCCAACACCCGCGCCCTCGACCGCAGTGGTGCGCTCGTCGAGCGGGTAGCGATCACGTCCGATCTGGAGCCAGATGATCTGACCCTTCTCGTCGACGTACGTCGCCACGTCCTTGCCGGACATCCGGCTGAAGTCTCCCGCGGTCGCGCCGCGGTAGGTGCGGTTCGGAAATCCCCGGTGCGCCCCCGACTCCGTGTCGTAGAGGTACACCTGGTTGTTGCTCTTCCCATAAAGCCAGATCCTGCTCATGGAACCCCCGTTCCAATCAGACCTCCCCGTAGCGTCTGCTGCTCGGGTCAACGAGGGGACCGAGATGCGGCTACGGGTCTCGATATCGACACTTTCGAGGACCGCAGGCCAAGTCGGTAGGTTTGCGGGCATGAGCGACATCCTGATCTCGAACAACACCGAGCTGAGCCGCTACGAGGCCCACCTCGACGGAGCTCTCGCCGGCTTCGCGGAGTACCACCTGCGCGGCTCCTCGATCGTGTTCACCCACACCGAGGTCGACCCCGCGTTCGAGGGTCACGGCATCGGCGGCGCGATCGTGCGCCAGTCGCTGGACCAGATCCGCGCCGCAGGCGTGTACGACGTCGTCCCGCTCTGCCCGTTCTACAAGGCCTGGCTCGAGAAGCACCCCGACTACCAGGACCTGATCCACACCCCCTCCTCCTGAAGGAGTACCACGCATGAGCTTCTCCCCTGCAGACCTGCCGGACCTGACCGGTTCGGTAGCGGTCGTCACCGGCGCCAACTCGGGCATCGGCCTGCACACCGCCAAGCACCTGGCTGAGCACGGCGCCTCGGTGGTGCTGGCCGTCCGGGACACCGAGTCCGGCGGGAAGGCCGCTGACTCGATGAAGGGCGAGACCCGGGTCGAGCAGCTCGACCTCGCCTCGCAGTCCTCGATCCGGTCGTTCGCCGAGCGCTGGCAGGGGCCGCTGGACCTGCTGGTCAACAACGCCGGCGTGATGCGCCCGCCCGCGTACCGGGAGACCGAGGACGGCCACGAGCTGATGTTCGGCACCAACCACCTCGGCCACTTCGCGCTGACCGGCCGGTTGCTCGGTGCGCTGAAGCAGTCCAGCACCCCGCGGGTGGTGACGGTCGCCTCGATCGCCCACCTCGGCGGGACCAAGGCCGTCGTGGAGGCCAACCCCGAGGCGACGTACACGCCTGAGGGCAGCTACTGCCAGAGCAAGCTGGCGAACGTGATGTTCATGCGGGAGCTGCAGCGGCGGGCGACCACGGCCGGCAGCCCACTGGTCTCCACCGGCGCGCACCCGGGCGTCTCGGCGACCGGGCTGGTCTCGGACCCGAACGGGATGGGCGCCAACCCCCTGGTGCGGGTGGCCGCGCCGGTCTTCATGCCGCTGATCTTCCAGTCCGCCGCGGCCGGCGCCAACCCGACCCTGTACGCCGCGACGCTCGCCGAACCGGGTTCGTACACCGGCCCGCAGCGACGGGGCGAGAGCCGCGGGCCGATCGGTCCGGCGCGGTTCAACAAGCGGGCGCTGGACGACGCCCTGTGCGAGCAGCTGTGGGAGGTCAGCGTGGCGAAGACCGGGGTGGAGTTCGACCTGTAGTCACCGGGTTTCGAGGCCTCGACCACCGTCAGCCGATCGGGCCCCCGCCGGCCGAGCGCAGCTTCTCCACACCCGGACCCTCGAGCTGGTCGCAGGCGCTGCTGCGCCCGGTCATCGCCATCAGCACCGACAGCATCGGCCCGGACACCTCGGTGCCGTCACCGTGGTTCCACTCGACATCGGTGGCGTTGAGCGAGAGGCCGGCGATCCGGCTCTTGGTGCCGATCAGCGCGTTCGACCCCTTGTAGAAGTCCGCGACCTGGCGCAACGCCTCGACCGGGTAGTCGTGCCGGATCCCGAGCGGGCGACGGATGTCCTCGGAGTGCACGATCGCCTCACCGAGCCAGGACTCCTTGGGTCCGGGCGGCGACTTCGTGGAGTGCTGGACCGCCCGGAACCGCTCCAGGGTCTCGGCGGGGTCGCTGCCGCGGTGCTTGGCGATCTGCCGGGTGGCGAAGGTGTTGAAGTTGAACCCGGCCGCCGCGAAGCTCCCGAGGAAGGTGACCGGGGTGAGGTTGCCGGTGGCCGTCATGTGCGCGAGCACCTGCTCGACATTCCACTGCGTGCACAGGGACCGGGTGCGCCACTCCTTCTCTGACAGTCCGGCGAGGTCTTCGGCAAGGGCGCCGCGCTCGGCGGCGATCGTGGCCCACAGGTCGGTCATGCGCTGATCGTCGCGTGCACGACCGACCTGCACAAGGGCACTAGGCGACCGGCTGGGTCGGCTTCTCCTCGTGCTGGACCGACGGCTTGATCAGCAGCACCCGCGCCAACCAATTCGGTAGGTACCAGTTCCACGTGCCGAACAGCGAGACCAGAGACGGCACCAGCAGCGAGCGGACGATGGTCGCGTCGAGCAGGATCCCGATGCCCAGGGCCGTCGCCAGGATCTTCAGGTCGGTGCCGGGCCCCGAGGCCAGCGCTGCGAACGCCAGGAACAGGATCAGGGCGGCGCTGGTGACGAGTCGGCCGGTGCGGCCGATGCCCTCGACCACGGCTTCGTTGGTCGAGTGGCCCGCGTCGTACTCCTCCCGGATGCGGGCCAGGATGAAGACCTCGTAGTCCATCGAGAGCCCGAACAGGAACGCGAACACCATCAGCGGCACCCAGAAGGTGATCGCGCCGGTCTCCTGGATCCCGAACAGCGCGTTCGAGCCGTGACCGTCCTGCCAGAACAGCACCATCGCGCCGTACACGCCGGTCAGCGAGATCAGGTTGAGGATCACCGCCTTCAGCGGCAGCAGCACCGAGCGGAACGCCCGCACCAGCAGGATGAAGGTCAGCAGCGCGATGATGCCGAGCATCAGCGGGAAGTTCCCGTAGACCCCGTGCAGGAAGTCGACCTGTGCCGTGCCCAGGCCGGCCACTCCGTAGACGCCCGGCAGGGTGTCGGCCAGCTTCTTCACGTCCTTGACCGGCTGGACCGTCTTGTTGTTCACGGTCTCGGTCTTGGGGATCACCAGGATGACGGTCTTGCCGTTCGCGTTGCTGGTCGGCCCGTTCGAGACGAGCGCGGTCTGGATGCCGTCGACGGCCGCGAACTTCGCGGCGGCGGCGGGCGCGGCCGAGGTCTTCGCGACCACCTCGATCGGCGTCAGCACACCGGTGCTGACACCGCCCTTCTCCAGGACGTGCAGCGAGTCGTACGCCGCGCCGTTCTTGGCCAGCGAGTCCGATGCCGGGGCGCCGATCTTGATCCCGGTGAACGCCACGAACAGCAGCCCGAGCACCAGGAACGCCGAACCGGCCGCCAACCAGCGGTGCTTGACGACGCCGCGGGCCCAGCCGCTCCACGCCTTGCTGGCGGTGTTCTCGTGCCGGACCTTCGGCCAGTCGACCTTGGGCCCGATGCCGCCGAGGATGGCTGGGGTGAGCGAGAGCGTCACGGCGACGCTGGCGAACGGGATCAGGGCTCCGCCCATGCCGATGCTGCGCATGAACGGCACCGGCAGCACCACCAGCGCGAGCAGGCCGATGGCGACGGTGATGCCGCTGAACAGCACTGCGTGACCGGCGGTGGCCATCGCCGCGACCACGGCCTCGTGGTTGTCCTTGCCGTGGTCGCGTTCCTCGCGCCAGCGGGTCACGAGGATCAGCGAGTAGTCGATCGCGACACCCAGCCCGATCAGCGCCACCAGGAACTGCACGATGAAGCTCACGTCGGTGGCGTAGGTCAGCGGGAGCAGCAGCAGGAACGTGGTCAGGATCGAGACGGCGGCGATCAGCAGGGGCAGCAGCGCGAGGAAGGACGCGAAGACGAACGCCAGCACGGCCAGGGCGCCGAGCGCACCGAACATCGTCTCGACCAGCACGCTGTTGCCCTGGTCCTCGTCCCCCACGGACAGCGCGTCGATGCCGGTGACCCCGGCTGTCGCCCCGGCCGGCTTGTGCGCATCGAGCGACTTCTGCAGCTTCTTGGTTGGCGCCAGGTCGGACTGCGACTTCGGGAACGGGTAGAAGACGTACGCGTAGGCAGTGCGGTGGTCCTTGGTCACGAACGCCTTGTCGCCACCGCTGTTGACCTGGTCGACCATCCGGGTGTTCGGGACGTCCTTGGTCACCTGGTCGAAGGCAGTGTGGATGTCCGCAGCACTGTCCTCGACCGTGCTGCCCTGCTTCACGGTGATCGAGATCAGCGCGGGGCTGGTGTTGCCGCCGTTGTGGAACTCCTTGACGATCAGGTCCGCGGCCTTGGTGCCGGGCTCGCCGGGGAGCGAGAAGTCGATCGTGAGGCGGTTGGTCACCGTCTGGGACACGGCGATGCCGCTGCCCATCATCACGATCCAGAAGATCACGACCCACTTGCGGTGGCGCAGTACGAATTCAGCCCAGCGTTCCATGGGTGGAGACTCCTTCAAGGCGGCGATCAGGGGTGGCCGAGACACAGTCTGCTGTGCCTTTGTTAACAGCGGCCACCGACTTTCCGAACGCCGAAGTGACAGATCTCCCTGTCAGTCCTGGAGGTTGTCGCGCGCCCAGAGGGCCGCACTGGTCCGGTCGGCCACCCCGATCCGCCGGAAGACGCTGCCCAGGTGCACCTTCACGGTGCGCTCGGTAATCCCGAGCCGGCGGGCGATCTGCTTGTTGGCCAACCCCTGGGCGACCAGGTCGAGCACCTCGCGCTCGCGGCCGCTCAGCTCGGCTCCCGGCGCCGGCGTACGACTCGGCAGGAGCGCGCCCGCGACGCGCGGGTCGATCGGCGCATGGCCGCTGGCCGCGGCCCGGATCGCGGCCAGCACCGCCTCGGGCTCGGAGTCCTTGAGCAGGTAGCCGACCGCGCCGGCCGACAGCGCGTCGGTCACCCTGTCGCGGTCGGAGAACGAGGTGAGCATGACCACCGCACCGGCGAACCCGTCGTCCAGCAACGTCCGGGTCGCCTGGATCCCGTCCATGCCCGGCATCGAGATGTCCATCAGCACCACGTCCGGGGACAGCTCACCGATCGAGGCGATCGCCGACTCACCATCGGCGGCCTCGCCGACGACGACGAGGTCCTCGGTCGAGGACAGCAGGCCGGCCAGGCCGGACCGGACCACGGGGTGGTCGTCGACCAGCAGGACGTTGATCGTCATCAGGACTCCTCCAGCGTCAGCCGCCAGCGGCACCCCGCGCCCGGGGAGCTGGAGACGGCGAGGTGCGCGCCGGCGCTGTTGGCCAGGTCGGCCAGCACCCGCAGGCCGAAGTGGCCCTCGGCCGGGCGGTTCAGGGCAGCTGCGGCGTCGAACCCGACGCCGTCGTCGGCGATCTCGACGACCGTGCCCTTCGCGCTCGGCGTCAAGGACAACCAGACGTGGCTGGCCGAGGAGTGCTTGCGGATGTTCTGGAAGCACTCGTGCACGATGCGGAAGATCAGCCGGTCGGCTTCCTTGCCGAGCAGCGGGTCGGTGTCCGGCAGCGCGAGGTCCACCTCGATGTCGCGGGAGCGCAGCGTGGTGGCCAGGTCGCGCAGGACCTCCAGGAGCCCGGCGGTCTCCAGCGTCTCGGGATAGATGTCGACGAGCAGCGTGCGCAACCCCCCGATGCTGTCGCGCAGGGTGCCGGCGGCTCCGCGCAGGTCGCTCGAGAGCCGGTCGTCCCCGAGTCCTCCGACGCGGTCGGCCGCGCCGCTGACCGCGAACGAAGCCCCCGCGAGCTCCTGGACGACACCGTCGTGCAGGGTGGCGGCGATCCGGCGGCGTTCGTCGGCGGAGGCGTCGACGGCGCGCTGCAGCAGCGCCTCGCGCTGACGGTGCCCGCGCCGGAGGCGGCTGTTCAACCGCCACAGCAGGGGGATCATCAGGGCGACGAACAGCAGGAGGCTGCTGATCGTCACGCCGGCGAAGCCGCGCCAGAGCTGACCGGCGTGCTGGTCGACCTCGGTGTAGGGCGAGTAGGTCTCGAACAGGAGCGGGGTGCCGTTCGGCGTCCACACCGGTCGGTAGGCCTCCAGGAGGCGGCCGTTGCCTCGCTCGAAGCGGTTCTCCGGCTGGTTGAGGTCGGAGACCTCAGCCTTGGTGCGCGGGTGGTCGAAGACCTCGGTCTCCTCGGGGTCGAGCTTGAACTGCTCCCCGATCAGCCGGGGCTCGTCCGACCACAGGATGGTCCCGTCCTTGGCCCAGAGCTTCACCCGGACCAGCGACGACGTCGCCAGGTACTCACCGAGGGCATCGGAGAGGACGGACATCGCCGCGGGGTCCTGCTTGACGATCGAGTTCTGCAGGTGCGGTTGCACCACCGCCTCGGAGAGCAGGTCCGCGGTGTTGGCCGCGTCGTTGACCGCTTGGCGCTCTGCCAGGTTCCGGGCAGCGAAGACGCCGAGGATGCTGACCACGACCAGGACGACGAGGACGCCGATCCCGACGAAGGTCAGCAGCTTGCGTGGCTGCTCGGCCTCGTCGTCGGCCTTCTCGACCCCGGCCGAGACCACGACCCACGGCGCCATCCCGGGTAGCTCCCGGGTGGCGCCGTCGGAATCGCTGTTCGCGAGCAGTGGATCGGCCATCGCGTCCATTCTGCTCTTCGCGCTCAGTGGTGGCCCGATCCGTCGTCCGAGCCACCGCCCGAGCTACCGCCGGAGCCACCGTCCGAGCCACCGCTCGTGCTGTCGTCGGAGCCGGAGTCCTTGCCCGAACCCGACTGCCCGGAGTCATCAGAACCGGAACCGCTGCTGCCCGAACCACTACCGGTCGAGCCGCTCCCGCTGCTGCTGGACCCGCCCGAGGAGTCGTCGCCGGCGTCGTGCGTGGCCGGGTCGTCGCTGCCGGAACCGGTGCCACCGTGGTCGTCGCCGACGTCGTGTCCGGTCGGATCGTCGCCCGGGCCCTGGTCGGCGGTGCCGTCGTCGCTACCCGGATCGTCGTCACCGGGGGTGTCGTCGGTCCCCGGCGTACCGGGGGCGTCGCCGTGGCCCTGGTCCGCGGTTCCGTCGTCGGCCGCGCTCGGCGTCAGCTGTACCTGCTCGGGTACGCGGACCGGGATGTCCCGGGTGAAAGATGCGTTGCCGGCCAGGCCGAACGCTGCCGGGATCCCGGCCGCGACGAGCGCGGCGGCGGCAATCAGGTACTTGATCATCGGAAAGTCCCCTTCTTCTTGGTCCCCAGTGGACTGCCTCAACGATCACCTCCCGCGGGTACGGGTCGCCATCGGACCATGGTGCTAGTACTCCGCGGGGACCTACGTCCCGAGTGGTGCGGGTCACGTCGTCGGGCCGTGACCCCGCGGGCGGTCGCGCGTTGATACGAGTACACAACCGCAGCGCGGCCCACCCTCCCTCCCCGGGCCGCGCCGGTAGCCCGCCCGGCCCTCCCTGCCGAGGCGGGCAACGTGCTTTTCGGGCCGGGAGCGCGGCTCAGCTCAGGAGCGGTGGCGCCCCTCGAGGCGCGCTTCCACCCGCATCGGGCGGCGGAGACTGAGCACGCCGACCACGATGAGAACGATTCCGATACCGATACCGACAGCCATGGTGCCCCCGTTGGCGAGTAGGTTGCGGTGCCCGAACCCCGCTGCTTGCGGCGATGAAACGGCCACGGGGGAAGTTCGTGACGCGGTTGCAAGCGGTTAGGGCCGAAGGTCCCAGAGCAGACGCTCTGCTGTCTACCCCTCGATCGGGCCAGGTCCGGGGCTATGGACAGCCGCCGGATCGAGCTTCCGGATCACCTTCGCGGGGGAACCGGCCACCAGCGTGTAGGCCTCAATGTCCTTGTTCACCAAGGACTGGGCACCGATCACCACACCGTCGCCGATGGTGACCGGGCCCATCACGTAGGCGTCCAGGCCGATCGTCACGTCGTCACCGAGGACCGGGCAGCCGACCCCGGGCTCGACGCCGCGGCCGAGGTCACCGGCGATGGTGCAGCCGTGGTGGATGCGCAGGTTCGCCCCGATCACCACCTCCGGGCCGATCACGACCTTCTGGCTGTGCACGATGCAGAGCCCCGGCCCGATCCTCACCGAGGGGTGGATCTCGGTGCCGGCCCAGATGATCGCGAAGGTGCGCAGGCCGAACGCGAACGGGACGGTCAGCGGGAACCGGTAGAGCGCCGCCGACATCCGGTAGAGCACGGTCACGTGGATGGCGGGGGTGAAGATCGCCTTGGCGAGCACCCGGATCCAGTACTGGACGCCGGTGAAGCTCGGGGAGACGTGCGAACGCAGGTCGGCCGTGATGTTCCGGAACAAGACCTGCACCCTTCGTCGACGCTTCCCCGCGGCGTCAGCGTATCGGGACCAGGTCAGCCGATCGCGGCAATGGTGCGGGTGACCTGCTCCTTGGTCGGCGCGCCCACGGCACGGGTGACCTCGACCCCGGCCCCATCGAGGACCAGCGTGGTCGGCGTCCGGGTGATCCCCACGCGGCGTACGAGGTCCAGGTGGTGCTCGGCGTCGATCTCCAGGTGAGCCACCGAGCCGTCCGCAGCAGCCACGTCGCTGAGGATCCGGCGGGTCGCGCGGCACGGCGCGCAGAAGGCCGAGGAGAACTGGACGAACGTGACCCGCTCCCCGAGCTGGTCGGCCCAGGCCGTTCCCTCCAGCAGCGACGCCGCCGGGACCGGCTCTGCCTCGCTGACCCCGCGCAGCCGATGGGTCCCGCGGAACCGGCCGTCGGTGAGCGCACGGTAGGCGCCGAACGCGACCGCCGCGACGACGGCCACGAGGACGACCCAGGTTCCGCTGCTCATGTGGGCTCAATCAATTCGGGTGCGCGAACATTCCACGAAACACCACAAGGTTAGTGCACTTCTGCTCGGGCACGTCCGGCGTCAGACCACCAACCGCAGCACCCGGCCCGAGAGCCCGATCCTGACCGTCTGCCCCCAGCGCAGACCCAGGTTGTCCGACTCGATGCCGTCGCCGAAAGCGACCAACCCATCGGTCTCCACCACGATCTCGAGCTCGCTCTCGCACAGGTCCCCCTCGGTGTGCTCGGTGCCGGTGGCCGGTGACGGCCAGGCCTCCCGAACGAACCAGGCAAGACGGTTCTCGGTCGGGCCGGGCAGGACCAGGTCACTTCGCCGCTCCAGCCAGGCCGACCTGCACCACCCCGTGGCTCCGGTGCCCGTTGCCACGATCAGCCCCGACGAAGCCTGCCGCTCCCGCGCTCCCCCTGGTTCGCCCAAGGCATAGCGGGCCGTCTGGTGGCTCGGGTGGCCGAGAAAAACCTCGTTGAGAGCAACCAGCACCTGCCCGTCGTCGGTGCGTGCCTCGACCATCGTCCGCAGCTCGAGAGGAGCCTGGGCGCCTTGCTCGAGGAGTCCTGCGACTGCAGCGGGAGCGTGCCGGACCAGGACACCCGGGTTGCGCCCCGGCTCGGGGTCGACACCGATGACCAGCTGGCCGTCGAGGTACTTCGCCACGTTCGCGACCAGCCCGTCCTGCCCGACCACGACCACCCGGTCGCCGGGCTCGAACAGGAACCTGTCGAGGTCTCCACGCTCGACGCTGCCTCTGCGCCAGTCCATCGGGATGGCAGCGGAGACTGTCTCCAACGCGGTCCTCACCGCGAGGTCGCGCTCCTCGAGCTCCGTTAGGTCACGGCCCCGACCGGCCAGGAAGAACGCGACCTGGCCACGGGTGCCGTGCCGGGCGGTGAGCTCGTCGAGCTCGGTGCGGCGATGCACGACGACGACGCGCGGGGCCAGGGCAGTCATCACGCCTCCCTGTGCCCGGCACCCAGTCGCGCGAGGACGGGAGCAATCAGGTCGGGCGTGAGGACCAGGCTCTCGATGTTCGGCAGGTTCGCTGCGAGCTCCTTCACCGCCAGCCCGAGCATGACTGCTTCTGGCAGGTCGCGGTACGCGGCGAGCCTGGCCACCTCGGCCTCACCCTCGGCCACACCGTTCACCCGCGTGGCCTCGGCCTGGGCCTCGGCCAGGCGCTCGGCGCGAAGAGCCTCCGCGTCCGTCGCGATCGCGCCGGCAGCCGCGACCTCCTCGGCCTCGCGCCGTGCGTTCGCTCCACGTTGCGCGACCAGGTCCTCCTCGCGACGGGCGAGCTCGATCTGCGTCTGCAGCTCGTTCTCACCGATCGCCCGCTCCCGCTCGACAGCGAGTGCTCGGCGTTCGAAGGTCGCGCGGTCAGCTTCCTGCTGCACCTGCTCACGGGTCGGGGTCCGGAGCGCCTTCTCGACCTCGGGTTCGGGCCTGATCGCCACGACCCGCACGCCGATCACCGCGATTCCTGTCTCGGCCAACCGGCCGTCACTCTCGAGACCGGCAGCGATAGCCCGCCGGATCGGCGAGACACCGCCGGCGAGAGTCGCAGTCAGGTCCGCACCAGCGATCAGGTCCAGCGCGTACTGCTGAGCAGTCTCGGTCAGGAGGGCGGCGACCTGGTCGAGTGGCATCGCGCGCCACCGGCCGGTCTCCGGGTCGATCGAGAAGTCGATACGCCCTGCGGCGACAGTCGGCTCGACCACACGGAAGGTCACCGTGGCTTGGACGGTGACGTCCTGGAAGTCCGCCGTACGGGCGTGGAACAGCAGGGGCAGCTCCCGGTCGTCGACCGGGACCTCCGAGAGAACCGCACTCAGCGGCCGGAACCAGAAGGCGGCACCGACGCCGGCGTGCACCGTGCGTCCGTTCCGCAGGTGCTGGACGTGGGTCGTCGTCGTGCCGCGCAGGTGCCGGACCAGCGGGAACCGCGTGATGTCTGCCATGGGAACCACCTCTTCTTCTTAGTTATCGTCGCAATGACGATAACTCCCATCGCCGGTTCTCGTCAAGTTGACGACAAGTCGCTATCCTGAGGCCGTGGACTACGACCCGTCTCAGTACCCCGCCGTGGCCGTGGCCGTCGACCTGGTGGTGCTGACCATCCGCGAGGACGCCCTGCGTGTGCTCACCATCCGGCGGGGGGAGGAACCCTTCATCGGTCGGCCGGCGCTGCCCGGAGGCTTCGTCCGCCCCGAGGAGGACCTCCCCACCGCCGCAGCGCGCGAGCTCGAGGAAGAGACCGGGCTGACCGCGTCGGACGTGCACATCGAGCAGCTGAGCACCTACGGAGACCCGCACCGGGATCCCCGGATGCGGGTGATCAGCGTCGCCCACCTCGGCCTCGCCCCGGATCTCCCGGTGCCGACCGCCGGCACCGACGCGGCCTCGGCGCAGTGGTCGGTCGTCGATGACGTGATCAGCGGCGGACTCGCCTTCGACCACACCCGCATCCTCTCCGATGGGCTGGAGCGGGCGCGCGCCAAGCTCGAGTACTCCTCGCTCGGGGCGGCCTTCTGCCCGATCGAGTTCACCGTGGCCGAGCTCCGCCGCGTCTACGAGCTCGTCTGGGGCACGCGCCTGGACGCCCGGAACTTCCACCGCAAGGCCACCAAGAGCGACGGGTTCCTCGAAGCCACCGGCGCGAGCACGAACCGCGACGGTGGACGGCCGGCCGCTCTGTTCCGGGCCGGGCCCGCCACCGTGCTCCAGCCACCGCTCACCCGGCCGGCTCAGCTGCCGTCGTGAAAAGCAAGGAGCCCCGGGGAACACCCCGGGGCTCTCTCCCACGTGCGCGAGGGGGGATTTGAACCCCCACGCCCTTTCGGACACTGGCACCTGAAGCCAGCGCGTCTGCCGTTCCGCCACTCGCGCAAAGAAGCGGGCACAGGTTATCCCAGAGGCGACCCGCGGCCAAAACCGGGTGGAACCGATCGCGACGGCGCGCCCGATACGATCAAACCGACGACGCGGAATCATGCCGCGCGCTGACGCACGTGCTGAAGGGGGCGAACCAGCTGAGCGGTCTCCAACGCTTCGAGAACCGCCTCGAGCAGATGATCTCCGGCGTCTTCGCGCGGACCTTCCGCAGCGCGGTGCAGCCGGTCGAGATCTCCTCCGCGCTGGCTCGCGAGGTCGACAACTCCGCCCAGGTGCTCAGCCGCGACCGCCGGCTGGCACCGAACGACTTTCACGTCGAGCTCTCCGAGCCCGACCACGCCCGGCTCAGCGCACTCGGCTCGGCCCTGACCGACGAGCTGGTCGGACTGCTCAAGGACCACGCCGCCGCCCAGTCCTACGTCTTCACCGGGCCGGTCAGCGTCACCCTCGAGGTCGCCGACGACCTGACCACCGGCCGCTTCCGGGTGCGCAGCCAGGCGATGGCCAAGGTCAGCCAGGCCGGGCCGGAGGCCAGCGAGACCCAGGTCCGCCGGGCCACCGCCTTCCTCGAGGTCAACGGTGAAAGGCTGCCGCTGGCTGCTCCCGGTATCGTCGTCGGCCGGGGCAACGACGCCGACCTGCGCGTCAACGACCCCGGCGTCTCCCGCCAGCACATCGAGATCCGGGTCAGCGACGACGAGAGCGGGCCGCGGGTCAGCGTGCACGACCTCGGCTCCACCAACGGCGTCCTGGTCAACGGCAAGCGGGTCGAGAACGCGGCGATCTCCGACGGCGCCGTGATCCGGATCGGCAACACCACCATCACCCTGCACCAGAGGCAGGTCTGAGATGTCCGAGCTCTCCCTCGTCCTGATCCGCTTCGGCTACCTGGTCGTGCTGTGGATCTTCGTGCTGGCCACCATCTCGGTGATCCGCACCGACATGTTCGGCGCCCGCGCCGCGCGCCAGTCCAGCGGCGGCGGCGGCGAACGGCGCCCGGCCAAGCAGTCGCGCTCCAAGCCCGCCAAGCCGCGCCGCGGTGACCCGACGTCGGTCGCCATCGTCGAGGGCGGCAACGCCGGCGAGGTCGTCTCGCTCGCGAACGCGCCGCTGCTGATCGGCCGCGGCACCGACGCGGCCATCCGCCTCGACGACGACTACGTCTCCACCCGGCACGCGCGGATCGCCTCCTCCGGCGACCAGTGGTACGTCGAGGACCTCGGCTCCACCAACGGCACCTACGTCGGCAGCAGCCGGATCACCCAGGCGACCGCCATCTCGCTCGGCACCCGGATCCGGATCGGGAAGACCATCCTGGAGATGCGGAAGTGATCCAGGAATGACGCTGTCGCTCCGCTTCGCCGCGCTCTCGGACGTGGGCCGGGTCCGCAAGGACAACCAGGACTCCGGGTACGTCGGACCGCACCTGATCCTGGTCGCGGACGGCGTCGGCGGGGCGGCCCGCGGCGACATCGCCAGCAGCGTCACGGTCGAGGCGATGCGCAAGCTCGACGTGCCGCCGGGCAACGACGCGCTGAGCGAGCTCTCGGCGACGCTGCACCTGGCGCACGACCGGCTGGCGGAGATCGTCGAGCAGCACCGTGAGCTGGACGGCACCAGCACCACCGTCAGCGCCGGCGTCTTCGACGGCACCCACCTGCAGGTCGCGCACGTCGGCGACAGCCGCGCGTACCTGCTGCGCGACGGCCTGCTCCAGCAGATCACCAGCGACCACACCCTGGTGCAGAGCCTGGTCGACGAGGGCCGGATCACCGAGGCCGAGGCCCGGGTGCACCCGCACCGCAATCTGATCCTGCGCGCGGTCGACGGGGTGCACGAGCCGGAGCCGGACCTGTTCCCGGTCGAGCTCCGCGCCGGTGACCGGCTGCTGTTCTGCTCCGACGGCTGCTCCGGCTCGCTGGAGACCGACCAGATGGCTGCGCTGATGGCCGGCGACCAGCTCGAGGACGTCTGCGCCCGGCTGGTGCGCTCCGCGCTGGACGCCGGCAGCTCCGACAACGTCACCGTGCTGCTCGCCGAGGTGACCGAGGACCAGGGCGACACCACCCCCCTGCTCGTCGGCGCCGCCGCCCTGCAGCCGCACCTCTCGATCGTCAACGACCGCACCGGCAACCTGTACGACGCCGATGTCGCGGGGCTCGCCGATCCGGGTCACCAGGTCGACCCCGAGGAGCTCCGCTACGCCCCGCAGGCACCGCCGCGCGGTCGCTGGGGCAGACGGCTGCTGGCGCTCGTCGTCGTGCTCGCCCTGATCGGCGGCGCAGGTTACGGCGCCTACCGGTACTCGCAGACGCGCTACTTCGTCAGTGACGACCAGGGCAAGGTCGCGATCTTCAAGGGCGTGAACTTCGAGGTCCCCGGGGTCACGCTGAACCACCTGGTGGAACGCACCGACATCGCCTTGAGCGACATCGAGGCGTTCGCCGACGACGTCCGCAGCGGCAAGGACTTCAGCAGCCTGGGCAAGGCGGAGGTGTACGCCCGGGGCCTGAACCCGGTCTGCGCGGAGACGTCGAACCAGTCGACGCCGTCGACCCTGTCGAAGACCAAGCCGGACCTGTCCGTCCTCGGCCTGCGCAAGGTGACTGTCACGACGTTCAGCACGCGGGGGCTCCCGCCGCCGCCGAACCCGTCGTACTACTGGACCGGCGACCCCGCCGTCCTCGACTGCCCGGGTGCCTCGTGAGTGCGCAGGCCAGCCCAGCGCGGACCGCGGCACGACGTCCTGGCCCGCTGATGGAGTTCGTGCACCGCAGCCGTCGGGGCGCGGAGCTGTTCCTGCTGGTGCTCAGCCTCGCGGTCGGCATCGGTGCCTACGCGGCCGTCGGCCTCGGCGCCCAGGGCAGGGTCCCGGCGGACATCTACACCTACGGCGGCACCCTGACGGCGCTGGTGATGGTCGCGCACGTGACCATCCGCATCAAGGCCGCGTACGCCGACCCGATCCTGCTGCCGATCGTCTCGGCGCTCAACGGCCTCGGCCTCGCGATGATCCACCGGATCGACCTCGGTCGCCGCGCCCGCAACCCCGACCTGCACGAGTTCGCCCCCAGCCAGCTGATGTGGATGACGCTCGGGGTCGCGCTGTTCGTCCTGGTGCTGGTCGCGATCCGCGACCACCGCCGCCTGCAGGCGTTCACCTACACAGCCGGCTTCAGCGCCCTGGTGCTGCTGCTGCTCCCGCTGCTGCCGGGCATCGGCAAGACCGTCAACGGCGCCCGGATCTGGATCGGCATCGCCGGGTTCAGCTTCCAGCCCGGGGAGATCGCCAAGCTGCTGCTGGTGATCGCCTTCGCCGGTTACCTGGTGCTGTACCGCGACTCTCTCGCCCTGGCCGGCCGCCGGGTCCTGTTCGTCGACCTGCCGCGCGGGCGCGACCTCGGCCCGATCCTCGCGATGTGGCTGGTCAGCCTCGGCATCCTCGTCTTCCAGAACGACCTGGGTTCCTCGCTGCTGTTCTTCGGCCTGTTCCTGGTGATGCTCTACGTCTCGACCGAGCGTCCCGGCTGGCTGATCGTCGGCGGCGGTATGTTCGCCGTCGGCGCCTACTTCGGCTACCTGACCACCAGCCACGTCCAGGTCCGCGTCGCCGCTTGGTTGCACCCGTTCGCGAACCTGCCCAGCGGCGAGGCGAAGCCCGGCACGTTCCAGGTCCGCCAGGGTCTGTTCGGGATGGGCTGGGGCAGTCTCACCGGGCGCGGCCTGGGCCAGGGATCCCCGCAGACCACCCCGATCTCGTGGTCCGACTTCATCCTGCCCTCGCTCGGCGAGGAGCTCGGGCTGACCGGTGTGATCGCGATCATCCTGCTCTACGCGTTGATCGTCGAGCGCGGCCTGCGCACCGCGCTGATCTGCCGCGACAACTTCGGGAAGCTCGTCGCCACCGGTCTGGCGACCGTCTTCGCCCTCCAGGTCTTCGTGGTCATCGGCGGTGTCACCAAGCTGATCCCGCTGACCGGTCTGACCACGCCGTTCCTCTCCCAGGGCGGTTCCAGCCTGGTCGCGAACTGGGCCCTGATAGCCCTGCTCATCCGCATCTCCGACCAGGCCCGCCGCCCTCCGCCGGAGTTCTTCGACGCCGGTGCCGACATGGATGCCACCCAGGTGGTGAGTCTTCGGTGAACCGTCCGATCCGCAACGTTGCGATCGCGGTGATGGTGCTGTTCCTGGCCCTGATGATCAACGCGACCTACCTGCAGTACTGGCAGTCCGACGACCTCACCTCGCTGAGCAAGCACCCGGACAACAACCGGGTCAAGGACGCGGCCTTCTCCGAACCGCGCGGCAAGATCCTCGTCGGTAGCCGGGCGATCGCGCTGAGCCGCAAGTCCGACGACCGCTACGACTTCCTGCGTGTCTACCCCGGTGGCGCCGAGTACGCGCACCTGTCCGGCTACTTCGCCCGCAACCTGAACCTCGGCGGCATCGAGGCCAGCCAGAACCGTGTGCTGACCGGCGACGCGCCGAACCTGTTCGTGAACCGGGTCATCGACCTGCTCGGCAACGAGACGCCACAGGGTGGCAACGTCAGCCTGACCATCAACCCGGCGGCGCAGAAGGCGGCGTACGACGGGCTCCGCGCGCTCGGCAGCAAGGTGCGCGGCGCCGTGGTCGCCATCGAGCCGGCCACCGGCCGCGTGCTCGCCATGGTCTCCAGCCCGACGTTCAACCCGAACAGGCTCGCCACCCACGACTTCACTGCGGCGGGCAAGTCCTACAAGGCGCTGCTGGCCGACCCGCTGAGCCCGCTGAACAACCGCGCCATCGAGGAGCGCCTGCCCCCGGGCTCGACGTTCAAGCTGGTCACCGCCGCGGCCGCGCTGTCCAGCGGCAAGTACAACCCGAACACGATGGTCAACGGCGGCGCCAGCCTCGACCTGCCGCAGACCTCGAAGAACCTGGTCAACGAGAGCCGCGGCGGCTGCGGCGGCGCGAAGATCACCCTGACCCGCGCACTGGACGTCTCCTGCAACGTGGCCTTCGGCTCGATCGGTCTGAAGCTCGGTGCCGACGCGCTGGTCAAGCAGGCCGAGGCGTTCGGCTGGGGCCAGGCGCCGTTCACCGACCTGGACGACCCGCTGACCCGGATGGCGGTCAGCGTGATGCAGGCGCGCGACCAGGACGGGAACCCGGTCGCGATCGACAAGCCGCAGACCGCGTTCACCGCGATCGGCCAGTCCAACGTCGCCGCCACCCCGATGCAGATGGCGATGGTCGCTGCCGGCATCGCGAACAACGGCAAGGTGATGAAGCCCTACCTCGTCGACGAGTTCCGCTCGGCCGACCTCGACGTGATCAAGCCGATCGACCCGAAGGTGCTCAACGCGAGCGCGATCAGCCCGTCGGTGGCCCGCCAGCTGACCCAGATGATGGTCTCGGTCGTCGACAACGGCACC
>JBJMIP010000198.1:0-5076 GCA_045806825.1 Marmoricola sp.
CCCCCGCCAGTCGACCGCCGCCCGTAACCACCGCTGGTCGAGCGCAGCCGAGACCTACTGGTGCCAGGACTTCCAGAGCTGGGCGTACGAGCCCTCGGCGGCGACGAGCTCGTGGTGGGAGCCGAACTCGGTGATCCGCCCGTCCTCCACCACCGCGACCCGGTCGGCGTCGTGGGCCGAGAACAGCCGGTGGGCGATTGCGATCACGGTCCGGCCCTCGAGCACCGCGGCCAGCGACCGCTCCAGGTGCCGAGCGGCGCGCGGGTCGATCAGCGAGGTCGCCTCGTCCAGGACCAGGGTGTGCGGGTCGGCGAGGACCAGCCGCGCCAGCGCGAGCTGCTGGGCCTGGGCGGGCGACAGCTCGAGGCCGCCGGAACCGAGGACCGTGTCCAGGCCGGCGGGGAGCATCTGGGCCCACTCGTCGGCGTCGACCGACTCCAGCGCGGCCAGGAGCTGCGCGTCGCTGACCTCGTCGTCGACGGCCAGCGCCAGGTTCTCCCGCAGGGTTCCGACGAAGACGTGGTGCTCCTGGGTCACCAGGGCGACGTGTCCGCGCAGCTCGTTGAGCGGCAGCTCGGTGAGGCCGACGTCGCCGACCGTCACGCTGCCGGTCCGCGGCGGGTGGATGCCGGCCAGCAGTCGCCCCAGGGTGGACTTGCCCGCTCCCGACGGACCGACCATCGCGATCCGCTCGCCGATGCCGACCGAGAGGTCGATGCCGTGCAGCACGTCGCGCCCCGCGGTGTAGCTGAACCGCACGTCGGCCGCGTCGATCTTCTCGTCGACCGGTTGCCGACCGGACGCGACCCGGTCCTCGGGCACCTGGGCGACCCCGAGCAGGCGGGCCAGGGAGGCGCTGCCCACCTGGAGCTCGTCCATGATCGAGATGACCCGGTCGACCGGGTCGATCAGGGCCTGGACGTAGAGCGTCGCGGCGGTGACGTCGGCGAGGCTGGCGTGGCCGTGGAGGTAGAGCCAGCCGCCGAAGACCAGCGTGGCCACCGTCGGGATCAGGTACGCCGTCTCGACCGTGGGGAAGAAGATCGTCCGCAGGCTCAGCGTGTACCGCTCGGCCCGGAAGGACGCCGCGATGTCGGCGTCGACCTGGTCGATGCGCTGCTGCTGCAGGCCGAGCGCCTCGACGGTCCGGGCGCCCTCGACCGTCTCGGTGAGGGAGGCGTTGATGACCGAGTAGGACTCGCCCTCCCACAGGTAGCCGTTCTTGGCCCGGGCCAGGTACCAGCGCAGGGCCACCAGCAGCGGCGGCACCCCGAGCAGGCACGGCAGCAGCACCCACCAGCCGACGAGCACCGCCCCGATCAGCGTGACCACCGTGGTCACAGTGGCGATCAGCCACTCCGGGATCGCCCAGCGCACCGACCACCCGAGCTGGTCGACGTCGCGCGAGGTCCGGGTCAGCAGGTCGCCGCTGCCGGCGCTCTCGACCACGCCGATCGGGAGCGACAGCGCGTTGCCGACGAAGTCCTCGCGCAGCTCGGCGAGGACCTGCTCGCCGAAGACCTGCGAGCGCAGACGGGCGTAGCGGGTCAGAACGGTCTGCGCGAGCAGGAAGCCGGCGAGCACGAGCGCGATCCGGTCGACGTGGCCGACGGTGGTCCCGTCGTGCACCGCCTCGACGAGCGAGCCGAGCAGTCGCGGCGCGGCCAGTCCGGCGACCGCGGCCAGCACGTGCAGTGCCAGCGCGATCCCGATCGCACGCGGGTGACGACGGAACAGCGACTTGAGGTAACGACGCACCTCGGTCTCGTCGGCCACCGGCAGCGCGTCCGACTCACCCTGGAGGCGTGCCTGCGTACGACGCTCGACCTCGGCGGCGAGCTCGCGCCTGGAGTACGTCTGCTTGCTCATCGGGTCAGCTCCCCGGCGTCCTCGGCCTCTTCGCGGGTGACGACCCCGCGGTAGGCCGGGCAGCTGCCGAGCAGCTCGGAGTGCCGGCCCTCGGCGACGACCACGCCGTCCTCGAGGAACACCACGACGTCGGCGCGGCTCAGCATCAGCGGGCTCGAGGTCGTCACCACGGTCGTCCGACCGGCCCGCGACCCGATCAGGCGCTCGGCGATCCGGGCCTCGGTGTGCGCGTCGACCGCGGAGGTCGCCTCGACCAGCAGCAGCACCTCGGGGTCGCGGGCCAGGGCCCGGGCGAGGATCAGGCGCTGACGCTGTCCGCCGGAGAACGACCGGCCCTTCTCGGCCACGATCGTCTCCAGGCCCTCGGGAAGCGCCTCGAGGACGTCGGCGGCCGCCGCGGCGTACAGGGCCTGGGCGAGTCGCGCGTCGCGGTCGGGGTCGGCGACCGGGATCCCCGCGATCTGGTCGGCCAGCCGGCCGGCGAACAGGATCGCGCTGGTGTCCGAGACGACGATCCGCTCGCGCACCAGCGCGCGCGGCAGCGCGTCCAGCCGTACGCCGCCCCAGATCACGTCCCCCTCGCTGAACCGGCCCAGGCGGTCCACGACGGCGGCCGCATCAGCCGCGGGATCGGACACGACCGCGGTCAGCAGTCCCGGGCGGACCCGCAGGCCGCTCTTCACGTCGACCAGCTCGCTGTCGGGCGGGGGCGCCTCGGTGAGGTACGCCGGGTCGTCGATCTCCGGCTCGAGGGCGAGCACCTTCACGATCCGACGGGCCGAGACGTGGGCGCGGATCCACTTGTTGGCGGCCTCGGTGGCGGTGCGCAGCGGCAGCACCAGGAAGGCGGCGTACCCGTAGAACGCGACCAGCTCGCCGGGGCTGATCCGACCCTGCACCGCGAACCGGGCGCCGAGCCAGACGACCACCACGACGAACACGCCGGGCAGGAACACCTGGAGCGCGTCGAGCACCGACTGCAGCTTGGCCACGCCGACGCCGGCCTGTCGCACCTTCTGCGACTCGACCCGGTAGCGGTCGTGGAAGATCCGCTCGCCGCCGATGCCGCGCAGCACCCGCAGGCCGCTGACGATGTCGGTGGCGATGTTGGAGAGGTGGCCCATCATGTCGCGCTGCTCGAGGTTGCGCTGCTGCAGCGGCTTGAGCAGCGGGCCGAGCAGGAGCAGCAGCAGCGGGACGCCGACCAGCACGACCAGCCCGAGCGTGACCGAGGTCTGAAGCAGGATGATCGCGACGACCACGAACGAGACCAGGGCGCCCATCGCGCGGGCCAGCACGTCCATCGCGTTACCGATGTGGGAGAGGTCGTTGGTGCCGATCGCGACGACCTCGCCGGTGGCGACCCGCTTCGAGAGGGTCGCGCCGAGATGGGTCGCCTGCCGGGCCACCAGCTGGACCACCCGGTACGCCGAGGTGAGCCAGTTGAGCACCGCGTACCGGTGCCGCATGATGCCGCTGCTCGACTGGAGCACCCCGACGCCGAGCAGGATCCCGGCCCACTTCCAGAGCTCGCCCTGGTCGCGCCCGGTGACCCCGGCGTCGATGGCCTTGCCGATCACGGCCGGCACCAGGGCCGAGCAGGTCATCCAGATGACCCCGAAGAACATCGCGATGGCGACCGAGTCCCACTGGCCCTTCAGGACCCAGAGCAAGAAGCTCCACGGGGTGCGCGAATCCGCCTTGCCGGGATGGTCGAGGGGGAGGCTGCGCACCCGATCAACGTTACGAAACCACCCGGGTCCGGTCGAATGGTTTTCCGGTCGGACCCGGGTGGCTCGAGAAGATGTTCAGACTCCGGCGGTCTCCGAGACCGGGATCTCTGCGGCGGCCGCAGCCGGGCTCGGCGTGATCGGCGGGTCTCGGTCGAGCTTGCTCGGCCACCAGATCCCACCACCCAGGTCGAGGTTGAGCGCGGTCACCAGGACCGAGCGCACGATCAGGGTGTCGAGAAGGACGCCCAGCGCCACCGCCGTCCCGAGCTCGGCGAGGAACACGAACGGCAGCGTTCCCAGCACCATGAACGTCGCCGCGAGCACCAGACCGGCCGAGGTGATCACGCCACCGGTCGACGACAGCGCGATCAGCGACCCCCGGCGGGTGCCGTGGTCGGCCGTCTCCTCGCGGACGCGGGTCATCAAGAAGATGTTGTAGTCGATGCCCAGGGCGACGAGGAACACGAACGCGAACAACGGGAACGTCGGATCCGCCCCGGCGAAGTCGTAGACGTAGTGGAAGATCAACGACGAAAGTCCGAGTGCGGCACCGAAGGAAAGCACCACCGTCGCCATCAGGATCAGCGGGATGGCGACCGCCCGGAGCAGCAGCATGAGGATCAGGAAGACCACCAGCAGCACCAGCGGGATGATCACCTTGTTGTCGCGGTCCGAGGCGATCTTGGTGTCCAGGTAGAGCGCCGCACCACCGCCGACCAGTGCGTCGGCCCCCGCGACTTCGTGCGCCGCAGCCCGGGCCTTCTTGACGAGCTTGAAGGCCTCCGGCGAGGACACGTCCTCACTGATCGGGGCCTCGAACCACGAGCGACCGCTCCCGAGCGACTTCACGTCGGTCGGCTTTCCGATGCCCCCGACCGCGGTGACGACCTTCTCGACCTCGGTGATCTCGGCGTCGTCGGCGATCACTTGCACGGTGTTGGAGTTGTCGGCGAGGTCGTGCGAGAACAGCGCCTTCTGGGCCAGCACCGAGTCGAAGGTCTGCGTGAACGACTCCTCGGTCGTCAGGCCGGTCGCGTCGAGCTTGAACAGGCCGAGGCAGGAGATCGCCAGCAGGCTCGCTGTCACGACCCACACCCGTCGCGGCCGCTTGTCGATCCCCGCACCGATCCGGGCCCACAAGCCGTGGCTGGTCGGTTCGTCGGACCCGAAGCTCGGGCGCATCGGCCAGAAGATCCAGCGACCGAAGATGACCAGCAGCGCCGGGAGCAGTGTGACCATCACCAGCAACGTCACAGCAACACCCACGGCGAGCACCGGACCGAGGCCCGCGGTCGAGTTGAGGTCGGCGAACGAGAGGCACATCAGGCCGATCACCACGGTGGCTGCGCTCGCGATCACCGCCGGCGCAGCGCGGTGCAGGGCGTAGCCCATCGCCTCGTGCCGGTCCGTGTGCGTTCGCAGCTCCTCGCGGTAGCGGGCGACGAGCAGCAGGGCGTAGTCGGTGCCCGCCCCG
>JBJMIP010000199.1:0-24069 GCA_045806825.1 Marmoricola sp.
CAGCGTCACGGTGAGCACGGTGCCGATCGCGGACCCTTCGCAGCGCCAGGCGGTCGTCGCGTCGCTGTCCGCGGCGTTGCCCGCGTCGTAGCGGACAGCCTGGCCGGAGGAGTCGGTACCGGGCGGGGCGGTGCAGGTCGCGGTGACGGCGTTGATCGCGACCGGTGCCACCGCACCGGACCACGCACCGGCGGTCTTCGACGGGGTCGCCTTCGGCGTGGGCTTGTGGGTCGGCGCCTTCGTCGGGGTGGTCGAGGCCGGGACCCGGCTGGTCGGCGCGGTCGGCTCACCGGTGGCGTCGGTGGTGCCGTCGGAGGAGAGCATCTTGCCGAGCACGAAGGCGCACAGCACCAGGACCACGGCAGCGCCGATCCCGGCCGGCACCAGCCAGGCAGGACGCTCGGCCGGCTCGCGCTCGACAACGCTCGAGCCGAGCAGCTCGGCGGCCAGGCCGGGGTCGCCGTCCTGCTCGAGGGCGCGCTCGTAGGCGTCGCGGTAGATAGCCGCGTACTCCTCGGGGACCTCTGGCGGGGCGCCCGACTCTTCGTTGCCAGACATGTCGCGTGAGCCTACCCAAACTCGTCCCCGCGGGCAGAAGCACCCAGAGATGTGCGCGAGATGTGCCCGGAAGCGTCCGAATTGCGTTCGGCCCGTCACCACCGGTGACGGGCCGAACGTGTGTCCAGGCTCTGGGTCAGAGCGTGATCTCGACCTCCGCGACGACGCCGGTCGCGGCGGTCACGGTGGTGTCGACCGGCTCGGTCGACGGCGCGAGCGTGCGCAGCGTCCACTCACCGGGCCCGGCGAAGAACCGGAAGTGCCCGGTCGCCGAGGTCGGGACCTCTGCGGTGAACTCGCCGGTGCGGTCCAGCAGCCGCACGTAGGCGGTGCCGACCGGCTCGTCACCCTTGAGCACCTGGCCCTGGATGATCGCCTCCTTGGCGACGTCGATCCCGTCGAGGGACAGGCCGCCCTTGACCGCGCCGCACATCAGGCGTCGCCCGGCTCGTCGCCGAGGGCCACCGGAACGCCGACCAGCGAGCCGTACTCGGTCCAGGAACCGTCGTAGTTCTTGACGTTCTCCTGGCCCAGGAGCTCCTTGAGGACGAACCAGGTGTGGCTCGAGCGCTCGCCGATGCGGCAGTAGGCGATGGTGTCCTTGCTCCAGTCGACGCCGGCCTCGGTGTAGATCTCCTTCAGCTCCTCGTCGCTGCGGAAGGTGCCGTCGTCGTTCGCGGCCTTGCTCCACGGGACGCTCGCGGCGGTCGGGATGTGACCGGCGCGCTGCGCCTGCTCCTGGGGCAGGTGGGCCGGGGCGAGCAGCCGACCGGCGTACTCGTCGGGGCTGCGCACGTCGACCAGGTTCTGGGTGCCGATGGCCGCCACGACCTCGTCGCGGAACGCACGGATGGTGCCGTCCTGCTCGCTGGCCGTGTAGGTGGTGGTCTCCAGCTTGACCGGCTCGTCGGTCAGCTCGCGGGAGTCCAGCTCCCACTTCTTGCGACCGCCGTCGAGCAGCTTGACGTCGGAGTGGCCGTACAGCTTGAAGTACCAGTACGCGTACGCCGCGAACCAGTTGTTGTTGCCGCCGTAGAGCACCACGGTGTGGTCGTTGCTGACGCCCTTCTCCGAGAGCAGGGCCTCGAACTGGGCCTTGTTGACGAAGTCACGACGGACCTGGTCCTGCAGGTCGGTGGTCCAGTCGAGCTTGATCGCGCCCCGGATGTGGCTGCGGTCGTAGGCGGAGGTGTCCTCGTCGACCTCGATCAGGACGATCGACGGGTCGTCGAGGTGCTCGGCGACCCAGTCGGCGGAGACGAGAGTGGTTTCGCGGCTCATGCGGCTACTTCTTCCTTGTTCGTTGCATCAGTGGTGGTGGGGTTGTTCTTCCGGCTGGACGGGCGGGCCCGCACCAGCAACAGGTACAGCTCGCAGCCCAGGCAGAAGCCGAAGACTGCGTTGAGGATCGCCGCCGCCAGCGCGAAGCCGGAGGCGATCTGACCGAGCAGCGTGGCCCCGGTCAGGTAGCCGGCGAGCGCCACCAGCGAGAAGCCGAGACCGACGGTCTGGGCGAAGCGCGGCGGCTGCGGGTCCTCGAGGTGGTCCGGCGCGGAGAGCCGCGGACGGACCAGCTTCTTGAACACGTACGCCGTGGGGGTGAACTGCACACCCCGTCCGGCGCCGATCGCGAAGAACGCCGTCTGCACCGCGAGCAGCACGAGGCCGGCGGTCGACGGGGCGGTCAGCAGCACCACGGCGAAGACCACCAGGGTCACGCCTGCCGTGAACCGCGGGCCTCGCGGGTCGATCTGGGATGAGCTCGCGCTCATGGTTTCCTCCCGGGGGAGTCGAAGATGTCCTGGACACAGCAGAGGGCACGGGACACGCACTCGAGGGGTCGCACCGGCGACCGGTTCACACGAGGCTGGGGCGTCCCGTCAGGACATTCGACACAGCGACGAGCGCACGAGGCAGTGGTCCACTGCGCGGCGCTTGGTCAGCATGGTCGAGAACACGAACCGAAGCCTAGGGGCCAGTGCCGGCCGACCGGAAACTGCTATCCCGCATCATGAGACGTGTGTCCAACAAATGAGATACGACGCCTGGGATCAGCGCTTCACGCGGGTCAGGATCGCCTCGAAACGGTCCGCGCACCCCTCGAGCGCGAACTCCCGCTCGGCCAGCGCGCGGGACTGCTTGCCCAACCGGGCCTGCTCCTCGGGGTCGGCGAGCACCGCCCGCACCCAGTCGGCGGCCGCCGGCAGCGACGCCTCGTTCGGGGGCAGCACGCAGCCGTCGACGTCGTTGACCAGCTGCGAGGCCAGGTTCTCGCCCGGCATCAGGCCGAGCACCGGACGGCCGGCGCACAGGTAGGAGAGCGTCTTGGAGGGCACCGAGAACGCCCCGGCGTCCTGCTCCAGGAGCACCACCAGCACGTCGCCGCTGCCGAGCACCTCGGGCAACCGCTCGTAGGGCTGGAACGGCAGCAGCGTCAGCGGGACCTCGAGCCGGGCCGCCTCCGCGCGGAGGATCTCCTCGGCCGGCCCCTGGTTGACCACGACCAGGTGCACCGGCGTGCCGCCGTCGCGCACCGCGGCCGCGAGCCCGACCAGCAGGGCCGGGTTGTGCTTGAGCCCGAGCGTGCCCGAGTAGAGCAGCGTGCGGGTGTCGTCCAGGTCGTGCTCTGCCGACCAGGCGTTCGCCCGCGGCACCGGGAAGATCTCGTCCAGCGGCGCCCAGTTCGGGATCACCGTGGTCTTGTCCGCGGTCCCCCAGTCACGGTGGACGGCGACGAACGAGTCCGCGATGACCACGACGGCCGCCGCGCGGCGCGAGCACCACTTCTCGCCGAGGCCGATCGCCTTGCCGGCGTACACGAAGGCCTTGGAGAGCTTGTTCCCGGCGAACGAGGAGATCGCCACCGCCTGGATGTCCTGGTGCCAGAGCACCCACGGGATCCGGCGCAGCGCCAGGTAGGCCACCACGATCATCAGCGAGGGGATCGGGGTGTTCGCGAACATCACCACGTCGGGACGCTCGCGGCGCACCTGGCGGATCAGCTGGAAGCCGAAGCCGGCCTCCTGGAAGAGCCGACGCACGAAGTCCGTCTTGGCGATCGAGCTGTCCTCGCCGATCGCCGAGAACCGCAGGGACTCCCCCGGCTCGGCGGTCAGGTGACCCTTGCCCGACGTGTACGCCGCGCAGTACGAGTGCACCACGTCGTGGCCACGCCGGGACAGCTCCCGGCTCAGCTCGACCTGGAACGGGTGCCCGGCGTAGTCGTGGGCGAGCAGTCGCATCCTCGGATCAGCCGAGGGAGCGCTTGACCTCGTCGTAGACCCAGGCGTAGGTCTTCGCGAGGCCGTCGGCCAGGGTGATCGACGGCGCCCAGCCGTAGATCTCCTTGATCAGGGTGTTGTCCGAGTTGCGACCACGCACGCCCTGAGGGGCGTCCAGCTTGTAGTTGCGGGTGGTCTTGATCCCGGCGATGCCCTCGACGATGTCGACCAGCTGGTTGATGCTGACCAGCTCGTCGCTGCCCAGGTTCACCGGCTCGTTGCTGTCGCCGGCCAGGATCATCTGGGATCCCTTGACGCAGTCGTCGATGTACATGAACGAGCGGGTCTGCTCGCCGTCGCCCCAGATCTCGATGTTGTGGTCACCGGTGATCGCGGCGGTGGCGACCTTGCGGCACACCGCGGCCGGAGCCTTCTCGCGGCCACCGGTCCAGGTGCCGTTCGGGCCGTAGACGTTGTGGTAGCGCGCCATCCGCGTGGTCAGACCGAAGTCCTCCTCGAAGTGGCGGCACATCCGCTCGGTGAAGAGCTTCTCCCAGCCGTAGCCGTCCTCCGGCATCGCCGGGTAGGCGTCGGCCTCGACCAGCGCGGTCACGGCGGCGTCGGTCTGCTTGCCGGCGGCGTAGACGCACGCGGAGGAGGAGAAGAAGAGGCGCTCGACGTCCTGGTCGCGAGCGGCCTCGAGCAGGTGCGTGCTGGTCAGCACCGTGAGCATGCACAGCGCCTTGTTGTTCTCGATGAAGCCCATGCCACCCATGTCGGCGGCGAGCAGGAAGACCTCGCGTGCGCCGGCCGTGGCCGACTGCGCGTTGTCGAGCTTGGACAGGTCGGAGACGACGTTCTCGACGCCCTCGTGGACCTGGTACCACTCCTCGATCGGCTTCACGTCGACCGAGCGGACCGTCTTGCCCTGGCTCAGCAGGTCGGCGACCAGGTGGCCTCCGATGAACCCACCGCCACCGGCCACCAGCACATCGACATTGCTCACGGATTCCTCCAGAAGTCAGGTTGGGCGCGCCCAGAACACGCACGGCAGGAACCTACCGGTTCCGCGACCTCACTCTAGGTCGGGGTCCGGTCTAGCGCAGCAGATTCGGGCAACGCGTGGGAGCCCCGGCGGCGGTGGCCGCTAGGCTGCGCCACACCATGAAGCGCGCATTCATCACCGGCATCACAGGCCAGGACGGCTCCTACCTCGCCGAGCTTCTGCTCGGGAAGGGCTACGAGGTGCACGGCCTGGTCCGGCGGTCGTCGTCGATGAACCGGGGCCGGATCGACCACCTGCACACCGACCAGACCCTGCACCTGCACTACGGCGACCTGACCGACGGCGTCGGCCTGGTCAACCTGATCCGCGAGATCCGCCCGGACGAGGTCTACAACCTCGGTGCGCAGAGCCACGTCAAGGTGTCCTTCGAGATGCCGGACTACACGGCGTCGACCAACTCGATCGGCACCCTGAACCTGCTCGAGGCGATCCGGGCGGCGGGCCTGGAGTGCCGGTTCTACCAGGCCAGCACCTCGGAGATGTTCGGCTCGACGCCGCCGCCGCAGAGCGAGGAGTCCAAGTTCCACCCGCGCTCGCCGTACGGGGCCTCCAAGCTGCAGGCGCACTGGGTGACGGTGAACTACCGCGAGGCCTACGGCCTGTTCACGGTCTCCGGGATCCTGTTCAACCACGAGTCCCCCCGACGCGGCGAGAACTTCGTGACCCGCAAGATCACCAAGGCCGTCGCCGCGATCTCCGCGGGCATCCAGGACCACGTCGAGCTCGGCAACCTCGACGCCGTCCGCGACTGGGGCTTCGCACCCGAGTACGTCGAGGGCATGTGGCGGATGCTGCAGGCCGACGAGCCGGGTGACTTCGTGCTGGCCACCGGCGTCGGCCACACGGTGCGCGAATTCTGCGAGGCCGCCTTCGCCCACGCCGGTCTGAACTGGACCGACCACGTGCGCCACAACGACAGCTTCGAACGTCCCTCCGAGGTCGACGCCCTGATCGGCGACGCCTCTCGCGCGGCCGAGCTGCTCGACTGGCGGGCGCAGACCACCGCGCTCGACCTGGCCCGGCTGATGGTGGACGCGGACCGCCAGGACGTCGAACGGCTGCTGCACACCTGACGCACGACCTGGGGGACGACATGAACGGTGCACTTCCGCACCCGGTCCGGGTGCTGGTCAAGGGTTCCTCGCTGGCCGTGATGGTCCCGGACTGGAACGGCACCCCCGGTGAGTACAGCTTCCCGCGCTGGATCCAGAACGGCCTGCTGGACCGGGGCCGACCCTGCGAGCTCGAGAACCGCGGCGTCGCCGGCGAGCTGACCAGCGCCGGCCTCCGTGGCTGGGAGAGCCAGGTGATGGCCACCAGCCCCGACGTCCTGGTCCTCGCCTACGGCTACTACGAGTGCATCCACGGCCTGCTGCCGCACTGGCTCGAGCGGCGCGTCAACACCCTCGAGTGGCGCAGCGGGCCGGTCCGCACCGGGTACCGCCGCTGGGTGCTGCGCCCGACGTGGAAGCTGCTCGCGCAGGTGCAGCGTCGCCTCGACCCGTGGATCAGCGACCGGTTCTTCGGACGTCGCGTACGCCGGGTCGTCGCCGACTACTCCCTGCTGATCGAGCGCTCCCGCCGCGTCGCCCCGGGAAGCCCGCTGGTCCTGGTGCTGGGCCTGCTCGGACCGGGCGGTACGGCGCCGGAGTGGTTCCCGGGGATGCAGGCGCGCATCAACCGGATGAACACCGCGCTCGCCGCGATAGTCGACGGCTTCGGGAGCCCCGGCGTGCGACTGGTCCCGGTCGCCGAGCTCGCGTCCCGTCTCGACCCCGGCGAGGACCCCGTCCCCGACGGGTTCCACTACTCCCCGCGGATGCGCCGGATCCTCGGCGACTGGATCGCGGGCGAGGTGGACGCCGCGATTCCGCCTATCCCCGAGCCCGGCCGCGGATAAAGTTGTCCGGACCGCTGTCGACCGACGCACCGCCGATCGATCCTCTGGAGTGCTCCTGATGTCCGTGCCGCAACCACTGCCGATCCGCGTCCTGGTCAAGGGCGCGTCGCTGATGCACGACATCTCCGCGAAGCCCCAGCAGCGCGAGGACTTCCTCTTCAGCCGGGTCATCGAGGAGTCGCTGCTGCTCTCGGGCCACGGCGCCAACGTGTGGACCGCCGCGGTGGCCAGCGAGCCGACCCGGTTGGCCTTCCGTACCTGGGAGGAGCAGGTCAAGGCCTGGTCCCCGGACGTGGTGATCCTGTCCTACGGCTACTACGAGGTGATCCACCTCTTCCTGCCGCGCTGGCTGGAGCGGCACGCGAACTCGCTGAAGACGCGCCCCGGCCGGGTCCGTGAGCTCTACCGGACCTACTTCCTGCGCAAGATCTGGATGGCGCTGGCCAAGCTCCAGTGCCGGCTGGACAAGGTCGTCGGCGCCCGCGGCTTCGGGCGGACCCTGCGCCAGGTCGACAAGGAGCTGCGCACCTACATCGACCGCACCCGCGAGGTCGGGCAGCCGCTGATCATGCTCTTCGAGTTCCTGCCCCCCGGCCAGCGCGGCCGGGGCTGGTTCCCGGGCATGACCGAGCGCACAGCGCAGATGAACGAGATGCTGCGCCGGCTCGTCGCGGACTACGACAACCCGGAGATCAGGCTCGTGCCCATCCCGGACATCGCCGCCCGGATGCTGCCGCCGGACGTGGAGCCGAACACCGACGGCTTCCACTACACCCCGGAGATGCACCGGTGGATCGGCGAGGAGATCGCCGACGAGATCCGGTCCTGGGCCAAGCAGTACCCGCGGCTCGCCCCTCGCGACTAGCCGATCGGGCCTACCGGACCCGGCGCAGCCACAGCGAGGACGGCGGGTTCAGGTCCTCGGCCAGGGCGGTGTAGTCCTCGAAGCGCTCGAGCAGGAACTGCTCGTCGAAGTGCCGCACCATCGGCGTCGACAGCAGGATCTCGAAGGAGTCGTTGAACGCCAGGAACGTCTGCACGATCATCGCCTCGTTCCAGTACACCGGCGGCCGCTCGCCGAAGAGCCAGGTCGACGCCGGGAACGGGGTGTTGAACGGGAACGGGACGTCGTGGATGTGCACGAACACGCCCGGCTTCACCTTCGGCAGCACCTCGAGGAACAGGTACGCCACGTCGCTGTCGATCTTCAGCGCGTGCGAGGAGTCGATGAACAGCACGTCGCCGTCCTCGAGCTCCTCGAACTTGGAGACCGGGACGTCCTGGACGAAGGCCTGGACCAGCTCGATGCCCTCGAGCTTCGCCAGGGCGTCGTACGGGTAGGGCTCGATGCAGGTGATCGCCAGCGGGGAGCCCTCGGCGGCGTTCGTCGCACCGGCCAGGCTCGCGTAGTAGGTGGACAGCCCCGAGCCGACCTCGAGGTAGCGGGCCGGCTTGTGCTCACGCACCATGTAGTAGAGGGTCCGGGCGTCGAAGGCCGGGTAGCCCGGGCCGAAGCCCTGGGAGGCGTTGACCGCGTGGTCCGGGACGGCGGCGCGGAACTCCTGCTCCCAGCTGTCCGCGAGCGCACCGAGGTTCTTCTCCAGGGTGTTCAGCTCGATGTTCAGACCGGCGAGCTCGCTCGGGCGCTCCCAGCGCTCGCGGGTCGCCTCGATCTCCTTGAGCACCGGCAGCGTCGAGTAGTAGTCCGAGCGACGCACGACGTTCTGACCGAACAGGCCGAAGAACCAGTGCACGAACCGGACCCGCCCGCGGCGGAGGTTGAAGACCAGCTGGTCGAGCGTCTCCACGAGGGAGGCGGGCAGCACCTTGGCTGCGCGCTGCTTGAGACTGGGTGCAGAAACAGACACTCGCGAACTCCCTCAACCCCAGACGCGGATTTCTTCCCGTCTGTCCGTCCCCCAGCACGACCCCACTGCCATGCGAGAAGCGACGATACCGGATCTACCTCGGTCCGGAACGCCGTGGGCTACATCCGGAAGAAGACGCCGTCGGCCTGCAGCATCTGCCCGGACGCGGCAGCCCAGCCCTGCTCGACGCTGACCATCTGGAAACCGGCCGCGTAGGCGGTGGAGATGGCCTCGTCGATGAGCATCCCGCCCGCGTAGAGCGGCACGAAGGACAGCTCGAGCTGGAGGCCGCGGCAGCGCTTCAGTGTCTCCTGGGCGCCCGCGAGGACCTCCTTCTCGAAGCCCTGGGCGTCGATCTTGAGGAAGATCCGGCTCTGCGGCGTCGAGATCTCGTCGATCAGGTCGTCGAGGCGAGCCACGGTCACGGTCTGCTGACCGACGTACCCGACGCTCGGCTCGGCGTCGGTGTGCGCCGACTCCATCGGGAGCAGCGAGCTGCTGTCGCTGTTGGAGGCGATGTTGATGACCGACTCCCCCGGCTCGCTGCCGAGCGCGACCTGGCGGGCCGACCAGCGCTGGTCCCCGGCGATCGTCGCCGAAAGCTCGGCGAACGCGGTGTCGAGGGGCTCGAAGGAGACGATCTGTCCCTGGTAGCCGAACTTGCGGACCTGCTCGCCGTAGCCGCCGTGGGCGGCGCCGACGTCGAGGACCAGGTCGATCCCGTGCTGGGAGAACATCGCGGCCCGGCGGACGGCCGGGTGGCGGCGTACCTCGAACCCGCGTCCGTAGAGGAACATCAGCGCCTTGTGGGTCAGCGACGACAACGCTTCGGGCTCCTTCTGCGAACGGCGTACGGGCGGCGACAGTCTGGCATGTGCGTTCGGCGCCCGAGCCCGAACCGCAGAAACGTATCCTGCTCCGGTGCCCCGCCCCGAGATCGCGTCCGAGACCCCGGGCAGAGCCGCCTCCCCGCCGGAGCGGCCGCAGCAGCCCAGCGGCGCGATCACCGGGCTCGCGGTCGTGGGCGCGTCGATCCTGACCCAGCTGCTGTCCACGGTGAACGCCGTGCTCGCCTCACGGATGCTCGGCGTCGAGGGGCGCGGCCAGGTGGTGCTGGTCGCCTCGCTGGCGCTGATGGCCTCCCAGCTGACCCTCGGCGGCGGGCTCCCGAACGCGATCACCAAGCTGCTGGCCGACAAGGGCTTCACGGCCCGCGACGGTCTCGGGCACCTACTCCCCCGGCTGCTGCTGATCTCGCTGGTCCCCTCGGTGGTCGCGGCCGGCTACCTGCTCGTGCTGGAGCGGCACGACAGCGGCGGCCTGAAGTACGCGCTGGCGGTCGCGCTGGCGCTGATGACCTTGCAGACGATGGGGCTGCGGCTGCTGATCGGGGCGATGCTCGGCGAGGGGACCCCGCTGCTGTCCTTCGCGCTGACCAGCCTGGCGCCGCAGGTCGTGACCAGCCTCGCCTTCGTGCTGGCCTTCGCCGTCGGCGCGAACCTGGACGCGGTGCAGACGCTCGCGCTGATCATCGGCAGCGCGCTGCTGACCTCGCTGGTCCGGGTGCTGGCGCTGCGCAAGCCGACCCACGACCCCAGCCACCGCCTCGACGGGCGCGAGCTCTTCGTGCTCACCAAGAAGACGCACGTCGGCAGCGTCGGCCCGATCGACGGGCTGTCCATCGACCGCACCCTGGTCGGCTCGTTGCTCGGCAACACCCAGCTCGGCCTCTACTCCGCGGCGTTCTCGCTGGCCAGCCTGACCACGATCCTGGGCGGCAGCCTGGCGCTGGTGGCGCTGCCGCGGATCGCCGTGGCGCAGGGCGATCCGGAGCGCGAGCGCCTGGTGGTGCGCGGCTGGGTGGTTCTCTCCGGCGCGATCATCCTGGCCGCGGTGCTCGGTCTCGAGGTGATCGCGGCCCCGACGATCCGGCTCGCGTTCGGCGAGGAGTTCACCGGGGCCACCGAGTGCGCGCGCTGGCTGATCGCCGCGGGTGGCCTGCTCAGCTTCCGCCGGGTGCTGATCGCGATCCTGCAGGGCCGCGGGCACGGCGGCCAGGCGTCCTGGATCGAGATCGCCCTCACGCCGTTCGTGGTGATCGGGGTCTGGCTGGCCTCGCGCGCCGAGAGCCTGGTCGCCGCCGGCATCACCATGGCCGCCGTCGGCGTGATCAGCTGCCTGATGCTCGCCCTCGCCGCGCACCGGTCACGACCGGGCGGCGGGCACCACGGGGACGAGAGCCCCGAGGAGACCGCGCTGGAGCTGCCGCCTACGCCGTGAGGCCGCCGTCGACCACGATGACCTGGCCGGTCAGGTAGCTGTTGACCGGGTCGGTGAGGAACTGGCAGACCCGGGCGATGTCCTCCGGGTCGCCCAACCGGCCGGCCGGTGTACGACGCACGATCTGGTTGAGCTGGTCGCCGTCGAGGCCGTGGCTCATCTCGGTCTTCAGGTAGCCGGGAGCCACGCCGTTCACGACGATCCCGCGGGAGCCGAGCTCGCGGGCGAGCGCGCGGGTCATCCCGTCCAGTGCCGCCTTGGTGGCGCTGTAGGTCGCCAGCCCGCGGTAGCCGGAGAGCCCGACGATCGAGGAGATGTTCACGATGTGCCCGCTGCGCTTGACCAGCATCTTCCGGCTGACGGCGCGGGTCACGTAGAGGGTGCCCTTGATGTTCAGGTCGACGACGGTGTCGATGTCCGCGTCGGAGAACTGGCTGTGGATGCCGTCGCGGGCCACGCCGGCGTTGTTGATCAGGACGTCGACCGTGCCCCACTTCTCGACGACGGCCTTCACGAAGGCGTCCGCCTCCTCGACCTTCGCCAGGTCGGCCGAGCCCCACAGGAACCGGTCGGCGGTGGCCGGGTCGGACTGCCAGGCCTCGACCTCGGGCGTGATCGACCGGGCGCAGGTGGCGACCAGGTCGCCGGAGTCGAGGTAGGACCGGACGATGCCGGCACCCAGACCCCGGCTCCCGCCGGTGACGATGACGACGCGCGGCTCGCGGCCCATCAGGACGCGGCTGCCGCGCCGTAGAACGCGATGATGGCGCCGACGGTCTCGGGCATCTCGCTCGCGTCGAACGGGCTGGAGCCGAGCTCGTCCTCGAGCACCGCGGACAGCTCGGCGGCGTCCAGGGAGTCCAGGCCGATGCCGTCGGCGTACAGGGTGAGGTCGGGGGTGAGGCTCTCCGGCATCTTCTCGATGCGGTTCAGGAAGTCGGCCAGGACCTGCTCGACGGCGACGGTGCTCATGTACGGACTCTCTGCTTCACGAGGGGTCGGGTAACGGCGTGACGATAGCCGAATACGAGTGCTGAGCCTGACCGATTCCAGAACTCAGCCTCCGGCGCTCCAGCAATTTCAGCCTCCGGCGCTCTACGAATTTCAGCCTCCGCGCTCTACGAATTTCAGCCTCCGGCAAAAGGCGGCAGGAACTCCACCGACTCCCCCGGCGCGACCAGCACCGACGCCGGGTCGGCGCTGCCCACCGGCCGGTCACCGACCAGCACCGAGCAGCTGCTGATCACCGCGCGCAGCCGCTCCGATCCGCCGTGGCGGGCCAGTGCAGCGGCGACGAGGTCGGCGAGCGGGACCGGGCCGTCGACCGGCACCTGCTCCTGCGCCATCCCGGTCTCGGCACGTGCCGCCGCCCAGTAGCGCAGGGTGACCTGTCCGCGGACTGGCCGATCCTGGTCTGACGGGGTGCTCACGTTCGATATCCTTCCCCATCGGCTGTCGGAGGTGATCTGGGCATGAGTACGTTGCTGCTGCTGACGAGCGCCCTCCAGCCGTCCGCCGAGGTGCTGCCCGGGCTGGCCCTGCTGCCGCACCAGGTGAAGATCCTGCCCGCCGAGGGCAGCGCGCTGCTCGAGGCGCCCGACTCCGACCTGGTGCTGATCGACGGCCGCCGCGACCTGGCCCACGCCCGCGACCTGTGCCGCCTGATCCGGACCACCGGCTCCGACCAGCCGGTGCTGATCGTGCTGACCGAGGGCGGTCTCGCCGTCGTCGCCGCTGACTGGGGCATCGACGACGTCCTGCTGGTAACCGCCGGCCCGGCCGAGATCGACGCCCGCATCCGGATGGCCCTGGGCCGGATGGACAGCGCCCGCGACGGCAACGACCCCGAGGCGCACATCATCCGCGGCGGCGAGGTCGTCGTGGACGAGGCCACCTACACCGCCAAGCTCGGCCGTCGCACGCTCGACCTCACCTTCAAGGAGTTCGAGCTGCTGAAGTACCTGGTGCAGCACCCGGGGCGCGTCTTCACCCGTGAGCAGCTGCTCCAGGAGGTGTGGGGCTACGACTACTTCGGCGGCACCCGTACCGTCGACGTGCACGTGCGGCGCCTGCGCGCGAAGCTCGGCCCCGAGAACGAGTCGCTGATCGGGACCGTGCGCAACGTCGGGTACCGGTTCGTGCTGCCCCCCAAGGACAAGACCCGCGAGCGCGAGGACGTACAGGCTTGAGCATCAACCGGATCGACCCTGCCAGCTTCTTCACCGACGGCGGCTCCGGGGACGGCAGCGACCCGGCCGCCGAGGTGCGCCGGATCGCCGAGGCGTGCGACGTCGCCGACGGCGTGATCACCCTCAACGAGCAGGCCTGCCTCCAGCTGAAGTACCGCGGGCTGCGCGACGCCGCGCTCTGGCTCGGGGACGACGGCTTCGCGCTGCTGCACGGCCAGATCCTCGACATCGCGGTGCACCCGATGGCGCGCAACCGCGGCACCGGCACCGAGCTCGCCCGGCTCGCCCTGGCCGAGGCGGCCGCGACCGTCGGCCGGATCGAGGCCTGGTCGCACGGTGACCACCCGTCCGCCGGACGGATCGCCTCCAAGCTCGGCATCCACAAGGAGCGCGAGCTGCGGATCATGGCGCGCCCGACCTCCGATCCGGTCATCCCGATCGACCCGCCCGCCGGCGTACGGGTGCGGACCTTCACCCCGGCCGACGAGGCCGGGCTGCTGGAGGTGAACGCCGCGGCGTTCGCGCACCACCCCGAGCAGGGCCACCTGACCCACGAGGACTTCCTCGAGCGCAGCAAGGAGGCCTGGTTCGACGCGAACGGCCTGTTCCTGGCCGTCCCCGAGGACGAGGACCCGGCCAACCCCGAGGTGCTCGGCTTCCACTGGACCAAGGTGCACCGCGACGAGAACCCGCCGTACGGCGAGGTCTACGTCGTGGCCACCAACCCGAAGGCCGTCGGCCGCGGGCTCGGCAGCGTGCTGACCAACGTCGGCCTGGCACACCTGGCCACCCAGGGCGTCGACGAGGTCATCCTGTACGTCGACGGCGACAACGCCCCGGCGATCGCCGTCTACGAGCGGCAGGGCTTCACCACGGTGCGGACCGAGGTCCAGTACCGCGGTGGCGTCGTTGGTTGAGGGTTCCGGAGCGAGGCGCCCGCAGTGGTGACCGACGACGACCGGGAGAAGCGGCTCAAGTGGCTGGTCTTCGGCGGCGTCACCCTCGGCCTGCTGGTGATGCTGGTCGTGTTCTTCGTGGTCGGGAAACTGGCTGGCTAAAGAGCCCGTCCCAGCCGGTCGGCGACGTCGGCCGCGTTCGCCTTGCACTCCCGCCCGGCGCCGACGATGTTGAAGAACCCGTGGATCATCGCCGGGTAGCGCTGCAGCTCGACCTGGACGCCGTGCTCGGCGAGGACCCGCGCGTAGGCCTCGCCCTCGTCGCGCAGCGGGTCGAACCCGGCGGTCGCGATGAACGCCGGCGCAAGGCCGGCGGGGAACTCCTTGCGCAGCAGCACCGAGGCCAGCGGGTGCGACCGGTCGGTGCCCGCGGGCAGGTACCAGTCGCGCAGCTTGTCCATGCCCGGGCGCTCCAGGAAGAAGCCGCCGCCGTCGAAGAGGTCCCGGCTGCGCGACCGGTTCTCGAAGTCGGTGACGGGGTAGATCAGCAGCTGGAACGCCATCGGCAGACCGGCCTCGGCCGCCTGCAGCGCCGTGGCCGCCGCCAGGTTGCCGCCCGCCGAGTCGCCGCCGACCGCGAGCCGGGCGGTGTCGGCGTTCAGGCTGTCCGCGTGCTTCACCAGCCACTGGTACGCCGCGAAGCAGTCCTCGACCGCGGCCGGGAACGGGGCCTCCGGAGCCAACCGGTAGTCGACCGAGAGCACCTGCACACCGGACCGCTCGGCCAGGTACCGGCAGGCGCCGTCGTGGCTGTCCAGGTTGCCCAACCCGTGCCCACCACCGTGGATGAAGAGCAGCGTCGGGACCGCGTCGTCACGCAGCCGCGAGGCGGGGATGTAGAGGCGGGCCGGGATCGGGCCGTTGCCGCCGTCCACCGTCAGCTCGCGCACACCGCCGATCGGCTGCCGACCGGCGACCATGCCCCCCTGGGTGACGACCTGGGTGCGGTTGGCGCGCAGGTCCGGGAGCATCCCCAGACCGGGCTGTTTGGTCAGTGCCTGCAGCGCCAGCATCACCTGGGTCTCGGCGGCGAGGGTCTGGCCGTCGATCACCACCGGCTTGGGGAGCAGGGCCCGCTGCACCCGCTCGGGCAGGTTGAGCGCCGCACGCAGGATCAAGGTCTCGACAGCGGTCATCACGGAGGACATGGGTGGAAAACTACTTCACCGGCTATTCACCTGCTGCTGTCAGACTGACCCCATGAGCACCGACACCTTCCCGGCGGACGCGAGCGAGGGGCCGCTGGAGTCCGCGCTGCGGGTGGTGGCCCCCTTCGACGTCGACCCGCCGTACGAGGCCGAGGTCGACGACCTGGACCAGGGCGGGTTCTAGGACCGCTTCCTGGACCGCGAGCTGTCCTGGCTGCGCTTCAACCAGCGGGTGCTCGAGCTGGCCGAGAACCCGGCCGTGCCGCTGCTCGAGCGGGCGCGGTTCCTGGCCATCTTCACCAGCAATCTCGACGAGTTCTTCATGGTGCGGGTCGCCGGCCTCAAGCGCCGGATCGCGGCAGGCGTGGCCGTGCGCTCGGCCTCGGGGTTGATGCCCAAGGAGGTGCTGGCCCAGATCTGGTCGGAGGCCTCGCTGCTGATGGCCCGCCAGGCCGAGGTCTTCCGCGACCAGCTGATCCCGGCGCTCGCTGACGAGGGCATCCAGCTGGTGCGCTGGGAGGACCTGGACCGCGACGAGCAGCGGCACTGCAAGAAGATCTTCAAGGACCGCATCTTCCCGGTACTGACGCCGCTCGCCGTCGACCCGGCCCACCCGTTCCCCTACATCTCCGGGCTGTCCCTGAACCTCGCCGTGCTGGTGGCGAACCCGAAGACCGGCAAGGAGCACTTCGCACGGGTCAAGGTGCCGCAGAGCTTCAGCCGGTTCGTGGCGCTGGGCAACCAGCGGTTCGTGCCGCTCGAGGACGTCATCGGCGAGCACCTGCGCCGGCTCTTCCCGGGCATGGAGGTGCGCGCCGTGCACACCTTCCGGGTGACCCGCAACGAGGACGTCGAGGTCGAGGAGGACGACGCCGAGAACCTGCTCAAGGCCCTGGAGAAGGAGCTGCTGCGGCGTCGTTTCGGTCCGCCGGTGCGCCTCGAGGTCGAGGAGAGCATCGACACCCGGGTGCTGAACCTGCTGGTCTCCGAGCTCGGTGTCCGTGAGGACGAGGTCGTCCGGCTGCCCGGTCCGCTGGACCTGCGCGGCCTGCACGGCATCGCCGACCTGGACCGCCAGGACCTGCGCTTCGAGGCGTTCCTGCCCTCGACGCACCGCCTGCTCGCGCCCGTCGAGTCCGCATCGCCGGTCGACGTGTTCAAGGCAGTCAGCCGCTCCGACGTGCTGCTGCACCACCCCTACGACTCGTTCAGCACCTCGGTGCAGCGGTTCATCGAGCAGGCTGCCGCCGATCCGCACGTGCTCGCGATCAAGCAGACGCTCTACCGGACCTCCGGCGACTCCCCGATCATCGACGCCCTGGTCGACGCCGCCGAGGCCGGCAAGCAGGTGCTGGTGATCGTCGAGATCAAGGCACGCTTCGACGAGCAGGCGAACATCCGCTGGGCCCGCAAGCTGGAGCAGGCCGGCTGCCACGTGGTCTACGGCCTGGTCGGCCTCAAGACGCACTGCAAGCTGGCGATGGTGGTCCGCGAGGAGCCCGACGGGATCCGCCGCTACACCCACATCGGCACCGGCAACTACAACCCGAAGACTGCGCGGTTGTACGAGGACTTCGGCCTGCTGACCACGAACGAGACGATCGGTGAGGACGTCGCGCACCTGTTCAACAACCTCTCGGGCTGGTCGCGCAACGCGTCCTACGACCAGATCATGGTGGCGCCCGACTCGGTCCGCTCCGGGTTGATCGACCGGATCCGCGCCGAGGTGGCCAACCACCAGGCCGGCCTCCCGGCGCGGGTGCGTTTCAAGGCGAACTCGGTCGTCGACGAGGCGGTCATCGACGAGCTCTACCGGGCTTCGCGGGCCGGCGTACCGGTCGACCTGCTGGTGCGCGGCATCTGCGCCGTCCGGCCCGGCGTACCGGGGCTGAGCGAGACGGTGCGGGTTCGCTCCGTGCTCGGCCGCTTCCTGGAGCACAGCCGGATCTACTGGTTCGAGAACGGCGGCGAGCCGCAGGCGTGGCTGGGTTCGGCGGACATGATGCACCGCAACCTGGACCGCCGCGTCGAGGTGCTGGTCAACCTGCCGAGCTCGGACCTGGTCGGCGAGGTGGGCGATCTGCTCGACCTCGCCTTCGACGCCGGTACGTCGGCCTGGGACCTGCACGCCGACGGGACGTGGGCGCAGAGCCAGCCGATCGGTGACGCGCCGCTGCTGAACCTGCAGGACACCTTGGTCGCCCAGCACCACCGCCGTCGCTGAGACAAGCGGCGCGAAATGGCTGGAAGTGCACATTTCGCGATAAGATCCGCCCCGGGGGATTCGCTGACCACCTGATCGTGTCTCGGGAGCAGAGCTGACCACCATGCGAACCTTCGCCCCAGGTCGTCCCTTGGTGTTCAGCCACATCCCCAAGACGGCCGGAACATCGCTGACCGCGGCCCTGTACGCCGCGCTCCAGCCGACCAGCTACGTGCAGGGCATGGACACCGCCCTGGCCGGTGGCTTCGACGAGTTCAGCGACCTCAGCCAGGTGGCACGGGACATGGTGTACCTGACGCCGGAGGAGCTCCCGGAGGACGCGACCCTGGTCGCCGGCCACTTCGGGCCGTACACCACGATGACGCGCTACCCGGACGCGGACCACATCACCTTCCTGCGGAACCCGCGGTCACGGATCCTCTCGCAGTGGATGCACAGCCGTGCGGTCACCGAGTTCGACATCCGCCACTTCGGGTCGGGGGCCGAGGCTTTCCGGGTCGCCTGGAAGCCGCTGGCGGACTACCTGCAGGAGCCCGTGGTCGCGGCGAACACCGACAACACCATCGCCCGGTTCCTCGCCTGGCCGCACGCACGGCTGCCCGCTGACGGCTTCATCGACCCGGCGCACGACGACGAGATCGCCGAGGCCGCGATCGCACGCCTGGACGCGATGGCCCACGTCGACCTGGTCGAGAACCCGGCGTTCGTCGCGGGCGTCGGGCAGTGGCTCGGGACGCCGCTCACCGAGACCCGGCTGAACGAACGTTCCTACGTGCCGCGCCGGATGCGGCCCGACTTCACCGCCGAGCTGGCCGCATCCGAGGCGCTGCTCGCCCACCGCACCCGCATCGACGAGCGGCTGTGGCGCCACGTGGCCCGGCGCGTGCTGCCCGACCAGGACCTGGATGCCGTGCTGGCCGCCAGCCTGCAGCGTGCGGTGGAGCGTTACGTCGAGTCGTTCCGGAACACACCGTCAGGCCGGCCGTTGCGCCGGGTCGTCGCGTTCGGCTACAACCGCCTCAAGCGCGTCAGCCGGTAGCCCTGCGCCGAGCGGTTCGCTCAACAGGTCGCGAACAAGACCGGGCCGCTGTCCAGCGCGGACAGCACGAAGCCGGTCTTCGTCCGCGGCTTCAGCACCAGCTGCACGGTCGAGGCGTCGGTGTGCGACTTGGTCAGCGTGAGGTCGTCGCTGAACGAACCGCCGCGACCGGGCGCCGGTCCCACGATCAGCTTGGCGCGGGGTTGCAGGTTCTGCTTGGCCGCGCGCTGGGAGTCGAAGAGCTCGGAGACGGTCAGGCTCCGGTCGGTGCCCAGCGCCATCACCAGGCCGGAGAGCGGCGCGATGCCGCCGGCCCGGTCGACCAACGAGGTGCCGGTGTCCTGGTCGTCGGTCGAGGCCTGGGACATCGCCAGGTCGCTGCAGGCGAAGTCCTCGGCCCACACCATCGCGGCGGCGGGCTCGGCCAGGGGGGAGACGACGTCGCGGACCGACGCCACGTCGCCCAGCGACCTGCCGTGCCCACCGGCGACCGCGGCGGCGGCCTTGGCATAGCCCTCTGTGTCGCTGCTGACGATCAGGTGCCGGTCGGCCAGCACGGCGATGTACTGAAGCTCCGGGGTGATCGTCTGGTCGATGGTGGCGACCAGGTCGACGCCGCCCTTCCAGACGCCGTCGTCGTGCTGGGGCTTGGTGAACCCCGCGGAGGCGAGCTTGCGCTTGACGGCGTCGAAGTCGAAGCCGTCCGGCATCCGCGCCACCATCGTGGCGCCCGACCGCCCCTGGGCGAACGCCTCCCAGTCGATCGTGGCCGGCGAGAACCCGAAGTGCTCCTGGAGCGCCTTGGCGGAGTCGTCGATGCTGGAGGCAGCGGTGAGGTCGGTGTCGTAACCGCGGCTGATCAGCCGGTCGATCGCCTCGTCGCTCGGGTCCTGGCCCGGGTTCGAGTGCACCGTGCTGCGGACAGCGGCCCAGTCGGTGAAGGAGAGCCGCAGCGTCGAGGACGGCACCACGTCGAGGGCCCTGCGCAGGTCGGTGCGGTTGCGGTCGGCCAGGAACCGGACCCCGATCACGACCAGCGCGCTCAGCACGACGAGGAGGATCACCGCGATCGCGACGGTCCGGCGGCGCTCAGCCACAACTGCGTCCTCCGACTTCCCCAAACGGTTGGATGCCGGTGACACTATCCGCATGGCCCCGAAGGACCTGCCCTCCGTCCCCGTCCCGGCTCGTGGAGCGGACGTGGTCGCTGCCGGCGCAGTGGTTCTGCGCAAGGACAACGGCGGTGAGGTGCTGCTGGTGCACCGGCCCAAGTACGACGACTGGGCCTGGCCCAAGGGCAAGCAGGAGGACGGCGAGCACATCACCACGACCGCCGTACGGGAGGTGCTGGAGGAGACCGGGGTCGAGATCCGGCTGGACCGCCCGCTGACGCGGCAGGTGTACGCCGTCTCCGGCGGCAAGGTGAAGACGGTGCACTACTGGGTCGGCCGCGTCGTCGGAGACCCCGACGTGTCGGCGTACGAGGTCAACGAGGAGATCGACCAGGTCGCCTGGTTCGACTTCGACAAGGCCCGGGCGATGCTGACCTACGCCGACGACATCGAGCTGCTCGACGAGGTCCTCCAGCACGCGAAGCGGACCACTGCGCTGGTCGTGGCGCGGCACGGTCGCGCGACCAAGCGCAGCACCTGGACGGGCGTCGACGACGAGCGGCCGCTGACCACCGTCGGCCGGATGCAGGCGCGGGCGCTGATCCCGGTGCTCTCCGCGTTCGGGATCAGCAGGATCGTCTCCTCCGACAGCCTGCGGTGCCTGCACACCGTGGCGCCGTACGCCCGCGACCACGTGCTGGCCATCGAGGCGGTTCCCGGCATCAACGAGGAGGACTCAACTCCGGTCACCGTTGCCACCACCGTGTCCTCGTTGCTGGTCACCAAGGAGAACGCCGTGCTGTGCACCCACCGGCCGGTGCTGCCGCAGATCCTGGAGTCCTTGGGGATCACCGAGGAGCCGCTGTCACCCGGAGAGATCGTCGTGGTGCACCACCGCAAGGGGAAGGTCGTGGCGACGGAGCGCTACCTGGTCCGCTGAGTGCCGGAAGACGTGACCTGGGCCTCATTCCCGCGGGAGCGATGCCACATGGCCGTGCCTCGTTCACCTTGCGTTCACCTTCACCGTGCGGACCGGTCACTTCGTCTTCCTACGTTCCTTGGTGACAAGTCGCTTACGACAACAGGAGAATCAAGTGAACCGCACTGTCCTCCGGCGCGTGGCCGCCCCCTGCATCGCCACCCTCGCGCTCGGCCTCGCGGTGTCCGCATGCGGCGCCGGTAACGAGAGCAGCACCGACACGAAGAGCTCGCTGTCCGGCACCATCAAGGGCGCCGGCTCGAGTGCCCAGGAAGCAGCCATGAAGGCATGGCGCGCCGGCTTCCAGACCGACAACCCCAAGGTCACCGTCAACTACGACCCGTCCGGCTCCGGCGCGGGTGTCGAGCAGTTCAACGCCGGCGCGATCGACTTCGCTGCGTCCGACGCTGCTCTGGACCCCACCAAGGGTGAGGTCGACGCTGCCAAGGCCCGCTGCGGCGGCCAGAACGCCCTCGAGGTTCCCAGCTACGTCAGCCCGATCGCCGTCGTCTTCAAGCTCAGCGGCGTCGACAAGCTGAACCTCTCGGCCAAGACCATCGCCGACATCTTCTCCGGCAAGGTCACCAAGTGGAACGACGCGGAGATCGCTGCCGACAACGACGGCGTCACGCTGCCGAGCACGGCCATCACCACGGTCCACCGCGGTGACGAGTCGGGCACCACCAAGAACTTCACCGACTACCTGAACAAGGCCGGCGAGGGCGCGTGGAAGTTCGACCCGGACAAGGTGTGGCCGCTGAAGACCGGCGAGGCCGCGACCGGTACCTCGGGCGTCATCGCCGCGATCAAGGACGGCTCGATCGGCTACGCCGACGAGAGCCAGGCCGGCGACCTGTCGAAGGCCAGCATCAAGGTCGGCGACGTTTTCACCGCGCCGTCCGCCGAGGGCGCTGCCAAGGCCCTCGAGGTCTCCCCGCTCGACGACACCCGGACCGAGGGTGACCTCGCGATCAAGGTCGACCGGACCACCACCGAGGCCGGTGCGTACCCGCTGTTCCTGGCGTCGTACGTGATCGCCTGCCCGACGTACGACTCTGCGAAGCTGGACCTGGTCAAGGGCTTCCTGAAGTACGTCGTCAGCACCGACGGCCAGAAGGCTGCTGCGACCAACGCGGGTTCCGCCCCGCTGCCGGCCGCTCTGCAGACCAAGGCCGCCGCGATCATCGACACGATCGCCGCGAAGTAAGTCAACGGGGCACACTGTTCCCGTGAGCACAGAAGTGACGAAGACCGGATCGCCCAAGCGACGCTTGGGCGATCTGGTCTTCTCCAACCTGACCCGTACTGCCGGCCTGACGATCCTGGTCGCTCTCGCCGGCGTCGGCATCTTCCTGGTGATCCAGGGAGCCCCCGGTCTCACCGCCGGGCCGGCCGACCTCAAGGGCCACAGCAACTTCCTGTCCTACGTCTGGCCGCTCGTCTTCGGGACCCTGCTCGCCGCTGTGCTGGCGCTGCTGATCGCGGTCCCGCTCGCCCTTGGCGTGGCGCTCTCGATCTCCCACTACGCTCCGCGGCGGCTGGCCACGGCGATCGGCTACCTGGTCGACCTGCTCGCCGCCGTACCGTCGGTCGTCTACGGCCTCTGGGGTATCGGGGTGCTCGGGCCCAAGATGGTCCCGATCTACGACTGGCTGGACAAGCACGTCGGCTGGCTGCCGTTCTTCGCCGGCCCGGCGTCCAACACCGGAAAGACCATCCTGACCGCGGCCATCGTGCTCGCGCTGATGGTCCTCCCGATCGTCACCGCGATCACCCGTGAGATCTTCATGCAGACCCCGCGCCTGAACGAGGAGGCCGCCCTGGCCCTCGGCGCGACCCGCTGGGAGATGATCCGGCTCGCGGTGCTGCCGTACGGCCGCTCGGGCATCGTGTCCGCCGCCATGCTCGGCCTGGGTCGGGCGCTCGGCGAGACCATGGCCGTGGCCCTGGTGCTCTCGGCCAGCGGCGTGGTCAGCTGGAACCTGATCTCCTCGACGAACCCGTCGACCATCGCCGCCAACATCGCGCTGACCTTCGCCGACGCGACCGGCACCGCGCGCAACGCTCTGATCGCCTCGGGCCTGGTGCTGTTCGTGATCACCTTCGTCGTGAACTTCTCGGCCCGAGCGATCGTCGGCCGCTACGAGACCGGGAGGAAGTAGTGACCACCGTCGTCCCCGAGCCGCCGGTCGTGATCGGGCGCACGCTGCAGCACCCGCGGCTGCCCCGCTTCGCGCCGCTGATCGCGGTCGCCATCGCGATCGCTGCCGGCACGCTGATCGGCCTGACCCTCGGCTGGGGGATCGCCCCGATCGCCGTGGTCTCCGCCCTCATCTACCTGGTCGGCCTGACCACCTGGTCGCGGCTGGTCGAGAACGCCCGCAGCGCGACCGACCGGCTGATCACCTCGCTGGTGTGGACCGCGCTGGTGATCGCGCTGATCCCGTTGGTGTCGCTGCTCTACAAGGTCGTCTCCGAGGGCAGCGGCTCCCTGAACATCAAGTTCTTCACCTGGACGATGCGCAACGTCCTCGACGGCCCGGGCGGCATCTACCACGCCATCATGGGCACGCTCATCATCACGTTGGGCGCCGCGATCATCTCGGTGCCCGTGGGCCTGCTGGCCGCGGTGTACCTCGTGGAGTACGGGGGCAGCTCCCGGCTGGCCGGCTGGATCCGGTTCCTGGTCGACGTGATGACCGGTATCCCCTCGATCGTGGCCGGCCTGTTCGCCTACGCGCTCTTCTCGATCATCGTCGGACCGGGCACGCAGTTCGGCTTCGGCGGCAGCGTCGCCCTCTCGATCCTGATGATCCCGATCGTGGTGCGGTCCTCGGAGGAGATGCTCAAGCTGGTGCCGGGCGACCTCCGCGAGGCGTCGTACGCGCTGGGCGTGCCGAAGTGGAAGACGATCCTCAAGGTCGTCATCCCGACCGCGATGGCCGGCATCATCACCGGCGTCACCCTGGCGATCGCCCGCGTCATCGGCGAGACCGCCCCGCTGCTGATCATCTGCGGCGCCACCGACTCACTGAACACCAACCCGTTCAGCGGCCAGATGGCCAGCCTGCCGGTGTTCATCTACACCAGCTACTCCTACCCGGGCAGCAACCCGGAGGTCCTGCGCCAGATGGCGTGGGGCGCTGCGCTGGTGCTGATCATCATCGTGATGGCCCTGAACATCCTTGCCCGCGTCCTCGGCAAGGTCCTTTCCCCCAAGACCGGACACTGAGAGAGTCAGCCCATGGCCAAGAGCATCGATGTCTCTGACCTGAACATCTACTACAGCGACTTCCTCGCCGTCGAGGGCGTCAACATGACGATCAAGGCCCGGTCGGTGACCGCGCTGATCGGTCCGTCCGGCTGCGGCAAGTCGACCTTCCTCCGCTCGCTGAACCGGATGCACGAGGTGATCCCCGGAGCGAGGGTGCAAGGCAAGATCGTCATCGACGGGCAGGACCTGTACGGCAGCGAGGTCGACCCGGTCGAGGTCCGCCGGCAGATCGGAATGGTGTTCCAGCGCCCGAAC
>JBJMIP010000200.1:0-6917 GCA_045806825.1 Marmoricola sp.
CCACTTACCATACAACACCCAATAACCAACTCACCGGCTCCACCGGCTTCCGGTACGTCGACCTGCAGGTCGGCCCCGGCGTGTTCACGCCCCGTCCCGAGACCGAGCTGCTCGCGGGCTGGGCGGTCGAGCAGGCGCTGGCCGCCGCCGGGGCAGCGGACCGGAGCCCGGTCGTCGTTGACCTGTGCACCGGCTCCGGGGCCATCGCGCGCAGCCTCGCGCACGAGGTGCCCGGCGCGGACGTGCACGCCGTCGAGCTGGACCCCGGTGCGGTGGCGTGGGCCGAGCGCAACCTGGCCGGAACCGGCGTCGAGCTGCGCCAGGGCGACATGGCGGACGCGTTCGCCGACCTCGACGGGACCGTCGACGTGGTGGTCTGCAACCCGCCGTACATCCCGCTCACCGAGTTCGAGGGGGTCGACGAGGAGACCCGGACCCACGACCCGGCGCTGGCGCTGTTCTCCGGCGACGACGGGCTCGAGGCGATGCGGGTGCTCGAACAGGTCGCCGCCCGGCTGCTGCGCCCCGGCGGGGTCGTCGGGGCCGAGCACGCGGACCTGCAGGGGGAGTCGGCGCCGGGCGTCTTCGCGGGGACCGGACGCTGGACCGACGTACGCGATCACCAGGACCTGGCAGGTCGTCCGCGCTACCTGACCGCGCGACTGGCACGATGAGTGCCGTGTCCACCCGCTACGACGTCACCGACGATGCTCTGCTCGAGGCTGGACTGGCTGCGGCGACCACCGCGATCCGCGCCGGCGAGCTGGTCGTGCTGCCGACCGACACCGTCTACGGCCTCGGTGCCGACGCCTTCGACCCGGCTGCGGTGAGCCGGCTGCTCGACGCCAAGGGGCGCGGCCGCGAGATGCCGCCGCCCGTGCTCGTGGGCTCGACGGCCACGCTGGACGCGCTGGCGCGCGAGCTGCCCAGCTGGGCCCGGGTGCTGGTCGAGAAGTACTGGCCGGGCCCGCTGACCGTGGTCGTCCGCCAGCAGTCGTCCTTGCAGTGGGACCTCGGTGAGACCCGGGGAACGGTCGCGGTGCGGATGCCGCACGACAAGACCGCCCTGGAGCTGCTCGCCCGGACCGGCCCGCTGGCGGTCTCCTCGGCGAACCTGACCGGACGTCCGGCCGCCACCGACGCCGACCAGGCCGCGGAGATGCTCGCGGAGAGCGTCACGGTGATCCTGGACGGTGGGCCGACCGCCGACGACCGTCCCTCGACGATCGTCGACTGCACCGGTGCGCAACCGCGGGTCCTGCGGGTCGGCGCGATCAGCGTCGACGAGCTGCGCGCGGTGCTGGCCGAGGTCGAGGTCGCCGTCGTCGGCCCGGACGGGCCGGAGGGCACAGGTGCGTGAGTACCTCCTCGTCTTCCTGATCGCGGCGGTCGCGAGCTACCTGCTTTGCGTCGTCGCGCGCGAGCTGGCGATGCGGCTCAACGCGGTCGCCCAGGTCCGGGACCGCGACGTGCACGCGGTGCCGATCCCGTACTTCGGGGGAGTGGCCATGCTGGGCGGGCTCTGGGCCGGGCTGCTGCTCGCCCACCACCTGCCGTTCCTCTCGCTCTCCCAGCCGCAGGTCTTCGACGATGCCCGGGTGGTGCTCGTCGGGGGCACGATCATCTGCCTGGTCGGGGTGGTCGACGACCTCCTCGAGCTGGACGCGCTCACCAAGCTGGGCGGCCAGGTGGTGGCCGCGGGTTACCTGGTGCTCAACGGGGTGCAGCTGTACTCGATCCGGGTGCCCGGCCAGACCGGCCAGCTCACGCTGGACCCGACCCAGGCCATGCTCATCTCGATCGTGCTGATCGTCGGCACCGTCAACGCGATCAACTTCGTCGACGGCCTCGACGGCCTCGCCGGGGGGATGGTCGGCATCGGCGCGCTGGCGTTCTTCGTCTTCTCCTACCGGCTGGCCGACGTGAACAACCAGACGCTGGCGATCACCGGTGCGCTGCTGTGCGCCTGCTTGGCGGGCGCTTGCGTCGGGTTCCTGCCGCACAACTTCTACCCGGCCCGGATCTTCATGGGTGACTCCGGCTCGATGCTGCTCGGCCTGGTCCTGTCCGGCTCGACGCTGACCCTGACCGGCCAGTTCGCCGGGGTCCAGCTCACCGGCACCGGGGGCACCATCACCACCACGCTGGCGATCCTGCTGCCGATCCTGCTGCCGATCTCGATCCTGGTCGTGCCCTTCGTCGACCTGGTCCTCGCGGTGGTGCGGCGGACCCGGCGCGGCCAGATGTTCTACCAGCCGGACAAGGAGCACCTGCACCACCGGCTGCTCGAGTTCGGCCACAGCCAGCGTCGGGCGGTGCTGATCATGTGGATGTGGTCCGGTCTGATCGGCGTCGGTGCGGTCGTGATCAGCCTCTACACCGGTCCGGTGAGCGTGATCGCGGTCGGCGCGGCCGGGGTCGTCACGCTGCTGCTCACCTTCGTCGTCCCGCAGCTCCAGACGCCGGTCGACCGCCTCGGGGACAGGGCCCCGGACCACCAATCCTGACCCCGATTTCCGCCGCGGGAACTGCTCGTGCTAGTTTTCACAAGCACTCACCCACCGCCGCCACGACGACCCAGAAGGCCGCCATGACGACCACCTCGCGACTCCCCGTTCCCGGGTTGAATTTCGCGCCCGTGGGGCCTTCCGGCGGCTGTGATAGTTTCCGAACGTTGCCGCCCGCTGACGCCTGGCTGCCCGCCAGTGGCGCGCCGGTTGGCGCTCTCCCCATGAACCCTGGAACGGACCGGACTGGATGCCCGATGACGCGAGTGCGAGCGGCCTGCGCGGCCGCGACCTCATCGGTCTCGGCGGTGTCCTCACGGGTGCGGTCGTCGCAGGGCTCGTCCTCGGCCTGCTCGCGGACGACGCGTTCGACTCGTCCCCGGTCGGGGTGCTGGTCGGGATCGCACTCGGCATCCTCGCTGGTTGCGCGGCCTTCGTGCTGCGCGTCCGCAGCGCCCTCCGTGGCTGATCGTGCCCACGGCTGCAGCGGCGGAGGAGGCGAGCGATGATGACCGACGAACTCCCGGGCACGTCCGTGCAGGCCTCGGCTGAGGTCCCCGAGCACGCGACGATCGGTCGCGTCCTGCGTGACCAGCGCAAGACGCTCCTGGTCGCGCTGGCCCTGATGGTCTTCGGACTCTGGTTCGGCCAGTACGGGAACTGGACCCTCGCCGGCTGCATCGCCGGCGGCGTCCTCCTCGGCCTGGTCAACCTCGTGCACACCGAGTACTGGCTGCTCCGGATCATCACCTCCGGAGCTGAGCCGACCCGCGGTCAGATGACCCGGACGACGATCGTCCGCCTGACGGTCCTGGCGATCGTGGCCATCGGCATCGCAGTAGCCTTCTGGCCGGCTGGGATCGGGCTGCTGCTCGGACTCGCGATCTTCCGGCTGATCTCCCTGGTGATGACCGCGATCCCGCTTCTGAAGGAGCTGAAGAACCAGTGACCCCACTCGTGCCTCTCGAGATCCACATCACGCCGGGTGAGCACCCGACGCGGGAGTGGTTCGGGTTCACCGTCAACCTGGACACGGTGACCAGCACGCTGATCGCCGGGGCGATCGTGCTGCTCCTCGGCTTCCTGGTCCGCCGCGCGCTGACCCGCCAGACCGAGGACCACGTGCCCACCAAGCTGCAGCTGATCTGGGAGAGCGTCGTCGGCGAGGTCAACAAGCAGGTCGAGGACAACCTCGGCAAGGTGCACCCGTACGTCGCACCGCTGGCGATCACGCTGTTCTTCTTCATCCTGATCGCGAACTGGCTCGAGCTGATCCCGAGCGAGTTCGGTCCGGGACGCCTGCACGCGCTCCCCGCGCCGACCGCGGACACCAACCTGACCTACGCCATGGGCCTCTTCGCGGTCGGAAGCGTCTGGGTCTACGGGATCCGCACCAAGGGCGTCAAGGGCTACTTCAGCCACTTCGTGCAGCCGTACCCCGTGCTGCTGCCCCTCAACATCCTCGAAGAGCTGGTCAAGCCGGTCACGCTGGCGCTGCGACTCTTCGGCAACATCTTCGCCGGCGGCATCATGCTGGCCCTGATCGCTGCGATCCCGTGGTACTTCGGGATGCCGATCGCGAACATCGCCTGGAAGATGTTCGACCTGGCCATCGGCGGTCTGCAGGCGTTCATCTTCGCGCTCCTGACGGTCCTCTACTTCGCGATGGCCAGCGCGGGCCACGGCGACGAGCACGACGCAGCACACGCTGACCAGCACGACAGCAAGACCCCCGAACTCGCGGCCTGAGCACCCGCTCAGCCGTACCAGCTGTACAACAAAGACGTCGAGTGATCGACGTGGAACTCAAGGAGAGACATGGCAGTCAAGACCACTGAGCAGGCCATCACCCTCGCCGGCGCCTTCGTCGGCGGCGGCCTCGCCCTTGCCGGCGGTGCTATCGGTGCCGGTATCGGTGACGGCCTCGCGGGTTCGTCCTACATCGAGGGCGTCGCGCGCCAGCCGGAGGCCCAGGGCCGCCTGCAGACGATCTTCTTCCTGACCGTCGGTCTGGTCGAGGCGATGTTCTTCATCAACCTGGCCTTCATGGCGCTGTTCGTCTTCGTGCTCGGCGGCAAGTGACCTCTCTGCCGTCCGCAGAGCGACAGGGATGTGAGTAGATGACACCGCTCGAGAGCAACTTCCTCGTACCAAACTTCACGTTCGTCGTGGAGCTGATCGCGTTCGCGATCATGTTCTTCATCATCGCCCGGTACATCGTCCCGCCGATCAACAAGGCGATGACGGCCCGGCAGGATGCGATCCGCCAGCAGTTCGCGGAGCTCGACGAGGCGAAGGCCAAGGCCCACTCGGCCGAGGACGAGTTCAAGGCGCAGATCGCCGACGCCCGGCAGGAGGCCGCCCGCATCCGCGAGGAGGCCCGCGAGCAGGGTGCAGCGATCGTCGCCGAGATGCGGGAGCAGGCCCAGGCCGAGGCGGCGCGCATCGTGGAGCACGCGCACACGCAGATCGAGGCCGACCGCCAGACGGCCGTCACCACGCTGCGCAGCGAGGTCGGCTCGTTGGCGACGGAGCTCGCCGGCCGCATCGTCGGTGAGTCGCTGGAGGACCAGGCTCGCCAGAGCCGCGTCGTCGAGCGCTTCCTCGACGAGCTCGACGCGGGCGCCGGGGTCAGCTGATGCTGGGTTCCTCCGGATCGTCCGTCGCTCGGTTGACCGACGAGCTCAGTGCCGTGATCGACGGTGGCGCCGATGGTGCCGCGGTCGGCGACGGCCTGCTCGCGGCCTCCGCGGTGCTGCGCGACCAGGTCGCCCTGCGTCGTGCGGCGACGGACCCGTCGACCGAGTCCGCGGCCCGCTCGGGCCTCGCCAGGTCGGTCTTCGGCAACCACCTCGACGGCACGGTCCTCGACCTGGTCGCAAGTGCTGCAGGCGCCCGTTGGGGCTCCAGCCGCGACCTGCCCGAGGCGCTGGAGCAGCTCGCGGTGATCGCCGTCGTCAAGGGCGCGGACCGCGCCGGTGACGGTGACCGCCTCGAGGACGAGCTCTTCGCCTTCGGCCGCGCGGTCGTGGAGAACCCGGACCTGCGCTCGGCGCTCTCGGACCCGGTGCGCTCGGTCGCCGACAAGCAGGGCCTGGTGCAGTCGATCCTCGACGGCAAGGCGAGCAGCGCGACCGTCCGGCTGGCCCGCGAGGCAGTCAACGGCAACCACGGCACCGTCACCAAGGCCCTCGAGGCGTACGGCCGGGCCGCGGCGTCCGCACGTCAGCGCGTCGTGGCCACCGTCCGGGTGGCACAGCCGCTGACCGACGAGCAGAGCACCCGGTTGTCCCGGGCGCTGGCGCAGGGCGACCCGCGTCCGGTCCACCTGAACACCATCGTCGACCCGAGCGTGGTCGGCGGCATCCGCGTGGAGATCGGCGACTCGGTCGTCGACGGCAGCATCTCCGCGCGGGTCGATGACGCACGGCGCAAGGTGACCGGCTGACCGCCGGGTACCAGACGACCACCGAACTTCTAAGACTCAGAGCTAGAGAGTAGGCACCAAGATGACGGACCTTTCGATTCGTCCCGAAGAGATTCGCGACGCCCTGGCGAAGTACGTCGCCGACTACAAGCCGGAGGCGGCGAGCAAGGAAGAGGTCGGCACGGTCGCCGAGGCCGGCGACGGCATCGCGCGCGTCACCGGCCTGCCCTCGGCCATGGCCAACGAGCTGCTCCTCTTCGAGGACGGCACCCGCGGCATCGCGCTGAACCTCGACACCCGCGAGATCGGTGTCGTCATCCTCGGTGACTTCGACAAGATCGAGGAGGGCCAGACGGTCCGCCGTACCGGCGAGATCCTCTCGGTCCCCGTCGGCGACAACTTCCTCGGCCGGGTCGTCGACCCGCTCGGCGTCCCGATCGACGGCCTCGGCGAGATCGTCTCGGAGGTCCAGCGCCCGCTCGAGCTGCAGGCCCCGACCGTGATGCAGCGCAAGTCGGTGCACGAGCCGCTCGCCACGGGCATCAAGGCCATCGACTCGATGACCCCGATCGGCCGCGGCCAGCGCCAGCTCATCATCGGCGACCGCGCGACCGGCAAGACCACCATCGCGATCGACACGATCATCAACCAGAAGCAGAACTGGGAGACCGGCGACCCGGACAAGCAGGTCCGCTGCATCTACGTCGCCATCGGCCAGAAGGGCTCGACGATCGCGTCGGTCCGCGGCGCCCTCGACGAGGCCGGCGCGCTGGAGTACACGACCATCGTCGCGGCTCCCGCCTCCGACAGCGCGGGCTTCAAGTACCTGGCGCCGTACACCGGCTCGGCCATCGGCCAGCAGTGGATGTACGACGGCAAGCACGTCCTGATCGTGTTCGACGACCTGACCAAGCAGGCCGAGGCCTACCGCGCCGTGTCGCTGCTGCTGCGCCGCCCGCCGGGCCGCGAGGCCTACCCGGGCG
>JBJMIP010000201.1:0-4494 GCA_045806825.1 Marmoricola sp.
AGCTCTGGAAGTCCTACGACGCCATCGAGGCCAGCGACCAGACGCCGCGGGCCAAGCTCGAGGCCGTCGTCCGGGCGTCCTTCGAGGCGATCGGCGAGCACCGCAACGAGGTCGCGATCTTCCAGACCGACGGCCTCTACCTGGCGACCTTCGAGCGTTTCGGTTACCTGATCGAGCGGAACCGCAAGTTCCGCACGCTGTGGACCGGCCTGCTCGAGGCGGGCGTCGCGAGCGGAGAGCTGCGCGCCGACCTGGATGTCGCCCTCGTCTACCGCTTCCTGCGCGACACCGTCTGGGTCGCTGTCCGCTGGTACCGCCCCGGCGGCGCCCTCACGCCGGCCGACGTGGCCGACCAGTACCTCGCAATCCTCCTGGAAGGGATCAGTCATGCCTGAGGCCTACATCATCGACGCTGTCCGCACCCCCGTCGGCAAGCGCCGCGGTTCGCTGGCGAGCATGCACAGCGCCGACCTGGGCGCACACGTGCTCAGCGCGCTCGTCGAGCGCACCGGGATCGACCCGGGGGCCGTGGACGACGTGATCATGGGCTGCTGCGACACGATCGGCTCGCAGGCAGGAGACGTCGCCCGCACCGCGTGGCTGGTCGCCGGCCTGCCGGACCACGTGCCCGGCGTGACCATCGACCGGCAGTGCGGCAGCAGCCAGCAGGCGGTGCACTTCGCGGCCCAGGGTGTGATGTCGGGAACCCAGGACCTCGTGGTTGCCGGGGGGCTGCAGAACATGTCCGCGATCCCGATCTCGGCCGCGATGCTGGTCGCGGACCAGTACGGCTTCACCACGCCGTTCGCCGAGTCCCCGGGCTGGGTCAAGCGCTACGGCGACGTCGAGGTCTCCCAGTTCAACTCCGCGGAGATGATCGCGGAGAAGTGGGACATCAGCCGCGAGGACATGGAGCAGTTCGCGCTGAACTCGCACAACCGCGCCAAGGCCGCCATCGCCGAGGGCCGTTTCGAGAACGAGATCGCGCCGGTCACGCTGGCCGACGGCACGGTCTTCAGCACCGACGAGTGCCCGCGCGACACCAGCCTGGAGAAGATGGCGGCGCTCGAGCCGCTGGCGCCGAACGGACGCATCACCGCCGGTGTCGCGAGCCAGATCTGCGACGGTGCCTCGGCCCTGCTGATCGCCTCCGAGCAGGCCGTGAAGGACCACGACCTCACCCCGCGCGCCCGCATCCACCACCTCTCGGTGAAGGGCGACGACCCGATCTGGATGCTCACCGGCCCGATCCGGGCAACCCGGCACGCGCTGGAGAAGACCGGCCTGACCGTCGATGACATCGACCTGTTCGAGTGCAACGAGGCGTTCGCGTCCGTGGTGCTCGCGTGGGCCAAGGAGCTGGAGATCCCGCTCGACAAGGTCAACGTCAACGGCGGTGGCATCGCACTCGGCCACCCGATTGGCGCCACCGGTACCCGGATCATGGCGACGCTGCTCAACGAGCTGGAGCGCACCGGCGGCCGCTACGCGCTGCAGACGATGTGCGAGGGCGGCGGACAGGCTAACGTCACCATCATCGAGCGGCTCTGAGCAGGAAGCAGGACTGGATGCGTAAGTTCGGTGCGGTGGTCGCGCTCAGCGTGCTGCTGGCGACCACGGCGTGCGGGGGTGGCGGCTCCCGGCCGTCGCAGGACGATCTCGCCCAGGCGCTGACCAAGGGCGGCAAGGGGTCGTTCCTGGGCGAGGACGGCAGCAAGGTCAGCACGAAGGCCGCCGACTGCATCGCCAAGCTGCTCGAGGAGTCGAACATCTCCGACCGCGCGCTCAAGGCGATCATCGAGGCCAACAAGACCTACATCCCCTCCAGGCGCGACGAGATCGCGGCTGTCGCGCTGCGGACCAAGATCGTGAAGTGCCTACCGGCTGGGCTCGGCAACTAGTCCGCTGACGCTCCGGGACCGGCCTCCACGAGGCTGTGCAGGTAGCGCTTGGTGTTGGCGCGCATCGGCCTGCCCGCGAACCGTCCGTTGAGGAACGCGAAGGCGGTCCCGTACGACGTGAGCGCGGCCGCCGCGTGCGTCGGGGCGAGGTTCACCGAGAGCCGGACCCGTCCACCCTGGCCGGCCCAGCGCTCGGCGAGGCCGCGCCCGCACTCGAACGGCACCACGTCGTCGAGCCGGCTGTGCGAGACCAGGGCTTCCATCCGCGGGTAGCGGCCGTCCCCGAGCTTCTGCTCCGCGACGATGGTCGCGAACGGCTCCTCGCGCAGCATCGAGCCGACCGAGCGGCCGTCGGCGGTCAGCGTGTTCGAGCGGGTGAAGGCGTAGCGGCGCAACGACTCGAACATGCACTGGTCGCTGACCGCGGCAGCGACCTCGAGCCCGCGCTCGTTGAGCAACGGGCTCAGGTCGACGGCGTAGTCGCTGGACAGCCCGACCAGGGCGTAGGCGAGGAACGCGAAGTAGGGACTGCCGTCGAGCATCCGGGCGACCAGCGGGAAGTCCGAGGGCACCGCGCCGCAGACGGCACCCCGCACGTCCAGGTCGGGTGCGTACTCGTGCCAGATCTCGGCCGCGGACGCGGCCGCGCCGCCGCCCTGGGAGTAGCCGGCGATCGCGGTGGGACCGTCCAGCGGGATGTCCGCGTGCCCGAGCTGCTGGGCGGCGCGCAGCGAGTCGAGCACGACGTGCCCCTGGACCTGGCGGGACATGTAGGTGTGCGTGCGCTGGTCGGTGGCCCGCATCCCGAGGCCCTGGTAGTCGGGCACCACGACGTTGTAGCCGCGGGCCAGCAGGCCGGTGATGAACACCGACTCGTACTCCCGGCCGGCTGCCATCTGCCGCGACGGGGCGCACTGGGTGCCCATGCCCTGGGTCCCGACCGCGAAGGCGACCAGCCCCCGGTCGTCCCGCTTGGTCCGCGGTCGGGTCGGGGTCATCACCGTGCCTGTGACCGGGATGGTGTTCCCGAGCCGGTCGGTGGTGGTGAACATGATCCGCTCGACGCGGGCCGGCGCGGGGATCAGGCGGAACGGGTCGATGTAGAAGCGACCGGGCTCGGCCTTGAGCAGCTCGCCGGGCCGGTCCGGGACCTGGGCCGGGGCGTCGTAGAACGTGTCGCTCGGTCGCGCCTCCAGCTGTCGGGCTCCGACCGCAGTCAGTGCGAACTTGATCGCACGGTCGACGACTCCAGGTTCGGTCACAACGCCGATCAGACCAGGTAGGAGCCCGTCCGCGCCAGCGACGCAGCCGCCTGGGTGACCACGCGGTCGATGAGCTCCTCGCAGGTGGGCAGGTCGTCGATCACGCCGACCACCTGTCCCGAGGCGAGGATGCCCGCGGTCGGGTCGCCCTCGACGAGGCCCGCCTTGAGCATCATCGGGGTGTTGGCCGCGAGGACCATCTGCGCCCACGAGCGCTCCGAGCCGTGCTTCATCGCCTGACCGTCCTTGATCAGGCCGCGCCAGGACATGCCGCTCATCTTCTTGAACGCCAGGGTGCGTCGTGCGGTCGGCCCGAGGCGCTTGAGCGCGCTGGACTCCTCGACCGAGTCGACCAGGTCGGTACGCAGCATCCGGTGCGGCATCCCGTCGACCTTGGCCGTCACCACGGTGTCGTTGAGGCCGGCAGCGAGGTACCGCTCCTTCACCGCCTGCGGCACGCGCGAGTCCTGGGTCAGCAGGAACCGGGTCCCCATGCCGACGCCGGCAGCGCCGTAGGAGAGCGCGGCGGCGAGGCCGCGGCCGTCGAAGAAGCCGCCGGCCGCGATCACGGGGATGTCGACCGCGTCGAGCACGGTCGGCAGCAGCAGCGTGGTCGGGACGTTGCCGGTGTGGCCACCGCCCTCGCCGCCCTGGATCATGACCGCGTCGGCGCCCCAGGAGGCCACCTTCACCGCGTGCTTGGGAGCGCCGATGCTCGGGACCACGACGATGTCGTGCTCCTTGAGCTTGGCGATCAGCTCGGGCTTGGGCGCCAGGGCGAACGACGCCACCTTGACGCCGTACTCGATGAGCAGGTCGCAGCGAGCCGGCGCGTCCGCGGCGTCCGCACGCAGGTTCACGCCGAACGGCTGGTCGGTCCGGCCCTTGACCTCGATGATCGCCGCCTCGAGCTCGGCGTGCGTCATCGTGGCCGAGGCCAGGATGCCGAGACCACCGGCGTTGGCGGTACCCGCCACCAGGCGGGGGCCGGCGACCCACCCCATGCCGGTCTGCACGACGGGGTGCCTGACGCCGACCAGCTCGGTCAGCGGCGTCTTCAGGAGCTGCTCGATCACGTGGTCGCTCCAGCGTCGACGGGCGGGACCTCGCGGTCGCGCAGGTTCTTCGGGTCCAGGACGTTGCGGATGATCATCAGCTCGGTCTCGGTGGGATCCCGCGTCACCGCAACGTCGTCACCGACGGCGAGGGGGAAGCCCGTGGCCGCGACGACCTCGTCCACGGTGACGCCCGGGTGCACCGACAGCAGTCGCACGGTGTCACCCTCGCCCTTGACGTCGAAGACGCCCAGGTTGGAGACGATCCGGTGGATG
>JBJMIP010000202.1:0-7918 GCA_045806825.1 Marmoricola sp.
CTTGACCTCGGCGATCACCTTGGTCGAGAGCGCGTTGACCACGGAGATGCCAACGCCGTGCAGACCACCGGAGACCTTGTAGCCGCCGCCGCCGAACTTCCCGCCGGCGTGCAGCATGGTCAGCGCCATCGTCAGCGCCGAGATGCCTTCGGTCGGGTGGATGTCGGTGGGGATCCCGCGGCCGTTGTCCTCGACCCGGATCCCGCCGTCGGCCTGCAGCGTCAGGATGATCCGGTCGCAGTGCCCGGCCAGCGCCTCGTCGACGGAGTTGTCGACGACCTCCCAGATCAGGTGGTGCAGGCCGCGCTCACCGGTCGAGCCGATGTACATGCCGGGCCGCTTGCGGACTGCCTCGAGCCCCTCGAGGACCTGGATGGCGCTGGCGTCGTAGTTGCCTTCTTCGACGGTGGTCCCGTTGGTGTTCTCGTCCGCCACGGTTTCCTCTTCACTTGATGTCCAAGACGCAGAAACGGCCGCCGCTGCGCGCGTCTCCGCAGCTCGGACGACCGGGGCCCAGTCTACCCGTCAGGGCCCTCAAATCACGGGTAGGCCAGGGGGATTGGGGGGATCAGCGGCGAAAATCCCCCCGGAGAGGCCCTGGAACGGCCCTTTGGCCCCATTCCAGGGGTCCGGATGAGGTCCAGTACAGCCGTAGGGCCGTCAGATCGCCTCGGATGCGATGATCCGACGCCATTTCGCATGCACAGGCCGGCGCGGTCACCCGTAGGTGTCGCGGGGACCTCGACCCTTGACCCGGAACCGCCCGCTGGTCCACTTCGGAACGTGCGGCCCGAGCACGTCGATGACCTCGATCGTGCCGTCGCCGAGCTCGGCGTTGAGGCGCTGGACGACGTTCGCGGCGAGCAGCTTCATCTGCGTCGCCCACGCCGTCGAGTCCGTGCGCACCACCAGCCGGCCGTCGCTGTAGGACTCGGGGGAGACGTGGGCGGCGACCTCCGTCCCGACGATCGCCGGCCACCGGGTGAAGACCCCGTGCACCCGTACCTCGGTCTGCCAGCCCTGCTCGGTGACGAACCGGCCGAGGGCGGCGTCGAGCGTCTGCGGGTCCCGGTCGTCCGGGTGGGCCGAGCTCGAGCGCGGCAGGTTGCGCGGCGTCCTGCGGTTCTTGCGGCGCAGCGGACCGGTCCGCCCTGCCAGTCCGCGGGCGATGCTGCGCGCCAGGTCGAGCCCGTTCTCGTCGTGCTCGATGGCCGGGACCGGTTCGGACCCGGCTTCCGACCCGGCTCCTGATCCGGCTTCCGACCCGGGCTCCTCGGGCTCGTCAGCCATCGAGGGTCACCTGCCCGCCGGCCACGGTGAACCGCCGTCCGTGCAGCTGCCCCGGGATGTCCTCGGGAACGGCGGCGGTGATCAGTACCTGCTCGGCGTCGGCGACCAGGTCGGCGAGCTGCGCACGTCGACCGGTGTCCAGCTCGGCGAACACGTCGTCGAGGATCAGCACCGGGTCGTCGCCGCCGGCGCGCAGCAGGTCGTAGGACGCGAGCCGGAGGGCGAGCGCGAACGACCAGGACTCTCCGTGGCTGGCGTAGCCCTTCACCGGCAGGTCCCCGAGCGTCAGCACGATGTCGTCGCGGTGCGGTCCGACGAGGGTGAGCGCGCGGTCGAGCTCGTCGGGGCGTCGCCTTTCCAGCTCTGCCAGGATGGCCGGCTCGAGCGCCGCCCCCTCGGCGACCTCGAAGCTCGGTCGGTAGGTGAGCACGGCGTCATCACGGGAGGCGCCCCGAGCCACGGCCTCGTACGCCTTGCCGACCAGCGGCGTCAGGTCGTCGACGAGCTCGATCCGGCGCCGCATGATCTCGGCGCCGAGCTCGGCGAGGCGCGCGTCCCAGACCGCCATCGTGGAGAGCAGGTTCTCGTCGTCCCGCTTCCCGCGCCGGTTGGTCCGGGCCGACTTCAGCAGCGAGTTGCGCTGCTTCAGGACCCGCTCGTAGTCCGCGCGCGTCCCCGCGAAGCGGGGACCGAGCTGGACGAGGAGGTCGTCGGCGAACCGGCGCCGCTCCGAGGGGTCGCCCTTCACCAGGGCGAGGTCCTCGGGGGAGAACACCACGGTGCGCACCAGCCCGAGCAGCTCCTTGGCCTTGGGCAACGGGGACTTGTTGATCCGTGCCCGGTTCGACTTCCCCGGGTTGATCTCGATCTCCAGCACGGCGCGGCGCTCGTCGCGGACGACGGCCGCACGCACGACGGCCTGACCCGCGCCCTGGCGGACCAGCGGAGCATCGGACGCGACCCGGTGCGAGGAGAGGCTGGAGAGGTAGTCGATCGCCTCGACCAGGTTCGTCTTCCCCTGACCGTTGCGCCCGACGAACGCGGTGACGCCCGGACCGATCTCGACCTCGAGCGTCGCGTAGGACCGGAAGTCGTGCAACGACAGGTGGTCGACGTACATCCCTAGTCCTTGGCGGCGTCCCCGCCGGGGGGCGGTTCGGTGTGCAGGGCGTGACCGCCGAACTGGTTGCGCATGGCGGCGACCGCCTTCATCGCGGGGCTGTCGTCCTGCCGCGAGACGAACCGCGCGTAGAGCGCAGCCGTGATGGCGGGGGTGGCCACCGCGTGCTCGATGCCGGCCTCGACCGTCCAACGGCCTTCGCCCGAGTCGTCCGCGTAGCCGCGGATCCCTTCCAGGGAAGGGGATTCCTCGAGCGCTGCGACGAGGAGGTCGAGCAGCCACGACCGGATCACGGTGCCCTCGCGCCAGGACCGGAAGACCGCGGTGACGTTGTCGACCTCGTCGACCGCCTCCAGCAGCTCCCACCCCTCGGCGTACGCCTGCATGACCGCGTACTCGATGCCGTTGTGCACCATCTTCGAGAAGTGGCCGGCCCCGACCTTGCCTGCGTGCACCCAGCCGAACTCGCCCTCGGGCTTGAGGGTGTCGAGGGCCGGCTGCACCTTGGCGATGTCCTCGGCGCTGCCGCCGGCCATCAGGGCGTACCCGTTCTCCAGACCCCAGACGCCACCGGAGACACCGCAGTCGACGAAACCGATCTTCTTGGCCGCGAGCTGCTCGGCGTGGCGCAGGTCCTCGGTCCAACGGGAGTTCCCGCCGTCGACGACCAGGTCGCCCTCGCCGAGCAGGCCGGCCAGGTCGGTGACCACCTTGTCGGTGATCGCACCGGCCGGGACCATCACCCAGACCACCTTGGGGCTGGGCAACGACTCGACCATCGCTGCGAGCGAGTCCGTGTCCGAGACCTCGGGGTTCTGGTCGTAGCCGACGACGGTGTGGCCTCCGTTGCGCAGCCGGGTGCGCATGTTGCCGCCCATCTTCCCGAGTCCGACGAGTCCGAGGTGCATGCGCAGCTGCCCTTTCCGGTTGGCTGCCGGGCCGTCAGGAGAGGAGGCGGCGCGGCATCAGCAGGTACTTGAAGTCCGAGTCGACCGACGCGCTGTCGCCGTCGAGCGAGTCCACTCCCGAGAGTACGACGGGCTTGGCAGCGGTCGTGAAGGCCAGCTCGACGAACTGGGTCTCCAGGGCACCGAGGCCGTCCAGGAGGAACTGCGGGTTGAAGCCCGTGGTGAGGTCGTCACCGGTGATGTTGGCCTCGATCGACTCGCTCGCCATGGCCTCCTCGCCGGAACCGGCATCCAGGGTGAGGACACCGTCGGCGAACGCCATCTGCACCGCGGTGTTGCGCTCGGCGACGAGGGCGACGCGCTTGACGGCGTCGATCAGGACCGTGCGATCGACTCTGGCCAGGGTGAGGTGCTCGCTCGGGAACAGCGAACGCACCTTCGGGAACTCACCGTCGAGCAGGCGGGTGGTGGTCCGACGTATCCCGCCGCCGGCTGAACCCTCGAAGCCGATGATCCCTTCGCCGGAGCCCGAGGACGACAGGGCGATCGCGATCTCCGAACCACCGGTCAGCGACTTGGCGGTGTCGGCCAGGACCTTCGCCGGGACCAGGGCGGCCGCGGACAGGTCCGGCGCCGACGGGTTCCACTCGAGCTCACGCTGGGAGAGCCGGAACCGGTCCGTGGCGAGCATCGAGATCGAGCTGCCGTCGAGCTCGAGCCGCACACCGGTCAGCACCGGGAGCATGTCGTCGCGACCAGCAGCGGTGACCGCCTGGCCGACCGCGTGGGCGAACAGCTCGCTCTTCACGCGACCACGGGCTTCCGGCATCGTCGGCAGGGTCGGGTAGTCCTCGACGGGCATGGTCTGGAGGCTGAAGCGCGCCGAACCACAGGTGAGCGTGACCTTCGCGCCGTCGATCGACATCTCGACGGGCTTGTTCGGCAGGCTGCGGCAGATGTCGGCGAGCAGCCGTCCGGAGACGAGCGCTCGACCCTCGACCGACACGTCGGCGTTGAGCGTTGCCCGGGCGGAGGTCTCGTAGTCGAAGGTGGAGAGCTGGAGCCCGTCGGCGCCGTCGAACTGACCGGCCTCGATGAGCAGGCCGGCGAGGACCGGGGCACTGGGACGCAAGGGGAGAGCGCGCGCCGTCCAGGCGACGGCGTCTGCGAGCACATCGCGCTCGACGCGGAACTTCACGGGTGTTGCCTCCTGCGGGTCTGCTGCCTCGTGTGTGAGGACTCATGCCTCGGGACTGGGAATCCTGCCACGCCTGCGGGGTGAGCGGGAGGCGGAGATCAAGTTGTCCCCATCCACGCTTGGTTCCGGTTGTTGTTCGACGAAGGGATCAATTGGATATCTAGTCGTAGTAGTAGGGGCGGTGGATCCTGTGGAGAACTCATGTAACTGCAGGTCACCGACACTTTCGTCGTCCCCAGCGGGTGTGGATCGAGGTGGGGGTAAACGACACGTCCTGTGGTTCGCGAGCCGGGTTGTGCGAACCGGTGGCCGTTTCTCCACAGGCCGTCCCCAGCCGGTCCACGACAATTCCTGTGATGAACCACAGGCTCGCCGAGCCTGGTCAGGCCTGCTTCGCCTGCTGCTTGATGCGCATCGTGAGCTCGTTGACCGTCTTGTAGACGGTCTGGCGCTCGGCCAGGTCCTTGCGGATACGACGTTCGGCGTTCATCACCGTGGTGTGGTCGCGGCCACCGAACTGCTGGCCGATCTTGGGCAGCGAGAGGTCGGTGAGCTCGCGGCACAGGTACATCGCGATCTGCCGGGCGGTGACCAGCGCTCGCGTACGGCTCGGGCCGCAGAGGTCCTCGATGCTGAAGGAGTGGTACGACGCGGTCTGCGCGATGATCAGGCCGGCGGTGACCTGGGGCTCGCCACCTTCGGGGATGAGGTCCTTGAGCACGATCTCCGCCAGGGTCATGTCGACCTCCTGGTGGTTGATGCTCGCGAACGCGGTGACGCGGATGAGGGCACCCTCGAGCTCACGGATGTTCGTCTGGATGCGGCTCGCGATGAACTCGAGCACGTCGGCCGGGGCGTGCAAGCGGTCCGCGGCGGCCTTCTTGCGCAGGATCGCGATCCTGGTCTCCAGGTCCGGCGGCTGCACGTCGGTCAGCAGGCCCCACTCGAACCGGTTGCGCAAGCGGTCCTCGAGCTGGGTCAGGCGCTTGGGCGGACGGTCGGAGCTGATCACGATCTGCTTGTTCGCGTTGTGCAGCGTGTTGAAGGTGTGGAAGAACTCCTCCTGCGTCGACTGCTTGCCCTCCAAGAACTGGATGTCGTCGATCAGCAGGACGTCGATGTCGCGGTACCGGCGCTGGAGCGCGGCGGTGTTGTTGTCCTTGATGGCGTTGATGACGTCGTTGGTGAACGCCTCGGACGACACGTAGCGGATCTTGGCGCCGGTGTAGAGGCTCCGGACGTAGTGACCGATCGCGTGCAGCAGGTGGGTCTTGCCCAGCCCGGAGTCGCCGTAGACGAGCAGCGGGTTGTACGCCTTCCCGGGTGCCTCCGCCACCGCCACGGCGGCGGCGTGGGCGAACCGGTTCGAGGACCCGATGACGAACGTCTCGAAGGTGTAGCGCGGGTTGAGCGGGCTGTCGGGGATGCCGGTCGTCAGCGAGGCACTCGTCTGGATATTTGTCGACAAAGCATTTTGGTGACTTAGCGACGAACCGATTTGTGGTTGCTGGTTGAGCGCGGACGGAGCGGGAAACTCGTCGAGCTCGGGTTCGGCGAGCCCGGCCGGGCGGCCGCCCTCGGTGGTGCCGGCGGCGTTGGCGTGCGGGTTGGACGGCGCGGGTTCGGACGGCGCGAGGGTGTCGTCGACCGTGACGGCGATCCGGATCGGCCGGTTGAGGCTGTCGCTCAGGGCGTCCTCGAGCCGGGTCCGCAGCCGTCCCTCGAGCTGGGTACGGGTGAACTCGTTGGGCACCGCGATGACCGCGGTCGACTCGGCGAGCATCACCGGCTTGCTCGAGGCGAGCCAGACGCGCTGGTTCGGCGCCAGGCTGTCGAGGATTGCTGGCCAGAGATAGTCGAGCTCGCGGCCGTTGGAACCGTTGTTACCTGCTGCAGATTCCACGTGGTACCGCGCTCTCCTCGTCCTGGTTGTCCGATCCACACCTTTGTCCACAGGTTGTGCAGGGTGAGCGAGTTCCAAATTGAGTTAGCTTGTCCGCTTTCTCAGGTGGGCCGGTGCCCGGACGCTAACAAGCGGGACGCCTGTGGATCAACTGTTGTCCACAGGAATCGGTGTTTGCCCGGCGTGTCGGTGAGAAACCGGGTGCGGTGCGGTGCATCATCGGCTCTTTTGCCGTGTTCAACGCTCTCACCCCTCGGCGAATTGACCCTGTGAGCGGCCGCCACGTACCGTTGGCAGGTCGAAACCGGTTCGACCGGTGCCGCATGTCCACGACCGGGCTCCTCCTGGAGCCTGTCGCGCGGGCAGGCGGTGCCAGTTTCGCCAGTCACAGCTGGCTTCCTGGCGGCGTTCTGCGTCGTGCGACCCGGGTGGACACGTCCCAACAGAGCAGTCCCGAGATAAGCGCGTGGAGTAATCGTGAGCAAGCGTACGTACCAGCCGAACAACCGTCGTCGTCACAAGGTGCACGGATTCCGCCTGCGGATGCGCACCCGTGCGGGTCGCGCCATCCTGTCGGCCCGCCGCCGCAAGGGCCGCAACAGCCTCGCTGTCTGACGCCGGCGCCCGGTGTGCTGTCCTCGAGCAACCGCCTGACCACAGCCGAAGACTTTCGGCACACGGTCCGACGGGGTCGCCGATCCGGTGGATCGCTCGTGGTCGTGCACCTGGTGGAGCCGAATGTCGACAAAGCGACAAGTAGTCCCACCAAGGTGGGCTTCGTCGTCGCCAAGTCGGTCGGCCCGGCCGTGACGCGGAATCGCGTGAAGAGACGACTACGCCACCTGATGAGGGAGCGGATCACCGCGCTCCCGAGCGGCAGCCTGCTCGTCGTCCGCGCTCTCCCGGCAGCAGCTGGTGCCAGCTCACGGGATCTAGCGGGCGAGCTCGATCGTTGTCTAGGCCGACCATGAAATGGATTCTCATCGGCCTCCTGAAGGCTTACCGGTTCGCGATCAGTCCCCTGTACGGGCAGGTCTGCCGCTACCACCCGACCTGCTCGGCGTACGCGCTCGAGGCGGTCACGAAGCACGGCGCGATCAAGGGCAGCTGGCTCGCGGTACGGCGTATCGGCCGTTGTCACCCGTGGGCAGCAGGCGGGTACGACCCGGTGCCGGCCCCCAAGAACTTCCCTGCAACACCAAACACGACTCAAGGAGTCTGAGTGGGTTTCCTCGGAGATATCGGCGGCTTCATCATGACGCCGCTCTACTACGCCGTCTCGGTGGTCCTGGTTGCCTGGCACGACGTCTGGAGCCTGGTCCTTCCGTCGGCCTCCGGGGCATCCTGGGCGCTCTCGATCATCGGCCTGACGCTCGTGATCCGCGCTGCGCTGATCCCGCTGTTCGTCAAGCAGATCAAGTCCAGCCGCAACATGCAGCTGCTGCAGCCCAAGGTCAAGGAGCTGCAGAAGAAGTACGGGCACGACCGTGAGCGCCTGA
>JBJMIP010000203.1:0-6362 GCA_045806825.1 Marmoricola sp.
CGAGGGCGGCGACCATGACCACCCCGAGGATGACCACGCCCACCGCGTTCGCGAGTCGCCCGTTGGTGTGCTCGCCCATGTAGTCGCGGTCGTTGGCGACCACGAGGATCGGGAAGTAGGTCAGCGGGAGGGCCACGGCCGAACCCACTACCGACGCCTCGGTGACCAGGATCGGGTCGACCCCGGTCATCAGGATGCCGACCGCGAGGAACGTCGCCACCACGATGACGACGTGGAACCGGGTTGCCTCACCCGCCTTGACGTACTTGCCCCACTGCCAGCCGAAGTACTGACCCAGCGAGTAGCCCGTCGACAGTCCGGTCTCGCAGGCGGCGCCGAAGGTCGCGGCCACGAAGCCCAGGAGGACGACGGCCAGGCCGACCTTGCCCAGGGCCACCGCCACCGGCAGGGCCACCTGGCTCAGCGAGGCGACGTCGATCCCCAACGGCCCCAGGGCGACCGAGGAGCAGCCGGCGATCGCCAGCGACAGCAGTCCGCCGAGCGGGAACCCGACGAACACGTTCGCACGCATCGTGCTGAGGTCCTTCACCGTCCAGCGCTCCTCGACCCCGCCCGAGGAGAAGAAGAAGACCTCGTACGGCGTCATCGCGGCGCCGAACAGGGCCACCGCGTAGTACGCGTACGTCGTCCACTTCTCGTTGCCGGGCTTGTCGACCGTGACCGCCTGGTGGACCAGCGCACCCCAGTCGGGCGAGAGCTTCCAGAGGGCCACCGCGAACACGATCAGTGCCAGGCCGAGGAGCCCCAGCACGTTCTCCATCAACGAGAACTTCGCCCGCCAGAGCACCAACCAGACACCGACCCCGACGACCGGGATGATCAGCAGGTCGTTGACCGAGCTGATCAGGGCGAGTGCCAGCGCGACACCGCCGATCTCCGCGACGAACGTCAGCGCGGTCACGATCAGCGAGGCGATCAGGTTGAGCAGACCCATCCGCGGGCCGAGCCGTTCCCGGACGAGGTCGAAGGTGGCCCGGTTGCTGCACACCGCCACCCGTCCCGACATCTCCGCGAACACGCAGATACCGAGCACGCCGACCGCGACAACCAGCCCGAGGGAGAGGTCGAAGCGTGCACCCACCTGTGCGTTGACCACCAGGTCACCGATGTCCACGAAGCCGCCGATGGCGGTGAGGATGCCGAGGGCGAGCGCCAGGAACTTCTTCATCGCGCAGACTTGTCGAGTCGGCTCTGCAGGTCACTGAGGGACGCGTGCTCCGAGCGCAGCTCCCGCAGCACGGCGCGCCGGGCCGAGCTGTCCGAGGCGGTGACCGCGACCGAGGCGCGGTCCAGCAGGTCCTCCGCGGCGGACACGGCCTGCACCGCGGCCAGGTGCTCCTTGCGCAGCCCGGTCGGCGGCTGCACCGAGAGGAACGCCTCGCTGTCCTTGCCGAGGACGGTGATCGTGTCGCGGATCGCGACGACGACGTACGCGTGGGTCACCCTGCCCTCGGCCGCCGCCTTCAGCAGCAGCTCGGCCGTGCCGACGCTGCTCACCGCAGTGCCCAGGGTCCGATCCGCCTTGGTGTGCCACCCTGCGTCCGACTCGGTCGTCCCCGACCGGAAGCTGCACCCCGAGACCAGTGCCAGCACGACGGACGCCAGCAGGACAGCGACCGTGCGGGTGGCGGGTGCAGGGGGTGGCCTCACAGGTCTTCCTTACCCGTTCAGTCGTCCAGGAAGCCTTCGTCGCGGGCTTCTTGGACGACCCGCCGCACGTACTCCACGGTTCCGCACCCGTCCTCGATCCGCGCGTTGCGCACCTTGAGGAAGGCTGCGCCCAGGCGGCTCCGCTCGTCGTCGCCGACCTCCTCGCGCGCCGGGTTGAGGATCGAGAGCTCCTCCTCGGTGAGGTGGTGGTTGACGAGCTTGGCGAGCTCCTCGAGCTTGTCGTCGAACTCGTCGCTGCCGGTGTCGTCGACCTCGAGCAGGTCGAGAAGAGCCTTGTTCCCCTCGGCGTGCTCCTCGCGTCCGTGGTCGGCCTCGTGGGCGTCGATCGCGTCGTCGTGGCGCAGCGTCGGGTAGACCTCGGCCTCCTCGGCCTCGGAGTGGGCGACGTGCAACGTGGCGAACACGTACCGCACCTCGGCGCGGTCGCTGGTGGAGTCGCGCAGCTCGCGCAGCAGCGTCTCGAAACGGCGGTGGTCGTCGAGGATCAGGTCCACGACGTCACCCTCTTCTGGCAAGGTCAGGTCGAGGTCGGTCATAACGGAGTCGTTACCCCGCCGGCCGAACCTCAATCGTCGCTCAGCCCAAGTTGAGCGCGACCGCCTGCCGCACCAGCTCGACGAACGCGTCCTCGTCGAGCTCGCCGGGGCTGAACACGTCGACCGCGCGCCGGGTGCCGCCGTCGAGGCTGGAGTTGAACACCCCGGCCGGGTCCGGCAGCGAAGCACCCTTGGCGAAGGTGACCTTGACCTTGTCCTTGTACGTCTCGACGGTCCCGATCAGGCCCGCGTGCGAGAAGGTCGGTACCCCGTCGGGGTTCGAGGCCTTGCGCCACTTGGCCTCCTCGACAGCCTCCGGGTCGGCCTCGAGGATGAGAGCCCGGATGCGGTCGACCTGGTCGGCGCGCCAGTCAGCAGTCATGCGCCGAACCTACCTCTAGGCTCGCGCCATGATCATCGTGACCACGAACGACATCCCCGGATCGCGGGTTGAGCACACCTACGGCGAGTGCTTCGGCCTCACCGTGCGGTCGCGCAACATCGGCTCCAACATCGGCGCCGGTTTCAAGTCGATGGCGGGTGGCGAGCTGAAGGGCATCACCACCCTGCTGATCGACTGCCGCAGGGAAGCACTCGCCCGGCTCTCCGCCGAGGCCGAGGCGCTCGGCGCGAACGCGGTCGTCGCGTTCCGCTTCGAGACCACCGAGTACGGCGGCACCGGAATCGAGGTCTGCGCCTACGGGACCGCGGTGCGCGTCGCGCCGGCCGGCTAGGTCGATCGGCGGCGGGGATCTCGGCTGCGCTCGATCAGCGGGGGTTCAGTCGGCGGTCGGCGGCGGGGATCTCGGCTGCGCTCGATCAGCGGGGGTTCAGTCTGCGGTCGGCGGCGGGGATCTCGGCTGCGCTCGATCAGCGGGGGTTCGGTCTGCGGTCGGCGGCGGGGGTTCAGTCTGCGGTGAGCGGCAGGGTGCGGGCCGAGCGGAAGTGGCGCTCGGTGCCGTCGACGGGGTCGGTGAAGGCGATCTCGCTGGCCAGCAGCTGCAGCGGGCGGCTGAAGTCGTCGACGGAGACCTCGAGCACGTCGGGGTAGAGCGGGTCGTCGACGATCGGGATGCCGAGCCCGAGCAGGTGCAGGCGCAGCTGGTGCGTGCGACCGGTGCGCGGGGAGAGCCGGTAGACGGCGTTCTCCCCCACCCGCTCCTCCAGCTCGACCAGGGTCTCCGCGTTCACCGGCGCGCCCGGAACGACCTGCGCCTGCCACGCGCCGCGCTCCTTGCGGAGGTGGTTCCGCACCGTCACCGGCAGCTCCAGGTCCTCGCGCCACCCAGCCAGTGCCCGGTAGGTCTTGGTGACCGTGCCGTGCTCGAACATCGACTGGTACGGCCCGCGCCACCGCCGCTCGGTCGAGAGCATCAGCACGCCCGACGTCACCCGGTCCAACCGGTGCACCGGGGAGAGCTCGGGCAGCTCGAGCTCGTGGCGCAGCCGCACCACGACGCTCTGAAGCACATGGTTGCCCCGCGGGATCGTCGAGAGGAACGCCGGCTTGTCGACCACGACCAACCTGTCGTCGCGGTGCAGCACCTCGATCGCGCCCGGCACCGGGACCTCCTCCCGCAGGTCGCGGTGGAACCAGACGAAGGTGTTGGGCCGGTACGGGTCCTCGGCCGCCACCGCTGAACCGTCGTCGTAGACGAACCGTCGGCCGGCGAGCATCGCGTCGACGTCCACGTGCTCGGGGAACCTGAACCGCAGCCACGCGGCGAACGTCCCCCAGGGCGCCGGCGCGGCCGGGTCACGGTCCGGCGTCCGCGCCCAGGCGGCGTTCAGCCCGTGGCGGAGCGGGAGCGGGGAGCGCGGCACCCGGCAAGGCTAGAGCCCCAGGCGCCTGGTGGACTCCTCGCGCATCTCGACCTTGCGCACCTTGCCCGTCACCGTCATCGGGAACTCCTCGACGACCAGCACGTAGCGCGGGATCTTGTAGTGCGCCAGCTTCCCGGTGGCGAACTCCCGCACCGCCTCCGGGGTCAACGGCTCCGCGCCGTCACGCAGCCGCACCCAGGCGCACAGCTCCTCGCCGTACTTCTCGTCCGGGACACCGACGACCTGGACGTCCTCGACGTCGGGGTGGGTGTAGAGGAACTCCTCGATCTCGCGCGGGTACACGTTCTCGCCGCCGCGGATGACCATGTCCTTGATGCGCCCGACGATCAGCGCGTAGCCGTCCTCCCGCATCACCGCCAGGTCACCGGTGTGCATCCAGCCGTCGGTGTCGATCGCCTCGGCTGTCTTCCCCGGGTCGTCCCAGTAGCCGAGCATCACCGAGTAGCCCCGGGTGCACAGCTCTCCGGGCTCACCGCGCTCGACGGTCCTCCCGGCGGCGTCGACGACCTTGATCTCGACGTGCGGGTGCACCCGGCCGATCGTCGCTGTGCGCCGGTCGAGGTCGTCGTCGACCCGCGTCTGCGTCGAGACCGGACTGGTCTCGGTCATCCCGTACGCGATCGACACCTCGGCCATGTTCATCTCGTTGATGCAGCGCTTCATCACCTCGACAGGGCAGGGCGACCCGGCCAGGATCCCGGTGCGCAGGCGGGACAGGTCGTAGTCGGCGAACCCCGCGACGTTCTGCATCGCGATGAACATCGTCGGCACGCCGTACACGCCCGTGCAGCGCTCCTCCTGGATCACCCGCAGGGTGACCTCCGGATCGAAGGCGGGCGCCGGGATCACCATCGTCGCGCCGTGGGTGGTGCACCCGAGGTTGCCCATCACCATGCCGAAGCAGTGGTAGAAGGGCACCGGGATCGCGAGTCGGTCCTGCTCGGTGAAGCCGATCGTCTCGGTGACGAAGAAGCCGTTGTTGAGGATGTTGCGGTGACTCAGCGTCGCGCCCTTGGGGAACCCCGTGGTCCCGCTCGTGTACTGGATGTTGATCGGGTCGCTCGGTTCCAGTGCCGCCAGCCGTTCGGCCAGACCGGTCTGGTCGGCCCCGGACTGCACCAGCGTGGCCCAGCCCTCGGTGCCGATGAAGACCACCCGCTTGACCGGGGTCTCGTCGAGGACCTCGCTGATCATGTTGCGGTAGTTGCTCGTCTCCCGGCCCGTGCTCGAAAAGCTGGCCGTGGCCGAGATCAGCAGCGAGACGCCCGACTGGTTGAGCACGTACGCCAGCTCATGGGTCCGGTACGCCGGGTTGATGTTCACCAGGACGGCGCCGACCTTCGCGGTCGCGAACTGCGTGATCGTCCACTCGGCGCAGTTGGGCGCCCAGATCCCGACGCGGTCGCCCTGGGCGATCCCGGCGGCGAGCAGTCCGCGCGCGAGGGCGTTCACGTCGTCGTTCAGCTCGCCGTAGGTCCACCGCCGGCCGGACGCGACCTCCACCAGTGCTTCGCGGTCCCGGTGCGCGGCGACGGTGCGCTCGAAGTTCGCTCCGATCGTCTCCTCGAGCAGGGCCGGGCTGGTCTCTCCGCGCGCGTAGGACTCCATGGGTCCGATGCTAGGGCGGACCCTCGGCAGCCGTCAGTCCCGCGACCTCGTCCAGGTGCTGGAGGAGCTCGTGCGCGGCCAGCTCGACCGACTTGTGCCGCCACTCCGCGGCGCGGTAGACGCAGGCGATCAGCGCGGTGCGGTGAATCCGCCGGAAGTCACCGAGGACGAAGGCGTAGCGCGCCTTGGTCTCGTCGTTCGCGCCGTCGGTGAGACCGAGGTGCCACGCGGCGTACTCCTCCCAGGAGTGGCGCGCGAGGTAGTCGTTCCCGGCCTCGGCGTCAGGCTGCGCCTGACCCCAGTCGCTGTCCAGCACGTACTGGCGGCTCTCGATCAACGTTCGTGCGCGCTCGACCGCGGCCGGGTTGACCGCGTAGGTCGCCATCAGATCCGCTCGGGCTCGATCTCCGGGTCGTGGTCCGGCTCGGCTCCGGGGTCCACGGGGATCGGACGCGAGGTCCCGGGCACGATCTCGGGATCGGGGGGTGGTGGGGTGGTCATAGCCTGCTCCTCACGGCTCCCGTCAGCTGTTCCCCGACTGGCCCTCGAGCAAACGGACGACCGCGCGGTCCAGCGCGTCCGGCCCTTTCACCCCCGGGTCCAGCACCGTGCCGGACTCGAAGAGGTCGATCACGCGCGGGTCGACGTAGGAGGACCGCGCGATGGTCGGGGTGTTACCGA
>JBJMIP010000204.1:0-9540 GCA_045806825.1 Marmoricola sp.
CCGGGCACGCGCGGTGCGGCAGGTGCTTGGAACCACAGGCCGGGTTGGTGCAGGTCACCAGCGACGGCGCAGTGGCCTTCCAGGCCGAACGACGGTGCCGCGTGTTGCTGCGCGACATCTTCCGCTTCGGAACAGCCACGATGTACTCCTCGTTGTCTTCAGTCTTCGTCCGCTGCGAGGTCCTGCAGCGCTGCCCATCGTGGGTCGACGGGCTCGTCGTGCCTGTGCTCCGGGTCGTCCGCCAGGCGCGCACCACACTCGGTGCACAGTCCCGGACAGTCGTCGGAGCACAGTGGCTGGAACGGCAGTGCGAGCACCACCGCGTCCCGCAGCACCGGTTCGAGGTCGACCAGGTCTCCCTCGGTCCGGCGGACACCGGTCTCCTCGTCGTCGTCGCTGGCTGCGGCGGCGTCACGGGAGTCGTCGTAGAGGTACAGCTCCTGGATGTCGATCGTGATCTGGTCCTCGATCGGCTCCAGGCACCGTGCGCACTCGCCCTCCAGCTCAGCCGTAGCCGAACCGGTGACCAGCACTCCCTCCATGACCGCCTCGAGCCGCAGGTCGAATTCGACCTCCGAGCCCTCGGGCACGCCCAGGATTTCGATGCCTAGCTCTGCAGGGGCCTCAGCGGTGAGTGTCACGGTGCGCTGGGACCCCGGGCGGCGGCCGAGCTCGCGTGTATCGAGCACGAGCGGCGCTCTCGGGTCGAGATGGCGCACAGTTTCACTTCCGTTGGAGCATGTCAGAACCTACGGGAGTCTATCCGTCGGCGCGTTTCGGGGCCAATCGGGTCCGCGGGCTACCGGTCGAAGTGGTCCGGGAGCACGATCTCGTGCACGTCGCTGTCGTCCGCCAGGCGGTGCGAGTGCCCTCCGGAGAGCTGGGCGCGGCCCTTGCGGACCAGGTCCAGGGTGCGCTCCAGGGTCAGCTCGAAGTTGGCGAGCTTGCCCTCGACGTACTCGTCGGTCTCGGCGCGCAGGCTGGCCGCCTCGCGGGCCGCTGCCTGCTGGACCTCGACCGCGCGCTCGGTCGCCAGCTGGTAGACGCTGGTGTCGGAGACGAGCTCCTCGCTCCGCATCCGGGCCTGGCGGAGGATCTCCTCGGCCTCCTCGGAGCCCGAGGCGACGACCGCGGCCCGGTCGTCGACCACCTCGGTGGCCTCGGAGAGGGTCTTGACGATGACCTGCTCGAGCTCGTCGAGCATGGCGTGGAAGTCGGACCGGTTGATCATCACCGAGGCCGACATCGGCACCGAGCGGGCCTCGTCGACGGCAAGACGCAGCGCGTCGAGCCGTGCGGTCACGTCGTCCTTCACCGGGGACCTCCTGCCGCGCGCTCGGCGAGCCGGGCGGTCAGCCGCTCCAGCACGAACGGCGGCACCAGGCGGGACACGTCACCGCCGAAGGTGGCCACCTCCTTGACCAGCGAGCTGGCCAGGAACGAGTACTCGGGGCTGGTCGGGATGAACACGGTCTCCACGTCGACCAGCGAGGAGTTCATCTGAGCCATCTGCAGCTCGTAGTCGAAGTCGCTGACGGCACGCAGGCCCTTCACGATGGCGCCGATGCCGTTCGCCTCGCAGAACGTGGTCAGCAGACCGTCGAAGCCGGCCACCGAGACGTTCGGGAAGTCCGCGACGGCCTTCTCCAGCATCTCGATGCGCTCCTCGGGGCTGAACAGCCGGGCGCTCGCCTTGGCCTTGTTCACACCGATCGCCACGACGACCTCGTCGAAGAGGTTCGAGGCGCGGGAGATGATGTCGATGTGCCCGTTGGTGACGGGGTCGAAGGATCCCGGGCAAACCGCCTTGCGCACTGAATCCACACCCCTGTCGTTCACGACCGGTCCCCCGGCGCCGAGACGTCCTCGTCGTCAGCGCGGCGAAGGTACCAGAGCAGCGTCTCGCCGTACTTCTTCTCACGGACCGGCCCCAGCCCGGTCGGCCATGCAGGCTCCACGCTACGCGCCGACCGCTCCAGCACGACAGCTGCTCCGGGAACGAGCCACCGGTTGGCGACCAGCAGCTCGAGCGCGGCGACCACCTCGGTCTCCGGCAGCGGGTACGGCGGGTCGAGGAACGCGACGTCGTACGGCGCCCGCGGGGCGGTACCCAGGGCGCGGGCCACCGGATGGGCGAGCACCTCGACGTCGAAGCCGAGGGTGCGGGCGTTGGCGACGACCAGGGCCGCGGTGCGGCGGTCCGACTCCACCGCGGTGACCGCGGCGGCCCCGCGCGAGGCTGCCTCCAGCCCGACCGCACCGGAGCCGGCGTACAGGTCGAGCACGCGGAGCCCGTGCAGCGAGCCCAGCTGGGCCTCGAGGGCGGAGAACAGCGCCTCCCGGACCCGGTCCGAGGTCGGCCGGGTGGCATCGCCGGGCGGCGTCTGCAGCTTGCGGCCCTTGGCCGAGCCGCCGATGATCCGGGTCATGCCTTCTCCAGGAAGGCCGCGCGCTCGGAGTCCTCGATCGCCCGGACGGCGGCGGCGAGTTCCGGCGCCCCGGCGAGCCCGGGGTCGCTCGCCAGGTAGTCGGTGGCGGCCTCCCGCGCCGCCACGATCACGTCCTCGTCGGTGATCACCGAGAGCAGCCGCAGGGCGGAGCGCTTGCCGCTCTGCTCGACCCCGAGGACGTTGCCCTCGCGACGCTGCTCGAGGTCGATGCGGGAGAGCTCGAAACCGTCGCGGGTCGCGGCAACCGCGACCAGGCGTTCCATCGAGCTCGACTCCGGCGCCGCCGTGCTGACCAGCAGGCACAGGCCGGCGTGCCCACCCCGACCGATCCGGCCGCGCAGCTGGTGGAGCTGGGAGACCCCGAACCGCTCGGCGTCCAGGATCACCATCACCGTCGAGTTCGGGACGTCGACGCCGACCTCGATCACGGTCGTCGAGACCAGCACGTCCACCTCGCCCGCGGCGAAGGCCTGCATCACCCGGTCCTTGTCGTCCGGCGTCATCCGGCCGTGCAGCTTCTCCACCCGCAAGCCGCTCAGCGGTCCGGCCGCCAGGTCGGGGGCCAGGTCCTCGACGGAGTGCAGCACCGGGCCCTCCTCGGGCGGCGGCTCGTCCCCGATCCGGCTGCAGACGACGTAGGCCTGCCGGCCGTTGGCGACCTCCTCGCGGATCCGCGCCCAGGCCCGGTCCAGCCAGGCCGGCTGGGCCTGCACGGGCACCACGTTGGTCTGCACCTCGCCGCGGCCGGCGGGCAGCTCGGCCAGCGTGGAGGTGTCGAGGTCACCGAAGACCGTCATCGCGACCGTCCGCGGGATCGGCGTCGCGGTCATCACCAGGACGTGCGGCGGGGTCCCGGCCTTGCCGGTCAGCGCTGCGCGCTGCTCGACGCCGAACCGGTGCTGCTCGTCGACCACCACCAGGCCGAGGTCGAAGAACTGGACCTTCTCCTCCAGCAGCGCGTGCGTGCCGATCACGATCCCGGCCTCGCCGCTGGCCGCGTCCAGCATCGCCTCACGACGCGCGGCGGTGCCCATCGAGCCGGTCAGCAGCGCGACCCGGGTGGCCCCTTCCGCGGCGCCGAGACGACCGCCCTCACCTAGGTCCCCGAGCAGGCCTGCGATCGAGCGCAGGTGCTGCTGCGCGAGCACCTCGGTCGGAGCGAGCAGTGCCGCCTGTCCGCCGGCGTCGACGACCTGCAGCATCGCCCGCAGCGCCACCAGGGTCTTGCCCGAGCCGACCTCACCCTGGAGCAGCCGGTGCATGGGGTGTGCACCGGAGAGCTCCTCGGCGATCTCGTCGCCGATCCGCTCCTGGCCCGCGGTGAGTGTGAACGGCAGCCGCTGGTCGAACTTCTCGAGGATCCCGCCGCCGGCTCGCGGCCGCGGGGTGGCCGGGTCGGACCGGTGCTCGGCCCGGCGCCGGGCGAGCACCATCTGGGTCACGAACGCCTCGTCGTACTTGAGCCGCTTGCGGGCCGCGCCGAGCTCGCGGTGGTCGTCGGGCCGGTGGATCCAGCGCAGCGCCTGACCGCGGCTGATGAACTCGTTCTCGGCCTTCAACGCGGGCGGCAACGTCTCGGGGACGTCCTCGACCAGGTCGAGCGCCAGCCCGATCAGCTCCTCGAAGGTCCAGCTGTCGACCTTGCCGGTGACCGGGTAGATCGGGATCAGGTCCGGCATCTTCGCCAGCGCCTCGTCCGCCTCGCCCTCGCCCGCGAACATCCGGTAGTTCGGGTTGTTCAGGTCCCAGCGGTGGTTGAACCACTTCAGCCGGCCCGAGAACATCCCGATCGCGCCCCGCTCGAAGGTCCGCTCGTGGAACTCGGCGACGTGCTTGGACTTCGCGAAGAAGGTCATCCCCAGCGCTCCGTCGGTGCCCTTGATCTGCACCACCACCCGGTACGCCGTGCGGCCGGTCCGCTTGTCCCGGTAGGGCTTGAGCTCGGAGGCGACCACCTCCGCGACGAGCGAGATCAGGTCGCCCTCGACGAGCTCACCGAGGTCGGAGAGCGTCCCCTTCTCGACGTAGGTGCGGGGGTAGTGGCCGAGCAGCTCCCCGACGGTCTCGTACCCGGTCGCCTCGACGACGTCGCCCGCCTTCTTCCCGCCGATCAGCGCGAGCGGGGAGTCCCAGGAGATCTTCATTCCACCGCCAGCAGCAACGGGTAGCGCTCCTGGCCGCCGTCGTAGACCAGCACGTCGACGCCGGTGTGGTTGGCCCCGATCCAGTCCTCGCACCGCGCGGCGAGGTCGCCGGCACCGCGTCCGGCCACCAGGGTGACCAGCTCACCACCACCGCCGAGCAGACGCTCCAGGATCTGGGTGGTCACCGCGAACAGGTCGGTACCGACGATCGCGAAGTCGCCCTGGAGCACCCCGAGCACGTCGCCGGGCTCGCACGGACCGGCGGTGGTCATCGCCTGCTTGACCGCCACCGTGACCGCACCGTGGCGCGCTCCGCGGGCGGCGGAGGTCATCTGCACCACGTCAGCGTCGAAGCTCCGGCCGGGCTCGTGCACGGCCAGCGCGGCGATGCCCTGGACCTGGGCCTTGGTCGGGACCACGACCACGCGGACGTCACCGACCTCGGCAGCCTCCAGCGCGGCCGCCTCGGCGGCGCGGATCGTGTCGGGGTCGTTGGGCAGCACCACGACCTCCTCGGCGCCGCAGCCGTGCACCAGGTCGAGGATCTCGCCGGTGCTGGGCCGTCGGCCCGGTCCGCCGACGAGCACGTGCGCGCCCGCCTCGCGGAAGATCGCGGCCAGGCCCTCGCCGGCGACGACCGCGACCACGGCCCGGCCGCGCCGTTCCGACCGGCGCCCGCGCGCCCGGGTCACCTGCTCGGCGAAGTGGGTCACCCGGATCCGGCGCGGGCGACCCACGTCGATCCCGGCCTCGACCGCGGCACCGACGTCGTTGGTGTGCACGTGCACGTTCCAGAGCCCGTCGCCGCCGACGACCACCACGGAGTCGCCGAGCTCACCGAGCCGGCTGCGCAGGGTGCCGATCGAAGCGTCGTCCGACCCGTCGTCCGACCCGTCCTGCGACCCGTCCTCGATGTCGAGCAGGTACATCACCTCGTACGCCGGACCGTCCTCGGTGAGGTCACCGGTCGGAAGTGGCTGGGTGGGCAGCGCCCGGGCGACCATCGGCTGCGGGGCAGCGCTGGAGCGCTGCCCGGTCACCGCGGTGGCCGCGGCGTCGAGGATGACGCACAGGCCGGCGCCACCGGCGTCGACCACACCCGCGTCGCGCAGCAGCTGCATCTGGTCGGGCGTCCGGGCCAGTGCTTCCCGGGCCTCGGCGGCCGCAGCCTTCAGCACGTCACCGAGATGGGTCTCGGGGTCCTCGGCGGTCCGTGCGGCCGCGACCGAGGCATCCCGGGCGACGGTGAGCATGGTGCCCTCGACCGGCGTACCGACCGCCGCGTAGGCGGCCTTGGTCGCGAGCGCGAAGCCCTCCGCCATCAGCGCGGCCGAGCGGTCCTCGGGACCGCCCTGGCCCATCCGCTTGAACAGAGCCCCGATCAGCTGGGACAGGATCACCCCGGAGTTTCCCCGCGCCCCCAGCAGGGCCGCCTTGGCGTAGACGTGCAGCGCCGGCCCCAGGTCGGCGTCCTCGGCGGCGGGGAGCGCAGCCAGGTGGTCCCGCAGCGCCTCGCGGGCGGACTCCATGGTCAAGAACATGTTGGTGCCGGTGTCCCCGTCGGGCACCGGGTAGACGTTCAGCGCGTCGATCTCCTCGCGCGCCGCCGACAAACCCTCGACCGAGAGGTCCGCGAAGCGGCGTACGGCACCGAGATCGAAGGTGGCGATCGCCTCGCCACGCGTGCCGGTGCTCATGTGGCGCAACGCTAGACGAGCGGCGCCCGATTCGCGCGCAGGGGCTGGTGTCGTTTATCCTTCTTCGGTTGCCCGGATCTCTTCGGGCCCCCGACTTAGTACTACGCAAGCAAACCCTAGGAGTGCACGGTGGCTGCCGTCTGCGACATCTGCGCCAAGAAGCCCGGCTTCGGCAACAACCGCCCGTGGTCCCGCAAGATCACCAAGCGTCGGTTCAACCCGAACATCCAGCGCGTCCGCGCCACCGTCAACGGTGCGCCGAAGCGTCTCAACGTCTGCACCGGCTGCCTGAAGGCTGGCAAGGTCTCCCGCTGAGACCGAGCGGTCGCTACTGACCGCCGAGAGGTCGCTCGCTCACGCGAACCGACAGCTCGGCGGTTTTCTGCGTCTGCGCACCTCAGAAGTGGGTCCACCCGGGCTCGCCGTGGAACTCGGCGCCGTCGACGGTCACCTGCGAGCTCCCCTCGGCCGGCTCGGTGACCGCTCCGATCGCACGGAAGCCGTCCGGCAGCGCGACGTCCGCGGGGAAGGTGGCCACCAGCGGGTGGTCCTCGCCGCCGCCGAGGACGAACTGCATCGGGTCCACGCCGAGCGCCGCCCCGACCGCGGTGAGCGGCTCGTCGAGGGTGAAGGCGCTCGAGAAGATGTCGATCGCGACCCCCGAGGCGACGGCCAGGTGCCCGACGTCGGCGACGAGGCCGTCGGAGACGTCGATCATCGAGGTGGCGCCCGCCTCGGCCGCCAGCGGACCCGCGGCGTACGGCGGCTCCGGTCGCTGGTGCGCGACGACGACGGCGCGCGGTGAGCGGAAACCCCGGCCCAGCACCGCCAGCCCCGCGGCCGCCCAACCCTGACGGCCGGCGATCGCGAGCACGTCCCCGGCCCGGGCCCCCGAACGGAGCACCGGGGCCAGATCGCACTGCCCGAGGACGGTCACCGCGATCACGATCTCGGACCCGCGGGTGATGTCGCCTCCGATCACGCTCGCCCCCACCGAGGCGGCCTCCGCGGCGATGCCCTCGGCCAGGTCCAGGACCCACTGGGCGGGCAGGTCGGCCGGCAGCACCAGCCCGAGGGTCAACCCGGTGGTCCGCCCGCCCATCGCGGCGATGTCGGCAAGATTCTGCGCAGCCGCTCGGTGGCCGACGTCGCCCGCCGTGGCCCAGTCCCGGCGGAAGTGCCGGTTCTCCACCAGCAGGTCCGTGGAGACGACCACGTGCCCCTTGGGCGCCCGGAGCACGGCGCCGTCGTCGCCCGGTCCGACGTAGACGGCCGGGCCCTGCTCGAAACGGGCGCTGAGCTCGGCGATCAGGCCGAACTCGCCGACGTCCGCGACGGTCGCACCGGAGGCGATCGGGGTGGGCGAGGTCATGGCGCAACTCTTCCACCTGCGAAACCGAAGTTTCGGATGCCCCCGGCGTCCGGTAGGTTTTTGTCCTGCGCGCAGACCGCCGAGACGAGGGAGACTCACGATGGTTGTCCAGGCTTACATCCTGATCCAGACCGACGTCGGCAAGGCGGCTGAGGTTGCCAACAAGATCACCGACATCAAGGGCGTCATCCTCGCCGAGGACGTCACCGGCCCGTACGACGTGATCGTCCGTGCCGAGGCGCGCAACGTCGACGAGCTGGGCAAGCTCGTCGTGGCCAAGGTGCAGACGCTGGACGGGATCACCCGGACCCTGACGTGCCCCGTCGTCCACATCTGAGAGCTCTTCACCGCCGCCCGTCGCCGAAGCCGGCGGCGGGCGTCGTCGTCCTCGGGGCTGTCCTCGCTGCTCTAGCCGGTCTGCTCACCGCGTGCGGCGACGGCTCCGTGCACGTCGACCGGTTCCGGGTGACCGCTGCCGGGCACGACGCCTGCCCCGCCCTGCTCGCCGCACTCCCCTCCCGTGTCGCCGACCAACCCCGCCGTCGGACCAGCGGGAGCACCTACGCCGCCGCGTGGGGCTCGAAGGCGATCGTGCTGCGCTGCGGTGTCGGCAGACCCGCGGACTACGACAAGTTCTCGGCCTGCCAGCGCGCCAACGGCGTCGACTGGTTCGTCCCGGAGAAGGTCATGGAGGACCAGTCCGCCAACGTTGTGATGACCACGATCGGCCGCTCCCCCGCCGTCGAGGTGCGGGTCCCCGCGAGCTACCGTCCGGCCACCGCGCCGATGGTCGACCTGGCGAAGGCGATCAGGGCGCACACCCGCGAGATCGCACCCTGCAGCTGAGGGAGCCGCTCAGCGCAATCCGGTGCCGCGGTTCAACGCCAGCTGCACCAGCCGGTCCACCAGCGCCGGGTAGTCCAGCCCGGAGGCCGCCCACATCTGCGGGAACATCGAGGTCGCGGTGAAGCCGGGCATCGTCTCCACCTCGTTGACCAGCACCCGACCGTCGGGCATCACGAAGAAGTCCACCCGGGCCAGCCCCTCGACGTCGAGGGCACCGAACGCGCGGACCGCGAGCTCGCGCACCGTCGCCGCGGTCTCCTCGTCGAGGTTCGCCGGCACGTCGAGCGCCGTGCTCTCCTCGAGGTACTTGGCCTCGAAGTCGTAGAACGCGTGCGCGGCGTCGACGCGGATCTCGGCGATCGCGGAGGTCTCGGGCTCGCCGTCGAGGTTCTGCAGGACGCCGATCTCGACCTCGCGAGCCCCGATCGCGCCGGCCTCGACCAGTACCTTCGGGTCGAACCGGACGGCCTCGGCGACCGCCTCGTCGAGGCCCTCGGGACCGTCGACCCGGGTGATCCCGAAGCTGGAACCGGCACGAGCCGGCTTCACGAACACCGGGTAGCCGAGCGCGTCGATCTCCGCGCGCAGCGACGCCTGCTCGCGGTCCCACGCGCCGGGGCGGACCAGGACCCACGGCTGCACCGGGAGCCCGGCAGCGACGAAGAGCAGCTTCATGAACGCCTTGTCGGTGCCGACCGCCGAGGACAGCACCCCCGCCCCGACGTACCGGACGCCGGCGAGCTCGAGCAGGCCCTGCAGGGTCCCGTCCTGCCCCCACGGTCCGTGCATCACCGGGAAGACCACGTCGACCTGGCCGAGGCTGCGCGGCACGTCGCCGGCGTCGGCGACGACCAGCCCGTCGGTCGGGCTCAGCGCGACCTCGAGCGTCCCGGAGACCTCGGGCAGCTCACCGGAGGGGCCCAGCGCGAGCCGACCGCCCTCGTTCGACTCCAGCACCCAGTGGCCGGCCGTGGTGATCCCGACCGGGATCACCTCGTAGCGCTCCGGGTCGAGCGCCGAGATCACACTTC
>JBJMIP010000205.1:0-4542 GCA_045806825.1 Marmoricola sp.
AAGGACCTCGACCTGCTCGAGTTCAACGAGGCGTTCGCCGCGGTCGGCATCGAGTCGACCCGCGAGCTGGGCCTCGACGAGTCGAAGATCAACGTCAACGGCGGTGCCATCGCGCTGGGTCACCCGGTCGGGATGAGCGGTGCGCGCATCGTGCTCGACCTCGCGCTGGAGCTCCGCCGCCGAGGCGGCGGCGTCGGCGCTGCCGCCCTGTGCGGTGGCGGCGGCCAGGGCGACGCCCTGATCGTCCGCGTCCCCAAGGCGTGACGCGTAGGACAACCAACGACGTCCCCGGACTGGTCGAGAAGGCCCGGTCCGGGGACGCTCGTTCTGTCGCCCGGCTGATCTCGCTCGTCGAGGACGCCTCCCCGGCGCTGCGCGAGGTGATGGCGCTCCTGGCCGCCCGGAAGAAGGAGCACGGCGCGGGCGGGGCGCACGTCGTCGGCATCACCGGCTCGCCGGGCGTCGGCAAGTCCACCTCGACCAACGCGCTGGTGACCGCGCTGCGCCAGCGCGGCAAGCGGGTCGGCGTCCTGGCGGTCGACCCGTCCTCGCCGTTCTCCGGTGGCGCGCTGCTCGGTGACCGGATCCGGATGCAGGACCACGCCCTGGACCCGGACGTCTACATCCGCTCGATGGCCTCCCGGGGCCACCTCGGCGGCTTGTCCTGGGCGGCACCGCAGGCGCTGCGGGTCCTCGACGCGGCCGGTTGCGACGTGATCGTGGTGGAGACCGTCGGCGTCGGTCAGAGCGAGGTCGAGATCGCCGCGATGGCCGACAGCACCCTGGTGCTGCTGGCGCCGGGCATGGGCGACGGCATCCAGGCCGCCAAGGCCGGCATCCTGGAGATCGGCGACCTGTACGTGATCAACAAGGCCGACCGCGACGGCGCCGACCAGGTACGCCGCGAGCTTCGCTCGATGCTCGCTCTCTCCGAGCGGCCCGAGGGTGCGTGGAGCCCGCCGATCCTCAAGACGGTGGCGATGACAGGCGAGGGGGTCGAGGAGGTCGTCGAGGCCCTCGAGGCCCACCTCGAGCACCTGCGCACCAGCGGGGACCTCGAGCGTCGCCGCGTACGCCGGGCCCGGGAGGAGATCGAGGCGATCGCGGTCACCTCCCTGCGCGAGCGCTGGGGCGACGTGCACTCCCGCACCGAGCTGGACGTCCTGGCCGAGAAGGTCGTCGCCGGGACCGCGGACCCGTACACCGCCGCGGACGAGCTGCTGGAGACGTACTCATGAGGCTGGGCAGATGAGAGTCGTGGTCACCGGGACCGGACCCGGGTCGATCGGCCTGGCCACCGCCGAGGCGCTCGCCGCCGCCGGGCACGAGGTGCTCACCAGCACCCGGTCCACGCGGACACCGGGCTTCGCCTGGCACGCTCTTGACCTGGCCGACCGCGCCTCGGTCGCCGACTTCGCCGCCTGGGTGGCGGACCAGGGTCCGCTGGACGTGCTGGTCAACAACGCCGGCGTGCACCTGGACCTGCGCAACCACTGGAAGCAGCCCGAGCTCCTCGACGGCGAGGAGGTGCACTGGCGCACGAACTACCTCGGCACCGTCCAGCTGACCCGGGCGTTGCTGCCGGCGCTGCTCGAGCGCGCGGACGAGACCGGCGACGTCCGGGTGGTGCACGTCGTCTCCAAGCTGCACGCGCGCGGTCGCAACGACGCCTTCTTCTCCGAATTCGGTGACCGCTACAACTCCTGGGACGCCTACGGCACCTCCAAGCTGGGCCTGGTGCACGACGCCGCGTCGCTGGCCGAGCTGCACGGGCAGCGCGGCCTGCGCGCGTACGCGGTGCATCCGGGCGCGGTGGCCACCGGAATCTCCGGTCGGGGCATGGAGAGCAGCCCGGTGCTCAAGCGGCTGCACGCGGTCGCGGCCCCGCTCGAGCGCCTGGTGCTGAAGTCGCCGCAGACCGGCGCCCGCACCAGCGTGCACTGCGCCACCAGCGCGCAGGCGACCTCGGGCTACTACGACAACGTCCGGCCCAAGGCGCCGGCGAGCCAGGCGGGTGACCTGGCCGCCCGTGCCGAGCTCCTGGCGCGCACCGAGACCTGGCTGACAGGATCCGGGGCATGACGATCGCCAAGGGTCCGGTCACCCAGATCTGCTGGGTCACCGAGGACATCGCCGCCACCGAGGAGTACCTCTCCCAGCACTTCGAGGTCGGCCCGTGGACCCGGTTGCCCGACATCCACTTCGACCCGGAGAACTGCCTGCTGCGCGAGCAGCCCGCCGACTTCGTGGTGCACGTGTCGCTGGCCTACGCCGGGGACCTGCAGCTGGAGGTCATCCAGCCGGTCAGCGGGGACTCGATCTACGCGGACTTCCTGAAGGTCAACCAGGCCGGCCTGCACCACCTCTGCTTCGACGTCGAGGACATGGACGTCGCGCTCGCGACCGCAGCGGCCGACGGCGTCGAGATCGCCCAGCGCGGCTCGATGATGGGCGGCGAGATGCGGTTCGCCTACCTCGACGGTGCCCACGTCGGGGTGCCGTACATCGAGCTCGCGGAGCTCGGTCCGGGGATGAAGGCGTTCTACGACTCACTGCCCCGCTGACCGCGTGCCTCCCGGATCCGAGCCGCTCGGCTTGGTACAAACGTGACGAGGTGCGCGCACTCGGACGGGCACACGTGGTCGAGACCCGGTAGGAGCAGGTGATGGCAGGCGCACTGAAGAAGGGTGTGGTCCTTCTCGTCGTGGTGTTCATCGGGTTCTACATGTTCACCGACCCGAACGGCCTGGCGCAGACCTCCCGGGACGGCGGTGCCGCCCTCTGGAAGGCGTTGACGTCGCTGTTCGGTGCGCTCATCGACTTCATCAACGCCATCAAGTCCTAGCGAGCAGGCATGGCCCTGCTCCCGCGCTTCCTGACCGACCCGCAGATCGGGCGGCACCTGCTGCGCGACGAGGGCGAGGTCATCGTCGACGAGGTCGGCAAGCACTGGGTCGTCTACGTCGTGCCCGCGCTGATCGCTGCTGCGGGGCTCGGGTTCCTGCTCGGCTCCGCGGTCTGGTCGATCGACTGGGCCTGGTTCCCGATGCTGCTCGGGCTGGGTCTGCTCACCGTGGCCGGCTGGAAGGCGCTGAGCGCCAACCTGGACCGCTTCGTGATCACCAACATGCGCGTCTTCCGGGTCCACGGGGTGCTGGCCCGGTCGCTGGCGACGATGCCGCTGGGCCGGATCCTCGACATCACCGTCCTCAAGCCGATGACCGGGCGGATCCTCGGCTACGGACACTTCACCTTCGAGTCGGCTGCGCAGGACCAGGGCCTGCGCGACATCCGGTTCGTGGGGCGGCCCGACGAGCGCGACCTCTCGATCCAGCGGGTGGTGCAGCGCTCGGGTCTGCGCGGGCCGAGGGTCAACTGAGGCGATGCTCGACTTCGACCCGATCGACGAGGCCGCCCGGCAGTGGGGACTGCGCTGGCAGGGGGTGCCGCAGATGCACGCGGTGACCTCGCTGATGCGCGTCCAGCAGCTGGTGCTCGCCCGGCTGGACGCGATCCTCAAGCCGCACGGTCTGACCTTCTCCCGCTACGAGGCACTGGTGCTGCTCACCTTCTCCTCGGCCGGTTCGCTGCCGCTGGGCAAGATGGGGGAGCGGCTGCAGGTGCACCCGACCTCGGTCACCTCGATCGTGGACCGGCTGGAACGGGCTGGCCTGGTCGAGCGGCAGCGGCACCCCGTCGACGGGCGTGCGGTGCTCGCCGCGATCACCGATTCCGGACGGGCCCTGGTCGAGCTGGCCACCGCGGACCTGGTCTCGGCCGACTTCGGACTGGCGGTCTTCGACGAGGAACGGCTCGAGCAGCTCTCTGAATTGCTGCGCCCCGTACGCCGGGCTGCAGGAGACTTCTGACACAGCGTTTGGGCTAGATAGTTGGATGTCCTACTATTTCTTCATGGAGCAGTCGATGAACGCACGTGAACGGTGGCAGCAGCGCTACGAGGCCTCGCGGCTGCGCGACGCGGACTTCACCACCCTCTCGGGGATGGACGTCGAGCCGGCCTACGGCACCGACGATTCCGAGTGGCCCGGCGAGTTCCCGTTCACCCGCGGCCTGTACGCCGCCGGGCAGCGCGCGCGGACCTGGACGATCCGCCAGTTCGCCGGCTTCGGAAATGCCCAGCAGACCAACGAGCGCTACAAGATGATCCTCGGACGCGGCGGTGGCGGCCTCTCGGTCGCCTTCGACATGCCGACCCTGATGGGCCGCGACTCCGACGACCCCCGCGCCCTGGGCGAGGTCGGCCACTGCGGTGTGGCGATCGACTCGGCCGCCGACATGGAGGTCCTCTTCGACGGCATCGACCTCGGTGAGGTCACCACCTCGATGACGATCAGCGGCCCCGCCGTACCGGTCTTCTGCATGATGCTGGTCGCCGCGGAACGCGCCGGCGTCGAGACCGGCAAGCTCAACGGCACCCTGCAGACCGACATCTTCAAGGAGTACATCGCCCAGAAGGAGTGGATCTTCGGGCCCGAGCCGCACCTGCGGCTGATCGGCGACCTGATGGAGTACTGCGCCGAG
>JBJMIP010000206.1:0-12799 GCA_045806825.1 Marmoricola sp.
CACCAGCCGGATGCCCTCCGACGTCATCGACGACGGGCACAAGGCGACCCTGCACCGCTACCACCCGGCTGACGGCGTCGAGCCGAACGGGCTTCCGGTGCTGATGGTGCCGCCGCTGGGCTCGCAGGCCACCTGCTTCGACCTGCGTCGGGGCTGCTCGATGACCGAGCACTTCGTGGATGCCGGGCGGCCGACGTACCTCGTGGACTACGGCGCCATGGGAAGCGCGGACAAGGACCTCGGCCTGGAGTTCTTCGTCAACGAGGTCGTCGCGCCCGCGGTGCAGAAGGTCTCCGAGGACAACGGCGGCGCGCGCGTCAACCTGGTCGGCTGGTGCATGGGCGGCCTGATCTCGTTGGTGACCACCGCCGCGCACGAGGACCTGCCGGTCAACTCGGTGGCGATGGTGGCCAGCCCCTTCGACCTCAGCAAGAACCCGGTGCTCGCCCCGGTACGGGTCATCGGGAAGTACACCAACGGGAACGTGGTCGGCTCGGTCTTCAAGGCGATGGGCGGCGTGCCCGCGATGATCGTCGGTCCGGCGTTCAAGGCGACCTCGGTGACGACGTACCTGAAGAAGCCGTTGACGCTGTGGAAGTACCGCGACGACCGCGAGTTCCTCGGCCACATCGAGGCCGTCGACGGCCTGATGAACAACATGCTGGCCTACCCCGGTCGAGCCACGCTGCAGGCCTACCAGCGGATGGCGATCAAGAACGAGCTCGCCACCGGCACGATCCAGGGCCCCAACAAGGAGGTCCGGCTCGCCGACGTGAAGGTGCCGGTGATGAACATCGCCGGGGCCACCGACGTCCTGGTCCCGGTCGCGGTCGCCCACCAGGTCGGCGAGATCCTGCCGAACTCCCCCGACGTCCGCCTGGAGGTCGCCCCGGGCGGTCATCTCGGTGTGCTCGCTGGCGGCGCCGCCCGCGGTACGACGTGGGCCCTGATCGACGACTTCCTGGACGCCCACGCCAGCTGACGACGCCGTTTGCGCGCTCCGCGGTGCTCTGCCAGTCGAGAACAGAGGGCGCGGAAGACCGTTGGTTGATACGTACGGCGGGTGAAACCGTGCGCCCGACCGGCCGTACGTATCAACCGATGAAGGTCACCCGCGCAGTAGCTCCTTGGCCACGTGGGTGATCTGGATCTCGTTCGAGCCGGCGTAGATCATCAGCGACTTCGCGTCCCGGGCCAGCTGCTCGACCCGGTACTCGGCCATGTAGCCGTTGCCGCCGAACAGCTGCACCGCGTCCATCGCCACGTCGGTGGCTGCTTCGGAGGAGTACCACTTCATCGCGCTGGCCTCCCCGAGGGTCGGGGACTTGCCCGCCGCTGCGAGCTCGAGCGTCCGGAAGACCATGTTCTGCACGTTGATCCGGGCAACCTCCATCTTCGCCAGCTTGAGCTGGATCAGCTGCAGGTCGGCGATCGGGCTGCCCCAGAGCACCCGCGACTTCGCGTACTCGGTGCACAGCCGGAGGCACTCGTTGATGATGCCGAGCGACAGGATCGCGACACCGACCCGCTCCGCGGCGAAGTTCGAGCGGGCGCTGTCCCGGCCGTCTCCTGCCGAGCTGTCCTCGGTCTCCCCGAGCAGGTTGTCCTTGGTCAGCCGCACGCCGTCGAAGCTGAGCTCTCCGGTCGGCGAGCTCATCATTCCCATCTTCTTGAAGGGCTTGGACTGGATCAGCCCGGGCATCCCCTTCTCGAGCACGAAGGTCAGCACCTTCTTGTCCCGCAGCGGGACGTCGTCACCCTCGTCCAGCTTGGCGTAGACCACGATCAAGTCGGCGTCGGGACCGTTGGTGATGAACGTCTTGCGGCCCTTGAGGATGTACTCCTCGCCGTCCCGCTTGACGGTGGTCCTCATCCCGCCGAAGGCGTCCGAGCCGGACTCGGGCTCGGTGATCGCCCACGCCGCGACGTGCTCGAAGGTGACCAGCTTCGGCAGCCAGCGCTCCTTCTGCGCCAGCGTGCCCTTGGCACGGATCGTGCCGACACCGAGGCCGAGGGACACGCCGACCGCTGCGACCACGCCGAGGCTGACCCCGGCGATCTCACTGAACAGGACCGCTGCCATCGAGCCCATCCCGCCGTCCCCACCGGCTTCGCGGGAGATATCGCCGGTGCGTTCCCGCTCCAGCTGCTTCTTCAGTGCCTCCGCCGCCATCGCGTCGATCCCGAAGGCGCCGAACAGCTTGCGCACGATGTCGTACGGCGGCATCTGGCCGGTCTCGAGCTGGTCGACGTGCGGGCGGATCTCCTTCTCGATGAAGTCGCGCACGGCGTCGCGGACGGCCAGGTCGGCCTCGGACCACTCGATCATGTCAGCTCCTGAAGCTTGCGTTTGAGCACTTTTCCGGTGGGGTTGCGGGGCAGCTCGTCGACGAAGGTGACCGCGCGCGGCACCTTGAAACGCGCCAGGTTGTCCTTGACGTACTCCTTGACCCCGTCCTCGGTCAGGTCGTGGCCGCGCTGCACGACGAACGCGTGCAGTCGCTTGCCGAACTTCTCGTCGTCGACACCGATGCAGGACGCCTCGACGACGTCCGGGTGGGTCGCGATCAGCTCCTCGACCTCACCGGGGAAGAGGTTCTCGCCGCCGCTCACGATCATGTCGTCGTCCCGGCCGTCGATGTGCAGGAAGCCGTGCCCGTCGAAGTGCCCGACGTCGCCGGTGGACATCAGGCCGTCGACGACCTCCTTGCCACCGCCGCCGGTGTAGCCCGAGAACGGCATCACGTTGCGCACGAAGATCCGGCCGGTGACGCCACGAGGTGCCTCGCGGCCGTCGTCGTCCAGGATCTTCACCACGACCCCCGGACAGGGGCTGCCCACCGAGCCCGGCTCGATCGCCAGCTCGTCTGGCGTACCGATGGTGGCGTAGGCGACCTCGGTGGAGCCGTACAGGTTGTAGAGAACCGGGCCGAACGCCTCGGTCGCCCGCAAGCACAGGTCCGCACCGAGCTGGGAGCCGGCCATGAACACGATCCGCAGCGACGAGGTGTCCCTGCGGTGCTCTGCGCTCGCCTCGACCATCCGGCCGAGCATCGCCGGGACCGCGACCACGGTGGTGACCCGGTTCTCCTGGATGCTGTCCAGGACGGCCTCCGCGTCGAAGCGCCGTCGCAGCACCAGGGTGTGCCCCAGCGAGACGCCGAGCATCGTGCTGGTCAGACCGAGCGCGTGGAACATCGGCGCGCAGCCCTCCATCACCTCGCCGCTGCGGAAGGGGACCTTGCCGAACAGCCCGCCGAACGGCAGCAACGACTTCGGCTCCTCGCGCTGGGCGCCCTTCGGCGTACCGGTGGTGCCGCTGGTGAGGATGACGATCTTGGCGTGCTGGGACACCCGCGGGGGCGCGGCGTCGTCGCCGCTGCGGATCAACGCCTCCAAGGTGCCCGGCCCTGGTTCATCGGCCCACGCCAGGTAGCGGCCGAGCGGTGCGGGCACGTCGCGGACCGCCTCGAGGTACTCCTCGTCGATCACCAGCAGGTCGACACCCTCGCGGGCGCACACCTCCCGGATCTGCGGGCCGGCGAAGTCGGTGTTCAGCAGCACGGTGCGAGCGCCGCACTTCGCGGCGGCGTAGAACGCGTCCAGGAACCCGCGGTGGTTGCGGATCAGCAGGGCGACCCCCGAGCCGGGGCGCAGTCCGCGGGCACGCCACTGGTTCGCGATCGCGTTCGAGCGCCGGTCGAGCTCGGCGTAGGTCAGGTCGCCGAGCTCGTCGCGCACCCCGACCTTGTTCGGGTAGCGAGCCGCCGCGATGCCGAGTGCGGCGCCCACGGCGCCGTACCGGGCGATCGCCCCGCCTGCCTTCGCCAGCACCCAGGGCGGGTCGGCGCGCAGCAGACCGGTGTCGAACAAGGTCTTGAGGGAGAGTGCTTCCCCGGTTACGCGGTCGACCAGGCCGGGGACTGACATCTTGGCGATCATGGGTGACGGGCACACTCCTCGTAGGCCTTGCGCTGAGCCTGGTCGACGTCGTCGAGGAACACCGTGTCGCCTCCGAGCCGGCGGGACAGGGCCTCCGCGACCCGACGCGGCGCGAACTTCTGCACGCCGGCCAGCCGACCAGCCATCCTGGGAACGTAGACCCGCGGCCTCGGCTTCGCCAGGGCTTCCAGGATTCCGGCCGCGACGTCCTCCGGCTCGACGGTCTTCATCCCGGGCACGCCCTTGGTCCCGGCGGTCAGCTCGGTGTTCACGAAGGCCGGCAGCACGGCGCTGAACTCGACCCCGGAGCCGGCGTACTCCAGGCGGGCGGTCTCGGTGAAGCCGAGCACGGCGTGCTTGGTGCCGACGTAGGTCGCGGCTCCCGGGGCGTAGAGGACACCTGCCATCGAGGCCACGTTGACGATGTGCCCGGTACGCCGCGGCATCATCGACTCCAGCGCGCGCTTGGTCCCGGTGATCACGCCGAAGACGTTGATCTCGAACATCCGGCGGGCGACCTCCTCGGACTCCTCGACGAGGTGACCGACGGGCATGATCCCGGCGTTGTTGACCAGGACGTCGAGCGGACCGTGCTCGGCCTCGACCTTGTCCAGGAAGGTCCGGTAGCCCTCGGCATCGGTGACGTCGAGGTCGGGCAGGTCACCGACGACGACCGTCGCCCCGGCGGCACGCAAGGCTTCGGCGGTCGCCCTGCCTATCCCGCGCGCACCGCCGGTGACGACGGCGACCTTGCCGCTCAGATTCACGCCCATGACGCCAGCTGCTCCGGGAGCTCTTCGAGCGTCCACGGCGCACTCGACTCGATCGTCTCGCCGATCGACCAGCCGTGCAGACGCTGGATGGCGCCGCCCTGGACGCCGAAGACCTGCCCGGTCAGCGGGCACTTCTCGGTCGCCAGGTAGGCGACGATCGGCGCGATGTTCTGCGGACCGAACATGTCGAACTCGCCCTCACCGACCTCGGCGGCGAACAACGCGCCCATGCCCGGGGTAGCCAGGGTGAGCCGGGTCCGGGCGACCGGGGCGATCGCGTTGACGCGGACGCCGTAACGACCGAGCTCGTCGGCCGCCACCTGGGTGAGCGCGGCGATGCCGGCCTTGGCGGCGCCGTAGTTCGTCTGCCCCGCGTTCGGCATGAACGTTCCCGACGCGGATGCCGTGTTGATCACCGACGCGGCCACCTGCTCACCTGCCTTCGACTTGTCCTTCCAGTACGCCGCCGCGTGGTGCAGCATCGCGAAGTGCCCCTTGAGGTGCACGTCGATGACGGCGTCGTAATGGTCCTCGGTCATGCTCGCGATGAACGTGTCGCGCAGGATCCCGGCATTGTTGACGAGGACGTCGAGCCGGCCGAACTCGTCGACGGCCTGCTGCACCATCGCCCGGGCGCCGTCCCAGGTCGCGCACGAGTCGGTGTTCGCCACCGCCCGACCGCCGAAGGCCAGGATCTCCTCGACGACCTCCTGGGCCGGACCCGCGTCGGAACCGGAACCGTCGTTGCCACCACCGAGATCGTTGACCACGACCGCGGCGCCCTCGTTCGCCATCAGCAGCGCGTGCTCCCGGCCGATGCCCCGGCCGGCGCCGGTGATGATCGCGACGCGACCGTCCAGTGCGGCGCTCACGCGGCGCCCCGCTCGTCCAGGACGGCCGCGAGCTTCTCCAGCGAGGCGGTGACCTCCTTGTTCGCGGCGCGCTCGACCGCCGCGCCGATCGCACCGACGACCATGGTGCCGACGAACTCGGCGTCGATCTTCGCCACGCACGCGCTCTCGCCCGCCGCCTCGAGGCCGAGCACGAAGGTGATCTGGGCACCGGCCAGGCCCTTGCCGGAGATCGTCAGGCTCTTCGGGGCGTCGAAACCCTCCACCGTCCAGTCGATCTTGTTGGACATGCCCATGATCGTGGCCTGCTCGGTGAACGTGCTGCCGACCACGATCTCGGTCGGCGGCTCGCCGTAGAACTTGTCGTGGATGGTCAACCACTTGTCGAAGTTGTTGAGGTCGGAGAACACCTTCCAGGTCTCCTCCTGGCTCGCGGCGATCTCCTGGGACAGGTGTACTTCAGCCATCGGTCAGTTCCTTTCTCGTTGGTTGAGGTGCGAGCGCGCTGGCGCTTGCCTCGAAACCTGGTGCGTTCAGCGGTTGGCGGGCTGGTAGGCGGTCACGACGACGGCGCCGCCGAGTCCGATGTTGTGCTGGAGCGCGACCTTGGCGCCGTCGACCTGGCGGGCATCCGCGTCACCGCGCAGCTGCCAGGTCATCTCGGCGCACTGCGCCAGCCCGGTCGCCCCGAGGGGGTGGCCCTTGGAGATCAGCCCGCCGGACGGGTTCACCACCCACTTGCCCCCGTAGGTCGTGTCGCCGTTGTCGACGAGCTTGTGCGCCTCTCCCTCGCCGGCCAGGCCGAGCGCCTCGTAGGTGATCAGCTCGTTCGGCGCGAAGCAGTCGTGCAGCTCGACCACGTCCACGTCGTCGGGGGTGAGTCCGGTCGAGGCGTAGACCTTGTCGGCAGCCTTCCTGCTCATGTCGGCGCCGACGAGGTTGATCGCGCTGTTCGAGTCGAAGGTCGAGCGCATGTCGGTGACCATCGCCTGACCGACGATCTCGACGGCGCGGTCCCCGAGGCCGTGCTCCTCGACGAACCGTTCGCTGGCCAGGACCGCGGCACCCGAGCCGTCCGAGGTCGGCGAGCACATCAGGCGGGTCAACCCGGCTTCCGGGTAGACCATCTTGGCCTCGTTGATCTCCTCGAGGGTGTAGACGTCCTGGAACTGCGCGTAGGGGTTGTTCGCCGAGTGCCGGTGGTTCTTCTCGGCGATCCTGGCGAAATGCTCCGGGGTCGAGCCGTACCGCTCGTTGTGCTCCAGCCCGGCTGCGCCGAACATCCAGGGCGCCGGCGGGAAGGCGAACTCACGCATCTCGGCCAGGGCCTGGATGTGGTTCATCAACGGCTGCTCGCGGTCCTCGTAGGAGGTGGTCAGCGAGCCCGGCTGCATCTTCTCGAAGCCCAGCGCCAAGGTGCAGTCGGCCAGGCCACCGCGGATCGCCGAGGCTGCCAGGTACAGGGCGGTCGACCCGGTCGAGAAGTTGTTGTTCACGTTGGTGATCGGGATGCCGGTCATGCCCAGCTCGTAGACCGCGGGCTGGCCCGACGTGGACTCGCCGTACATGAAGCCGACGTGCGCCTGCTCGATCTTCTCGAAGTCGACGCCGGCGTCGTCCAACGCCATGCTCCCGGACTCCTTGGCCATGGCCGGGTAGTCCCAGCCCTCCTTGCGGCCGGGCTTCTCGAACTTCGTCATGCCGACGCCGATGACGTAGACCTTGTTGCTCACTGCGTCTCCTTACTCGGTGGTTGAGGTGCGAGGAGCGCCAGCGACGAGCCTCGAAACCTAGTGAGGTCAGGCAGGTGCGACCTCGGCGAGGCCGTCCTTGATGATCGAGGCGCCCTCGTCCGAGGTGGTCTCGAAGGCGTAGGTCCCTTCCCCGGTGCGCCACAGCGAGGTCGAGATGGTGTTGCGCGGGAACGCCGTGGAGCTGAACCGCACTGCGATCCGCTTGAGCCGGCTCGGGTCCTCGGGGCAGGCGGTCTCGATCACCGCACGCGAGGTGAAGGCCATCGTGCACAGGCCGTGGACGATGATCCCCGGCAGGCCCATCGCCTTCGCGAACTCCTCGTCGGTGTGGATCGGCATCGGGTCACCGGACGCCTCGGCGTAGCGCCAGGTCTGGTCCTCGTCGTACTTCTGCACCACGACCGCGTCGGGCTCGCGCTCCCGCAACGCCTCGTCGAACGCATGCGGCGGCGGCTCCTCGCCGAAGCCGCCGTCCAGCTGACCGCCGCGGAAGAACGCGGTGAAGTACTGGTCGTTGACCGGCTCGCCGGCGCTGGTCGTCTCGACGAGGGCCGTGACCACGACCCCGGAGGAACGACCGTGGACGCCGGTCACCTTGGCCCGGCAGGACAGCGTCTCGCCCGGACGGATCGGCCGGTGGATCCGGATGTCCTGCTCCCCGTGCAGGACCCGCATCATCAGCTCGTCGGGAACCGCGGCCATCGTGGAGGACGCCAGGATCGGGAACGGCGGGACCACGGCGAAGACCGGTACGCCGTACCGGCCCTCGGCGTGCGGGGCGAGATCGTCGTTGGTGGCGGCCGCGTAGGCGATCAGCCGCTCCTGGGTGACCTCGAAGGTCATCGACTCGCTCCACTGCCCGATGACCCCGGTGTTGAACTCGTGTCCTGCTGACATGGGTGCGACGCTACGGAGTCGACGAGCGTGGTCGAATGACCTCAGTTCGCGAGAAAGGTGACCGAAGTGCGCACCATCCCGGTCCGCTTCCTGCGCGCGGCCACCAGTACGGCGACCCTGCGCGGCGTCGACCTGCAGGAGTGGATGGACGAGCTGGGTATCGACCCGGTGCTGCTCTTCGACGACCGGTCCCGGATCACCGTGGACCAGGCTGCCCGGCTGGTTCGTGCGGTCTGGAAGCTCACCGGCGACGAGCTCGCCGGGTTCGGTGCCGCCCCGGCCCCGCTCGGCACGTTCCGGATGATCTGCCTGGGCGTGATCAGCTCGCCTGACCTCGGCACCGCGATGGGTCGGTTCCACGACTTCTGCCGGATCGTCCCGAGCATGCCGACGTTCACCATCGAGACCGGGCCGCGCACGACCCGGGTGGTCTACGGCCTGGACCCCGAGCACGACGCCACCGGATTCATCACCGACATGATGATGTCGCTCTCGGTCCGCCTGTTCAGCTGGATGGCAGGGACCCGACTGCCGATCGAGGCGGTGGAGATGCCGCGGCCGCTGCCCGAGGACGTCGAGGACTACGACCTGGTCTTCGGCAGCCACGTCACCTTCGGTGCAGCCCAGCCGGCGATCGAGTTCAGCAACGAGATGCTCACGCTGCCGGTGGTCCGCGACGAGGCGGAGCTAGAGGAGTGGCTGCGCAACTCGCCCTCCGACCTGCTGATGCTCCGCGACTACGGGACGACGGTGACCGACCAGGTCCGCCGGATCCTCGAGCGCGGGCTGCGCGGGCCGTGGCCGACGCCGGACGAGGCGGCCTCCCAGCTGTCGATGAGCACCCAGAACATGCGAAGGCTGCTGCGCGAGGAGGGCACCTCGGTCACCCGGGTCAAGGAGGACATCCTCCGCGACGCGGCCGTCACCGCCCTGGTCCGCGGCGACGAGACGGTGGCCCAGCTGGCCGAGCGGCTCGGCTTCAGCGAGGCCAGTGCGTTCCACCGGGCGTTCCGCCGGTGGACGGGGAGTGCGCCGGGGGCGTACCGGCCGGGAACCGACTGACCGCGGTCGGCGGGGTTGACCGATCCGCGCAGGTCGATAACCTCCGGTCATGACCGGGCTCCGCCAACCCCGCATCGCGATCATCGGCGCCGGCATGTCCGGGATCTGCCTGGGAGCGCTGCTGCTGCGGGCCGGGATCCGCGACGTGGTCCTGTTCGAGAAGAACGCGGAGCTCGGCGGCACCTGGCGCGACAACAGCTACCCGGGTATCGCGTGCGACGTGCCGTCGCGGTTCTACCAGTTCACCTTCGCGCCGAACCCGGACTGGACCCACCGCTACTCCCCCGGCGCCGAGATCCAGGCCTACTTCGAGAGGGTCGCCCGCGAGTCCGGGGTCACCGACCTGGTCCGGTTCAGCACGACGGTGACCGAGACCCGGTGGACCGGCGACTGCTGGTCGGTCACCACCGCGGACGGCACGGTCGCCGAGTTCGACTTCGTCATCGGCGCGACCGGGATCCTGCACCACCCGCGCTACCCGGAGATCGAGGGCCTGGAGACGTTCGCCGGCCCGGCGTTCCACTCGGCCAGGTGGGACCACACGGTCGACCTGGCGGACAAGCGCGTCGGTCTGATCGGCACCGGCTCGACCGGGGTGCAGATCCTCAGCGCGCTGGCCGGGAACGTCGAGAAGCTGCTGCTCTTCCAGCGGACGCCGCACTGGGTCGTCCAGCTCGACAACCCCGAGTTCAAGCCGGTCACCCGGCGGCTGCACCGTCGGTTCCCGGCGTACGACCGGCTCAGCTACCACGTGAACCGCAAGCTGATCGAGTCGCTGTCCCCCGCGCTGCTGCACCCGGGCCGCACGCGCCGGTTCCTGACGTGGGTCTGCCAGCGGCAGCTGAACAAGATCGAGGACCCGGGGCTGCGGGCTGCCCTGACCCCGGACTCGGCGCCGATGTGCCGACGGCTGATCATCTCGCCCGGTTACTACGACGCGGTCCAGGACCCGTCCGTCGAGCTGGTCACCGACCGGATCACCCGGATCACCCCGACCGGGGTCCTCACCGAGGACGGCACCGAGCACCCGGTCGACGTGCTCGCTCTGGCGACCGGTTTCGACGCACACGCCTACGTGCGCCCGATGAGGCTGATCGGCCCCGGTGGGCTGACGCTGGAGGAGGCCTGGGCCGACGGGCCGCGCGCCTACCGGACCGTCGCCGTCCCGGGCTTCCCGAACTTCTTCATGCTGATGGGTCCGAACTCACCGGTCGGCAACTACGCCCTGACCGCGATCGCGGAGACCCAGTCCGGTTACGTCCTGGACTGGGTACGCCGCTGGCAGCGCGGCGAGTACACGACCGCGGCTCCGACGGTCGCCGCCACCGAGGCCTACTACCGCGACGTCGACGCGGCGCTTCCCGACACCGTCTGGGCGACCGGTTGCGACAGCTGGTACCTGGGGCAGAACGGCAAGCCCGAGCTCTTCCCGTGGGCGCCGGAGCAGCACAAGGTCATGCTCGCGGAGATCCGCGACGACGAGTTCGACGTCGCGCTGGTCGAGCCCGATGTCGCGCTGGTCGAGCCTGTCGAAACCTAGATCGCGTTCTTGCGCAGGTAGTCCCCGAAACTCGGACTCATCGTCTCGGCGAACGCGGCCCACGCCGCCACCAGCGGCGTGACCCGGCGCGACCGGCTGACCACGGCGTCGCAGACCACCTCGGCGGCCTGCTCCATGCTCAGCGCCGGCATCCGGCTGTAGAGCTTGGTCGGGGTGATCATCGGCGTGCGCACCAAGGGCATCCGCACGTTGGTGAAGACGATGCCGTCGTCGAGCACCTCGCCCTGGACGCAGTCGGACCAGGCCTCGAGAGCTGCCTTGGACGCGGTGTAGCCGGAGAACCGTGCGGGGTGCAGCATCGCGGCCCAGCTGGAGATGTTGATGACCTGCCCGTTCTCGCGCTCGACCATCGTGGGCAGCAGACCCATGGTCAACCGGACGGCGGCGAAGTAGTTGAGGTGCATCGGGCGCTCGAAGTCGTGGAACCGGTCGACCGAGTGCCGCACCTTGCGCCGGATCGACATCCCCGCGTTGTTGACCAGCACGTCCACGTGGCCGTGCCGGTCCAGCACCTTGGTGACCAGCGCATCGATCTGCTCGAGGTCGGTCATGTCGCAGCGGTACGCGTACGCCGTGCCGCCGACGGTCTCGATCTCGGCGACCAGCTCGTCGAGGAGGTCCTCGCTGCGGGCCACGGCCAGCACCTGCGCACCGGCGGCGCCGAGCTTCACCGCAGCGGCCCGGCCGATACCGGTGGAGGCACCGGTCACCAGCACGACCTTGCCGTTCACGGCCTTCCTCAACGCACCCGGGCCGAGGGCCCGATTGAGCACGCCGCGCGAGCTGATCGGGGTCGCGCCGAACGCGTTGGCGCGCTTGACGACGCTCTTGGCAAGGCCGCGGGCTGACAGGTCCATGGTGGAAGGGTAGGTGTTACCGGCCGTCGCAGGTACTGACTGTGACGCACGAGATCCTTGACCCACTGCCTGAAGGCACCTTCAGAAGTAGAACGTGTTCTTGTTTTTCGCCGGACGTGATGGTCGAATGCCTCCATGACGAAGCGCGTGGTGGTGTGGGGTACCGGTGTCGTCGGGACCATGGTGATCGCCGAGATCATGAAGAGCCCGGCGTTCGAGCTGGTCGGCGTCGGGGTGAGCAACCCGGCCAAGGTCGGCAAGGACGCGGGCGAGCTCGCACGCATCGACCCGACCGGCGTGATCGCCACGGACGACATCGACGCGCTCATCGCGCTGAAGCCGGACGCACTCGTGCACTACGGCCCGACAGCCCAGTACGCCGACGAGAACATCCGGGTGATGTCCTCCTTCCTGCGCGCGGGCATCGACGTCTGCTCCACCGCGATGACGCCGTGGGTCTGGCCGACCATGAAGCAGAACCCGCCGAACTGGATCGACCCGATCACCGAGGCCTGCGAGGCCGGCAACGCGTCCTGCTTCACCACCGGCATCGACCCCGGCTTCGCCAACGACCTCTTCCCGCTGACCCTGATGGGCCTGTGCGGCGAGGTGGAGTCGGTCCGCGCCTCCGAGCTGCTCGACTACACCGACTACGAGGGCGACTACGAGGACGAGATGGGCATCGGCCGTCCGCCGGAGTTCACCCCGCTGCTGGAGATCCCGGACCTGCTGATCATGGCCTGGGGCGCGACCGTCCCGATGATCGCGCACGCGGTCGGCATCGAGCTCGACGACATCACCACGACCTGGGAGAAGTGGGTCACGCCGACCGACCGCAAGACCGCCAAGGGCGTGATCGAGGCCGGCAACGTGGCCGCGATCCGCTTCACCATCAACGGCGTCTACCAGGGCCGCGACGTGATCACCCTCGAGCACGTGAACCGGATCGGACTCGATGCGGCGCCCGAGTGGCCGGCCGGATCGGCGGACGACGTGTACCGCGTCGACATCGACGGCTCGCCCTCGATCAGCCAGGAGACCGCTTTCCGCTTCACCGACGGCACCGGCCGAGCGCCGGCCGTGGCGGGCTGCCTGGCCACCG
>JBJMIP010000207.1:0-3687 GCA_045806825.1 Marmoricola sp.
CGTCCGTCGGGACCGGGCGTGCCGTCGGTGTACAGGGTCTCGACTGCGGGGGCGTTCGTCACACGAGCCATCGTTTCACGCGACCCCAGGACGGGCTAGGGTTCGGGTGTCCCCGGAGCTGTGGAGGAGGTGGCGGGCGTTGTTCTACTGGTTCCTGAAGTTCATCGCGATCGGACCGCTGCTGCGGCTGGTCTTCCGTCCGCAGTCCGACGGCACCGAGAACCTGCCGACCGAGGGTCCGGCGATCCTGGCGAGCAACCACCTGTCCTACGCGGACTGGCTGTTCATGCCGCTCACCGTCCCGCGCCGGGTCACGTTCGTGGCCAAGGCGGAGTACTTCACCACCCCGGGCATCAAGGGCTGGTTCCAGAAGATGTTCTTCTCCGGGTCGGGTCAGGTCCCGATCGACCGCTCCGGAGCCTCGGCCGCTGAAGGCGCCCTGGTCACGGCCAAGCGCGTCCTCGCCGACGGAGACCTGTTCGGCATCTACCCCGAGGGCACCCGCTCGCACGACGGCCGGCTGTACCGCGGGAAGACCGGCGTCGCCCGGCTGGCGCTGGAGACCGGCGTCCCGGTGATCCCGGTCGCCGTGGTGGGTACCGACGAGATCGCGCCTCCCGGCAAGAAGTTCGGCACCTTCACCCGACCGCTGGTCCGGTTCGGCAAGCCGCTGGAGTTCGACCGGTACGAGGGTCTGGAGAACGACCGCTACATCCTGCGGTCGGTCACCGACGAGATCATGTACGAGATCATGCGGCTCTCCGGGCAGGAGTACGTCGACATGTACGCCACCCGGGCCAAGGACGAGCAGAAGAAGGCGGATGCCGCTGCTCGTGCTGCCAAGGCCGAGGCCGCAGCAGCTGCGGCTGCCGCGGCCGACCCCGAAGGCGAGACGCCGGCGTCGAAGGCGTCTTGAGCCTGCCGTCCGAGCCGCGCGACCCGGCCGGGCTGGTCGTCGCGAACACGCTGTTCCGCGCCCTCGCGGTGCTGCGCGTGGTGCTGATCGCCAACACCGCGGTGCTGTACCTCTACCGGTACGACGGCTACCCGCACCCGGCTCTCGGGTTCGTGATCATCGCGGCCCTGGCCGTCTGGACGTTCGTGTCCATCTGGGCCTACGCCCGGCCGCGATTGCGCTACGCGCCGCTGCTGATCACCGACCTGGCCTTCGCGGTCGGCGCGATCCTGTCGACGGAGCTGGTCAAGGGTGACGGCTTCCGTGCCACCCTCCCGGGGTTCTGGGTGATGAGCGCGGTCCTGGCGTGGGCGGTGCGCTGGCGGATCACGGGCGGGCTGATCGCAGCGTCGGCGATCGTCGCGGCCGACGTCACCGCGCGCCAGCACCTCACCCAGGGCAACTGGGCAAGCCTGTTCCTGATCGTGCTCGGCGGTTTGATGATCGGGTTCCTCGCTGACCTGCTCGCCACGATGGCGGACGAGCGCGACCGGGCCGAGCGGGCTGCCGCTGCCGCCGCAGAACGCCAGAGGCTGGGCCGCGTCGTCCACGACGGCGTCCTCCAGGTGCTCGCGCTGGTGCAGAAGCGAGGCGGGGAGCTCGGGGGCGAGGCTGCCGAGCTCGGCCGGCTCGCGGGGGAGCAGGAGGTCTCGCTGCGGGCTTACGTGCAGAGCACGGTCCCGGTGGCTGACGCGCTCGACCCGTCGGTGCGCGTCGACCTCGCCGCCGCCCTTTCCGCGCTGGCGACCACCGCGGTCAGTGTCGCGGTCCCCGGGACGCGGGTCGAGGTCGGTGCCCGTGCGGGCGCCGAGATCACCGCCGCGGTCGCGGCCTGCCTGTCCAACGTCCGGCACCACGTCGGCCGTGACGCTCCCGCCTGGGTGCTGCTCGAGGACCTCGGCGACCAGCTGGTCGTCTCGGTGCGCGACCAGGGGCCCGGGATCCCGACGGGGCGCCTCGAGCAGGCCGCCGCCGAGGGCCGGATGGGCGTCTCCGGGTCGATCAGGAGCCGGATCGAGTCGTTGGGCGGCGTTGCGGACCTGGCCTCGCTGCCGTCCGGGACCGAGTGGGAGTTCCGCATCCCGAAGGACGCGTCGTGACCATCCACACCGAGCACCCGTTCGCGGAACCCCCCGACGCCGTACGCCGCTTCCGCGGCCGGATCGGGGGCGCTGTCTCGCTCTGGACCGCCGGTGAGGGCGCCGGTCGCGCCGGGCTGACGGTCTCCTCGCTGATGGTGGCCAACGGCGACCCGGCATCCGTGATCGGCCTGCTGGACCCCGACTCCGACCTGCACGACGTCCTCGCCGGAACGGGCCGCGGAGTCGTGCAGCTGCTCCAGCGCGATGACCGCGAGCTGGCCGATGTCTTCGGCGGAGTTGCCCCGGCGCCGGGCGGTGCGTTCCGGCTCGGCACCTGGGAGCAGACCGTCGCCGGCCCGCTGCTGGCCGGCCGCACCCACGCGCTGGTCCGGTTCGTGGAGTCCCGCGACGTGGGCTGGTCGGCCCTGGTCCTCGCCGAGATCGAGGAGGTCGTCATCGCCGAGGACGCTCCGCTGGAGCACCGCCGGGGTCGCTACCTGCGCCCCGACGTCGGCGGGGCTCGGTAGGGTCGGCCCATGACGGCCGCGGACGCTGGTGCTCGCTCGGAGATCCGGGTGATGGTCGTCGACGACCACCCGATGTGGCGCGAAGGCGTGGAACGAGACCTGGCCGAGGCTGGGTTCGCCGTCGTGGCGAGCGCCGGCACCGGCACCGAGGCCCTGGCACGGTTCCCGGCCAGCCGCCCGAACGTGGTCGTGCTCGACCTGCAGATCCCCGAGCCGAACGGCGTCGCCGTCACCGCCGAGCTCGTCCAGCAGGACCCGGCGGTCAAGGTGCTGATCCTCTCGGCCAGCGGCGAGCAGGCCGATGTGCTCGAGGCCGTCAAGGCGGGGGCGATCGGCTACCTGGTGAAGTCCGCCTCCAAGTCCGAGCTGATCGAGGCGGTCGCGCGCGTCGCCGTCGGCGACACCGTCTTCACCCCGGGTCTCGCCGCGCTCGTCCTGGGGGAGTACCGGCGGCTGAACGAGGAGCCCGAGCCCGCTCGGGAGGAGTCCCAGCTGACCGAGCGCGAGACCGAGGTGCTGCGACTGGTCGCCAAGGGGCTCTCCTACAAGGAGATCGCCGAACGGCTGTTCATCTCCCACCGCACGGTCCAGAACCACGTGCAGAACACCCTGCGCAAGCTGCAGCTGCACAACCGGGTGCACCTGGTCCGCTACGCGATGGAGAAGGGGCTCGACGACGAGCCCGACGGCGGGAGCGGAGAAACCTGAGTCGATCGGTGGGGATCACCCGCGGGAAGAACCGGGGTACCGGTAGCGTTGAGCCAGCAGGACAGAGAGGAGACCGCAGACATGGTGCTGTTTCGCCGACAGCTCGGAGACGTGCTCCGCAGTGAGCGGATGCGTCGCGGGATGACCCTGCGCGAGCTCTCCTCCGAGGCCCGGGTCAGCCTGGGCTACATCTCCGAGATCGAGCGCGGCCAGAAGGAAGCCTCCTCGGAGCTGCTCGCCTCGCTGTGCGACGCCCTCGAGGTCCCGCTCTCCGACGTGCTGCGCGAGGTCAGCGACACCGTGGCGGTCGAGGAGGCCCGGCAGCTCGCCGAGACCTCGGCGCTGCGCGTGCCGGCCCTGCCGAGCCGCTCGGGCGACGTGGTCGCCTCCGCCGCCTGACCGCGACCTACGGTCC
>JBJMIP010000208.1:0-2786 GCA_045806825.1 Marmoricola sp.
CCCTGGTCGAGTCGGGCCTGGACGTCTCCAACGCGAACACGATGATCGTCGAGCGCTCCGACGCCCTCGGTCTCTCCCAGCTGCACCAGCTCCGCGGCCGCGTCGGGCGGAGCCGCGAGCGCGCTTATGCCTACTTCCTCTACCCGGTCGACAAGCCGCTGACCGAGACCGCGCACGAGCGGCTGGCGACGCTCGCCCAGCACTCCGACCTCGGCGGGGGCATGGCGATCGCCATGAAGGACCTCGAGATCCGTGGGGCCGGCAACCTGCTCGGCGGCGAGCAGTCCGGTCACATCGCCGACGTCGGGTTCGACCTGTACGTCCGGCTGGTCGGCGAGGCGGTCTCCGACTTCCGGTCGAGCAGCGGTGCCGGTGAGGCCGAGGAGCAGCTCGGCGAGGTGCGGATCGAGGTGCCGGTGGACGCCCACCTGCCGCACGACTTCGTGCCGAGCGAGCGGCTGCGGCTGGAGATGTACAAGCGCCTCTCGGAGGTCCGGGTCGACGAGGACGTCGAGCTGCTCCGGGCCGAGATGGTCGACCGCTACGGCACCCCGCCGCCGCCGGTGGAGCGGCTCTTCGAGGTAGCCCGGTTCCGCGGGCGCTGCCGGCAGGCGGGGATCGCCGAGGTCAGCATCCAGGGCAAGTACGTCCGGTTCGCCCCGGTGGACCTCCTGGACTCGCGGGTCGTGCGGCTGAACCGTGTCTACCCAGGCAGCCTGGTCAAGACCGCTGTGCGTACGATGCTGGTGCCCCGCCCGCAGTCGGCGACCCGTGGTGCCGGACCGGCCCGCGACGACGAGCTGCTGGCGTGGGCAGGCCGTGTGATCGACGCCGTTATCGACCCACCCGCGAGTCCCTCGCAGAACCAGGAGTCAGCTTCGTGAAGGGCAACCGTCTGGTCCTCCTCGCCGCTGCCGGCGCGTCCGTGCTCGTCCTCTCCGGCTGCTCGCAGTCGCTCGGGGGAGACGTCGCCGCCACCGTCGACGGGAAGGACATCACCAACTCGGACGTGAAGTTCCTGGCCTCGCTCCAGTGCGACGCGATCAACGACGCGGTGAAGGACCCGGCGCAGGCCAGCAGCGTGCAGTCGGTCTCGCGCAAGCAGATCCGCGCCGACATGGTGAACGCGCTCGTCCAGGCGCGGCTGAACGCCGAGCTCGCCAAGCAGCAGGGCGTGACCTACGACCGGGCCACCTACCGGCAGGTCATGGACAACTTCGAGCAGGCTGTCCGGAAGGCCCCGAAGCAGGACCGGACCCGGTTCCGCGACCTCGTCGGCAGCCTGTACCAGGGCCAGCTCGAGGTCTACGCGGTCGCCGCCCGCGAGCTCGGTGCCCAGGGCGTCGAGAAGCCGACGCAGCAGCAGGTCGAGGCGCTGGTGACCAAGATCCAGAGCGACTACCGCTCTCAGGCCAAGGTCGAGATCGACCCGGTCTACGGCGCCGGCAAGTCCGGGATCGCCGGCTCCGCGGACACCTCGCTGTCCAAGCCGCTCTCGGCCTTCGCCAAGGCCTCGGTGGCCAGCCCGGAGGACGCCACCTGGGTCGGGCAGCTCCCGGCCAACGAGAAGTGTGGCTGAGTCAGAGCTCGACCAGCTCGCCGGGGTGATGGCCCGGCTGCGTCGTGAGTGCGCCTGGAAGGCGAACCAGACGCACACCTCGCTGACCCGCTACCTGCTCGAGGAGACCTACGAGGTCATCGAGGCGATCGAGTCCGGCGACGCCGGGCACCTGCGCGAGGAGCTCGGCGACCTGCTGCTGCAGGTCTTCTTCCACGCCGCGATCGCCGCGGAGAACGACCAGTACGACATCAACGACGTGGCCGGCGACCTGATCGCCAAGCTGGTACGCCGCAACCCGCACGTCTTCGCCCCCGACACCGCCACCGCGGACCCGGACGACGCCGCCGGCATCGACGCCCAGTGGGAGCGGATCAAGGCGGGCGAGAAGCAGCGCTCCTCGCTGATGGACGGCGTCCCGGACGAGCTCCCGGCCCTGCTGCGCGCCGTGAAGGCCGTCGAGCGCCTGGAGCGCGGCGGCACCGAGGTCACGGTGCAGCCGGGCGACGAGATCGGTGACCAATTGCTGGCGCTGGCCGTGCGCGCGCACCGGGAGGGACGGGACCCGGAGCAGGAATTGCGGACGGCTATCAGGCGGCTGACCGACCCCCGTTAGGCTTCCGCCATGGCTGCTATCGAAGACGTCATCGCCCGCGAGATCCTCGACTCCCGCGGCAACCCCACTGTCGAGGTCGAGGTCGTCCTCGAGGACGACAGCTTCGGCCGGGCCGCCGTGCCCTCCGGCGCCTCGACCGGCGCCTTCGAGGCCGTCGAGCTCCGTGACGGTGGCGACCGCTACCTGGGCAAGGGCACGCTGAAGGCCGTCGAGGCCGTCGAGTCCGAGATCGCCCAGCGGATCATCGGCCTGGACGCCAGCGACCAGCGCCTGGTCGACCAGGAGATGCTCGACCTGGACGGGACGCCGAACAAGGCCAAGCTCGGGGCGAACGCGATCCTCGGTGTCTCCCTCGCGGTGGCCCACGCCGCGGCCCAGAGCGCGGACCTGCCGTTGTACCGCTACGTCGGCGGCCCGAACGCCCACCTGCTGCCCGTGCCGATGATGAACATCCTCAACGGCGGTGCCCACGCGGACACGAACGTGGACATCCAGGAGTTCATGATCGCCCCGATCGGTGCGCCGACGTTCCGCGAGTCGCTGCGGATGGGTGCGGAGGTCTACCACTCCCTGAAGTCGGTGCTGAAGAAGCAGGGTCTGGCCACCGGTGTC
>JBJMIP010000209.1:0-15268 GCA_045806825.1 Marmoricola sp.
GCCGGCGATCACGTCGTGGTGCTGCTCCGGCTGCACGTGGTCGACCAGAGCGACACCAGCGGGCCGCTGGTCTTCCACCGCAGCGCCTTCGGCAGGTTGGCGGTCTGAGGGCGCCCGGAGGTCAGGCGAAGGCGTAGGCCTCGAGCGGGAAGCTCTCGACGGACCTGCGCGCGTTGCCCGAGGAGGTCGGCCGCAGCAGCACCGCGTCGCCCTCGTTCGTGTAGTAGTAGCTTCGCGCCGTACCGCAGGAGCCCTGGTTGAACACGGTGTCGTCCATGCGTTCGAGCATGTGGTCGAGGAACTCGGCGTCCGCGGCCGCGGTGACCTCGAAGGTCTCGGCGTCGCGGTCCTTCAGCGCGCCGAAGAGGCGCTCGATGTGGCGCATCTGGACCTCGATCGTCATGAAGTAGCTCAGGCCCGAGTACGAGTACGGCGAGTTGAGGCTGATGAAGTTCGGGAAGCCGGCGACGGTGACGCCCTCGAAGGCGTGGTAGCCGCTGGTGCGCCAGGACTTGCCGAGGTCCTTGCCATCGCGTCCGATGACCTCGATCGCCGGGAAGTTGGTGTCCCAGAGGTTGAACCCGGTGGCGAGCACCAGCACGTCGATCTCGTGCTCCGCGCCGTCCCTGGTCACGATCGACGTCGGCGTGATCCGGTCGATGCCGGTGGTCTCGAGTGCGACGTTGTCGCGGTTGAACGTCGGGTAGTACTCGTTGGAGAACGTCGGTCGCTTGCAGCCGAAGCTGTAGTCCGGCGTGAGCTTGGCGCGGGTCTCCGGGTCGTTCACCTGGCGACGCAGGTGGGCCTTGGCGAGAGCCGCGGCGCCCTGGTTGAGGAACCGGGCCTGCTTGTAGTGCAGCACCGCGGTGACCATCATCCCTTCGAGCCAGGCGCTGTTGGCCCGGCGCGCCGCGCGCTGCGTCCACGGCTGCGCGGCGAACAGCCGCTGGACCGGACCGGGGATCTTGAAGTCGGTCTTCGGGGTCACCCAGATCGGCGTGCGCTGGAAGACCGTCAGGTGGCTGGCGCGCCTGGCGATCTTCGGGATCAGCTGGACAGCGGTGGCACCGGTACCGATCACGGCGATCCGCTTGCCGTCCAGGGGGACGGAGTCGTCCCACTTGGCGGTGTGGATGACCGTGCCGGCGAACTGGTCGACCCCGTCGATGTCCGGCAGCTTCGGTTGGGAGAGGAAGCCGGTGGCGGTCATCAGGTACTTGGCGGTCCGGGTCCGGCGGCGGCTGCCCTTCGCCACTCCCTTGGTGGTGAGCACCCAGTGCTGCTCGTCCTCGTCCCAGCGCGCACCCTCGGCGAGGACCCCGAACTCCATGTGCCGGCGCAGGTCGTACTTGTCGGCCACGTGGGCGGCGTACTGCTTGAGCTCGGCGCCCCGCGCGAACCAGTGCTTCCAGTACGGGTTCGGCTCGAACGAGTAGGAGTAGGTGACGCTGGCGATGTCGACCGCGAGTCCGGGGTAGTGGTTCACGTGCCAGGTCCCGCCGAGGTCGTCCTCGCGCTCGAGGATCGCGATGTCGGTGTAGCCGAGGCGCTTGAGGCTGATCGCTGCGCCCATCCCGCCGAAACCGGCGCCGATGATGATCACGTCGTGGTCGGTCATGACCTGCTCCTCCGTGGCTTCTTGAACGAAGTTCAATAGCGGCCAGCCTAGTCTGACGGCATGCGGATCATCAAGCACGGCCATGCCTGCGTGAGCCTGGGCACCGGCACCGCGACGATCGTGATCGACCCCGGCATGTTCACGGCGCAGGGAGTCCTCGAGGGGGCGGACGCGGTGCTCATCACCCACGAGCACCCGGACCACTGGACCCTCGAGCACCTCTCGGCGAGCGACGCTCCGATCTACACGATCCAGGCGGTGGCGGACCAGGTCGTTGCGGCCTCGCCGACCGTCGGCGAGCGGGTGACGGTGGTGAACCCGGGCGACCGCCTCGAGGCCTTCGGTGCCGCGGTGACGGTGGTCGGCCAGAAGCACGCCGTGATCCACCCCGAGCTCCCGCACTTCGACAACAGCGGCTACCTGGTCGAGGTCGACGGCCGGAGCGTCTTCCACCCCGGAGACGCGCTGACCAGACTGCCGGCGGCGCCGGACGTGCTGCTGCTGCCGGTCAGTGCCCCGTGGCTCAAGGTGAGCGAGTGCATCGACTACGCGCGTGACGTCGGTGCGCCGGTGTCGGTCGGCATCCACGACGCGGTCTACTCGGAGGCCGGGCTCAACATCGTCGGCGGGCACCTGGGCCGCTTCCTGCAGCCGCGGGAGCTGGAGTACCGGCGGCTGCTGGTCGGCGACGAGCTGGTGGTGTGACGCAGGACTCACCAGCCCGGGTTGGCATTGTGCTTTAAGTCTACTAGGGTACTCGACATTATGAACGTCTCGGTGTCTCTCGTCGCTCGGGTCCACGTGGACCTGATGCGGGTCAACAGCGCCACCTGTCGTTGAGCTCTCCTCACGAGCCCGCCCCCTGACTCCTCGTTCGTCAGGCCAGCGGGGCTCGGTCCTTCCTGCCCGGAACCGACTCCTGGAGAACTCTGATGTCCCTGTCCCTGACCAAGATCACCGCCCACATCGGCGCCCGCGTGCACGGCCTCGACCCGGCCGCCGTCGTCGCCCCCGAGACCGTCGAGGAGCTGCGCGTCGCCCTGGCCGAGCACAAGGCCCTGGTCTTCGACAGCCCGCGCCTCGACGCCGTCGGCCAGGAGCGGTTCGCCGCGCTGTTCGGCCCGCTGACCACCGCCCACCCGACCGTGCCGGGCGGTGAGACGCCGCAGGTGCTCGACGTCGACGGCGAGATCAACAAGGCCAACGAGTGGCACACCGACGTCACCTTCGTGGTGAACCCGCCCGCGATCAGCACGCTGCGCTCGATCGTGGTCCCGGCGTACGGCGGGGAGACGCTGATCGCCGACAGCGCCGCGGCGTACCGCAGCCTCCCGGAGCCGTTGCGAGCCTGGGCGGAGACGCTGTGGGCGGTGCACACCAACGTCTACGACTACGCCGAGCCGCGCCCGGTCCGGCAGGCGGCCGAGGCGGCGTACCGGGAGACCTTCGAGTCGGTCCCGTTCGAGTCCTCGCACCCGGTGGTGCGGGTCCACCCCGAGACCGGTGAGCGGGGCCTGTTCATCGGCGGGTTCGTCCGCGGGATCGAGGGGCTCTCCACCGCCGAGTCGCGCGACGTCATCCGGCTGCTGCAGGCGCACGTGACCAAGCCGGAGCACGTGCTGCGGCACAGCTGGAAGCCCGGCGAGCTGCTGGTCTTCGACAACCGGATCACCCAGCACTACGCGATCGACAACTACGACGACCTGCCGCGGAAGCTCAGCCGGGTGACGGTGGCCGGCGACGTGCCGGTCTCGGTCGACGGCCGCCGCAGCCGTGCGCTCCTCGGCGACTCCTCGCACTACTCCGTCGTGCCGGAGCAGGTGATCGCGGCATGAGCCTGCTCCTCGAAGGCCGGTCCGTGCCGGTCACCGACGACGCTCCCGCGGCGGTCATCAGCACCGAACGCTTCGTCCCGGTCACGGCGCACGCGTCCCGGTTCCGCCGCGCACTCGCCCGGGCCAGCTGGCCGTTGGGCATCTACACCACCCCGGTCGTGCTGGTCGCCCTCTGGGAGGTGGTCAGCCGGCTCGGTTGGCTCGCCGACACCGTCGCCCCGGCGCCGAGCACGATCCTGCGAGCGGGCTGGGAGCTCTACCAGCGCGGCGAGCTGGTCCCGAGCCTGGAGACGTCGTTGGGCCGTGCCGCCGCCGGGCTCGCGCTGGGTCTCGCCGTCGGCATCAGCGCCGGCATCCTGGGCGGCCTGCTGCGCAGCGGGGAGTACCTGTTCAACGGCGTGTTCCAGATCCTGCACACCATCCCGTTGCTGGCGATCCTGCCGCTGATGATCGTCTGGTTCGGTATCGACGAGCTCACCAAGGTGCTGCTGATCGCGTTCGGGGCCGCCGTACCGATGTACCTGAACCTGTTCGCCGCGATCCGCGGCGTCGACCAGCGACTGGTCGAGATGGCGCGCTCGGCGGGTGCCGGGCAGTTCCGGTTGGTCACCCGGGTGCTACTGCCCGGTGCGCTGCCAGGGTTCCTGGTGGGGCTGCGGTTCTCGCTCGGCTTCAGCGTCCTGGGCCTGGTGGCCGCTGAGCTGGTGAACGTCGACAGCGGGATCGGGTTCCTGATCAACCGGGCGCAGACCTACCTGCAGACCGACCAGGTCTTCTTCGGACTGTTCATCTACGCGGTGCTCGGCCTCTCGGCCGACCAGATCGTCCGGGTGCTCGAGCGGGTCCTGCTCGCCTGGCGTCCCAGCTACGAGGCGTCGTGAGCACCGGGACTCAGGGAACGACGCGGGGAACCACGCAGACTGCCTCCGCCGTCACCGTCGAGAAGGTGGTCCGCCGCTTCGGTGACCGCACCGTCCTGGACGCCCTCGACCTGTCACTGGAGCGCGGCGAGTTCGTCGTGCTGCTCGGTCCCTCCGGCTGCGGCAAGAGCACCCTGCTCCGCCTCCTGGCCGGACTCGACCGACCCGACGGTGGCTCGGTCGAGGTGCCGCGGGAACGCGCGATCGTCTTCCAGGGCGACCGGCTGCTGCCGTGGCAGAAGGTGTGGCGCAACGTCACCATCGGCCTTTCCGGTCCCGACGCGAAGCAGCGTGCCCTCGGCGTCCTCGCCGAGGTCGGCCTGGCCGAGCGCGCGAACGCCTGGCCGAAGACGCTGTCCGGTGGCGAGGCGCAACGGGTCGCGCTGGCCCGGGCGCTGGTCACCGAGCCCGACCTGGTGCTGCTCGACGAACCGTTCTCCGCGCTGGACGCGATCACCAGGTTGCACATGCACGACCTGGTACGCCGGCTGCACCAGCGTCACGGCGCGGCGATGCTGCTGGTCACCCACGACGTGGCCGAGGCGATCGCGCTGGCCGACCGCGTGCTGGTGATGCGCGAGGGCCGGATCGGTAGCGGCTACCGGGTCGAGCTCTCCGCCGACGACCGGCGATCCAGCCAGGCCCGCGAGGACCTGCGCGGTCGGCTGCTGGCCGACCTGGGCCTCGCCAAGCACTGACACCTCCCCATCCCTGGGCGCCCGCTTCCTGCGGGCGTCTGTTCGACCAACCCGAAAACCCGAGAAAGAACAGGAAGTACCACCATGTCCCCGAAGCTCGCCCGTCTTGCCGCCACCCTCGGTGCGGCCGCCCTTGCGGCGTCCGTCCTGACGGCCTGCGGCGTCAGCGAAGACAAGGTCGGCGGCGCGGCCGACGGCGCCAATCCCGAGTGGAAGAACCTGACCTTCACCATCGGCGAGCAGTCCGACGGCATCAAGACCCTGGCCGAGACCTCCGGTGCGTTCAGGGATGCGTCGTACAAGCTCAAGTTCGCCAAGTTCGAGTACGGCCCGCCGCTGGTCGCGGCCGCCGGTGCCGGTGACATCGACCTCGGCATGGTCGGTTCGGTGCCGCCGATCGCCGGTGCCGCCAAGGACCTCGGCTTCAAGGTGATCGCCACCCAGCAGCCCTACTCCACGAAGGACGCCCTGGAGAACATCATCGTGCCGAAGGGGTCGAAGGCGAAGACGCTCGCCGACCTGAAGGGCAAGCGGATCGCCGTACCGCAGGGCAGCTCGGCCCACGGGCTGGCCCTGAACGCGCTCAAGGCGGCCGGCCTGACCCCCCAGGACGTCAAGCTCGTCTACCTCGACCCGAAGGCGGGCGCCGCAGCGTTCGACAGCGGCAAGGTCGACGCCTGGTCGATCTGGAACCCCCAGGGGCAGTTCGCCATCAACAAGGGCGCCCGGGTGCTCGTGCGGGGAGTCCCGCCGGTCGACGACACCAACCTCTACTACGTCGGTTCGGCCAGGTCCCTGGACGACAAGGTCCGCAGGGCTGCGCTGACCGACGTGCTCGAGCGGATCGCCAAGGCCTACGCCTGGGGCAACGCGCACCCGAAGGAGCACGCCGAGGCGATCTCGAAGGACAGCGGTGTGCCGATCGAGCAGGTGAACCAGTCGCTGGCGGCCTACCGCTACCGGCTCCAGTACGTCAGCCCGGAGAAGGTCACCTCGGGTCAGACGTTGGCGGACAACTTCTTCGAGGCAGGTGAGATCCCGAAGAAGGTCGACTTCGCCAAGGTCGTCGAGAACATCCTCCCCGAGGGCTTCAACGTCGGCTGACGAACGTCCCGCCCGAGCGCCCTCGGGGCCCTCGGGCGGGACCCGAACCCCTCCACCACCACGAACAGGAGCGCCTGATGACGCACCCCCGCAAGCTCCACCTGAACGCCTTCCTGATGGAGGCCGGGCACCACGAGGCCGCCTGGCGGCTGCCGCAGTCCGACCCCGGCGCCGACTTCGACCTCGGTCACTGGACCCGGCTTGCCCGGATCGCCGAGGACGCGAAGTTCGACTCGCTGTTCCTGGCCGACGGGCCGGTGCTCCAGGGCACCGGCGAGTTCCGGACGCCGGGCCAGCTCGAGCCGCTCACGCTGCTGACCGCGCTCGCCGCGGCGACCGAGCGGATCGGCCTGATCGCGACCGTGTCGACGACGTACAACAGCCCGTACAACCTGGCCCGCCGGCTGGCCTCGGTCGACCACGTCAGCGGCGGCCGCGCGGGGTGGAACATCGTCACCTCCGCGACCAGCGAGGAAGCGGCGAACTTCGGTCTCGACGAACGCCCGCTGCACGCCGACCGCTACGAGCGCGCTGACGAGTTCCTCGACGTGGTCACCAAGCTCTGGGACTCCTGGGGCGACGATGCGTACCTCGGCGACAAGGAGTCCGGACGGTGGGCGGACCCGAGCCGGATCCGTAAGGTCGAGCACCGCGGGAAGCACTTCAAGGTCGCGGGAGGACTGAACGTCCCGCGCCCGCCGCAGGGCTACCCGCTGCTGGTCCAGGCCGGCGCCTCCGAGGCCGGTCGTGCGTTCGCGGCCCGGTACGCCGAGGCGATCTTCACCGCGAGCCAGACCCTCGAGCACGCCCAGGAGTTCTACGGCGATCTCAAGAAGCGGGCCGCCGCGGTCGGCCGGAACGCCGAAGAGGTGATCGTGCTGCCCGGCATCGTCCCGATCATCGGGAGCACCGAGGCCGAGGCGAGGGCGCTGGCTCAGGAGCTCGACGACCTGCGGGTCCCCGAGTACGGGCTCGGCGGCCTGTCCAAGGTGCTCGAGGTCGAACCGCACGAGCTGCCGCTGGACGAGCCGTTGCCGCAGCACGTCATCGACCGACCGCGGCGCGAAGGCTTCGTCTCCCGCTCCGAGCTGATCATCGACTTCGCGCTGCGGGACCGGCTCACCGTGCGGCAGATCCTGTCCCGTCTCGGGGGAGGACGCGGGCACAACGTCGTCGTCGGAACCCCGGAGCAGATCACCGACACCCTGCTCACCTGGTTCCACGAGGGCGCGGCGGACGGCTTCAACGTGATGGGAGCGGCGTTGCCCTCCGGTCTGGAGGCGTTCATCGAGCACGTGCTGCCGGGTCTGCGCGAGCGCGGTCTGTTCCGCGAGGAGTACGAGACCCGGACCCTGCGCGAGCACTACGGCCTGGCGCGACCCGAGAACAGGTTCGAACGCAGTGCGTGACCAGGACGGCACCCCGTCGGCGTTGGTCGTGCGCGGTCTGCGCAAGACCTACGCCGGTGGGTCCACCGCCCTCGACGGCCTGGACCTGACCATCCCGGTGGGCTCGCTCTTCGGCCTGCTCGGCCCCAACGGCGCGGGCAAGACGACGCTGATCGGCTCGGTCTGCAACCTGGTCACCCCGACCGCCGGGACGATCGAGATCTTCGGGCACCCGGCCGGCAGCAGGGAGGCGGCTGCGCTGGTCGGACTCGCCGAGCAGGACGTCAACGTGGACCGCTTCCTGACCGTCCGCCAGGTGCTGACCTACCACGGCGGCTACTACGGGCTGGACCGGCGAGAAGCGGCCCGACGGGCCGACGAGGCGCTGGAGCTGGTCGGTCTGACCGCCAAGGCCAGGTCGACCGCGCCGGAGCTGTCCGGGGGCATGCAGCGCCGGCTGGTGCTCGGACGGGCACTGCTGAACCGACCGCGGCTGCTGATCCTGGACGAGCCGACAGCGGGCGTCGACGTGGAGCTGCGCGCCGAGATCTGGCAGCTGATGCGGACCCTGAACGAGAACGGGACCACGATCCTGCTCACCACCCACTACCTCGAGGAGGCAGAGAGCCTCTGCGACGAGATCGCCCTGATCCGTGGCGGGTGGGTCCTCGAGCGCGGGACGTCGGTCGCCCTGCGGAACCGGTACGGCGCCGGCACCATCGCCGACCTGTACCGGCGGGTCGTCCAGGTACCGGCGGTGGCGTCGTGAGCGCGGTGCTGCTCGCTCCGGCGGCGATCCAGACCCGGTTCGCCCCCGCACGAGGGCCGTTCCGCTGGCTGCTCGAGCGTGAGGTGCTGCGCTACCTGCGGATCTGGCGCTACTCCCTGGTCGGGCCGGTGCTCTCGACCTCGCTGTTCGTGCTGGTCTTCGGCACGGTGCTCGCCCGCCACGTCGACGGCCTGGGGTCGACCAGCTACGGGTCGTTCATCCTGCCCGGGCTCGTCGTCCAGGCCGTGGTGAACGTCGGCTACTACAACGGCACCACGTCGCTGTACGAAGCCCGCCGCGACCGCTACCTGCACGCCGTCCTGGCCAGTCCGCTGCGCTGGTGGGAGATCAACGCGGCGCTGGTCCTGGCCGCGGTGCTGCGCGGAGTCCTGGTGGCCTCCGCGGTGCTGGTCGTCGCTGCGCCGCTGATCGGTGTCAGCATCGAGCGCCCGTTCTACCTGCTGGCCGCGGCGCCTGCGGTGCTGGTCGTCGCGGCCCAGATCGGCATCATCGCCGGAGCGGTGGCGAGCTCGCTGGACCACGTCTACTCGGTCGAGTCGTTGGTGCTGCTGCCGCTGGGCTTCCTCGGCGGCATCTTCTACCCGGTGAGCCAGCTGCCCGGGGGCTGGCAGGTGGTCAGCGCCCTCAACCCGTTCTACTGGTTGGTCCAGGCGGGCCGGGTCGGGTTCCTCGGCCACGCCGATGCTCCGGGCTGGGCCGCGCTGCTGGTGGTCTGGGTGGTCGCGATCGCCCTGACCGGCTGGTCGGCGCTGATCTTCGCCCGCGGCCGACGCTTCCGCCCCTAGAGCGCCGAACGGTCGCTCACCCACCGTCCGAGTGGTCGCCCGCTCACTGGCAGTGCGTGAGCAAGCGACCACTCGTCGGTAGGCAAGCGACCGTTCGGGTGGACTGGTCCTAGAAGGCGCCGGTCCCGTTCGGGACGCCGAGACCGGTCGGGCCGTCCCAGCCGGTGCGGGCGTTGCACCACTGGGTGGTCGGGCACGAGCCGTTGCTGCCAGCCGTCACGTCGCGCAGCGACCCGGCGTTGGCGTACGGCACGCTGTTGGCCTGGACGCCGGCTGCGACGCCGCCGGCCAGTGCGAACACCGAGGCGATGATCGGCGAGGACTCGCTGGTCCCGCCGACCTGCGCCCAGGTCGAGGCCCTGGAGCTGGTCGGGTAGTAGACCGCCATGCCGCCCTTGCCCGGGTCGGCCGCAGCGGAGACGTCGGCGATCGCGCGCTTGGCGCACCCGGTGCCGAAGGCGCCGGCACCGGCCAGCGCCGCGTTCACCGTCGAGCAGCCGCTGCCCGCGCCGCTCCAGGCGGTCTCGGAGACCACGCTGGTGCCGGACATGGTCAGCGACGTGCCGCCGACCGCGACGACGTACGCCGAGGAAGCCGGGAAGCTGCCGCCCTGGTAGCCGTTGTCACCGGTCGACGCGGTCACCGCGATGCCCGGGTGGTTGTAGTAGGAGCCGTAGCTGGAGTCGGCCAGGTCGCCACCGCCGTAGCTGTTGCTGATCGCGACCACGCCGGCCTGGCGGGCAGCCGTGGCAGCGGCGGTGCCGAGGTCGGGGATCGAGGCCGACTTCGCCTGCACGACGACGATCTTGCAGCCGGGGCAGATCGCGGAGACCGCGTCGACGTCGAGCGCGGTCTCGCCGGCCCAGCCGGTGTTGAACCGGGGCAGGTTGGTGCCGCCGTTCTGGTCGATGATCCGCAGGCAGCCGTTGGCCCTGGTGCAGGCCGGGATACCGAACTGGGTCCGGTAGACGCCGAGGTCGCGCTCCAGGTTCGGGTAGCCGTACGCGTCGACGATGGCGACCGTGCTGGTCGCGTTGCCGGTCAACCCGTACGCCGCCCGCAGCTGCGTCGGCGTCAGGGCACTGCCCGGCGGCGTCGTCGCGTTCGGGACCGCGCCGGTCTTGTCGCTGACCATCACCTTGGCGCTGCACGAGGCCGTCAGTGCCTGGGTGGAGGCGGCACAGACACGGGTTGCGTGCCGGCCGTTGCTCGCCGCGTCGGCGGGCGTCGAGGCCAGGACACCGGCGACCAGGGTGATGGCGCCGAGGCCCGCGGCCAGGATCGATTTCTTCACGAGTGCTCCCACTTCTCAGGTCCGGTCCCTAGCCCGGCCGAATAGGACAACTGTGCGCCCGCGCGCGGGTTTTGGCTGCGGAACCGGTTGGTCCGAATTGCGAACTGCAGGAATCTGCAGAACCTGCCCTGTCGGTGGTCTTGTCAGCGGTCGGACAGCGAGTCGCGCACCGGGACGAACTTGGCCTGTGCCTCGGCCAGCTCGGCCTCGGGGTCGGAGCCCGCGACGATGCCGCAGCCGGCGAAGAGCCGGACCCGGGCTGCGTCGATCTCCGCGGAGCGCAGGGCGATCCCGAACTCTCCGTCGCCGTGCGCGTTCATCCAGCCGACCGGGCCGGCGTACCGGGCACGGTCCATGCCCTCGATCTCGGCGATCATCTCGACCGCGAGCTTGGTCGGGGTGCCACCCACGGCGGCCGAGGGGTGCAGCGCAGCGGCCAGCTCGAGCACGCTGGCGCCACTGTCGTGGGCGACGCCGGCGACGTCGGTGGCCAGGTGCATCACGTTCGGCAGGTGCAGCACGAACGGGGTCTCGGGGACGTTCATCGAGGTGCAGTACGGCGCGAGCGCGTCGGCCACCGAGCGGACGGCGTACTCGTGCTCCTCGAGGTCCTTCGAGGACCGCGCCAGCGTCGCCGCCAGCGTCAGGTCGTGCTCGTCGTCCCCGGTGCGCCGGATGGTGCCGGCCAGCACCCGGGAGGTGACCAGGCCCTTCTCGCGGCGTACGAGGAGCTCGGGGGTCGCGCCGAACATGCCGTCGACGTGGAAGGTCCAGCACATCTCGTAGTCGGTGGCGAGACGACGCAGGGGCCAGCGGACATCGATCGGGGTGTCCGCGGTCGCGATCAGGTCGCGGGCCAGCACGACCTTGTCGAGCTCCCCGGCGTTCAGGTGCAGGACGGCCTCCCACACCACGCCCTCCCACTCGGCGCCGGACAGGGCGCCGTCGGCGAAGACCAGGTTGACCGGCGACTCGGGCAGCGGTTGCGGCACCAGTGCGGGGGTCTGGTCCGCGGTCTCGCCGATCGTGGTGACCCAGAAGCGGTCACCGCGGCGGCCGACCACGACCTTCGGCACGACCAGCACCGAGTCGCCCGGGTCGTCGGCGAACGCGAAGCTGCCCAGGCAGATCAGGCCGCTGCCCGGCACCTCGACCTCGTCGGCCACCGCAGCGGCCCGGACGACGTTGCGCCACCAGGTGGAAGCGTCCGAGAAGCGGTTCTCGCCGCGGGTGCGGCACTCCGCCGCGACGCCCCAGGTGATCACTCCCTCGCCACGACGCAGCCAGGTCATCGGGCTCTCGACCGGGAGCAGGTCGACCAGCGGACCGGGGTCGCTGATCTCCTGCGTCCGCGCGACGAGGCGCGGCAGGGAGGAGGTCGCCTGGGTCACCCCTCCAGACTACGACCAGTAAATAACGACCTTGTCGCCGACCTTGACCTGGTCGAACAGCCACCGGACGCCGTCGCGGTCACGGACGTTGACGCAGCCGTGGCTCGCGCCGGCGTAGCCGCGGGCGGCGAAGTCCGAGGAGTAGTGCACCGCCTGGCCGCGGCTGAAGAACATCGCGAACGGCATCGGCGACCCGTACAGGCTCGAGACGTGGTCCCGCGACTTCGACTGCACGCTGAACACGCCCTCGCGGGTGGGGGAGTACGCCGCACCGAAGCGCACTGCCATGGTCTTGGTGACGTGGCCGTCCACGACCCAGCGGATCGTGCGGCTGGTCTTGTCGATGCACATCACCCGGCCGGTGCGGCAGCGGTCGTCGAGGCGCGCGCTGGTCCAGCTGCCGTCGGTGGGCCGGTTGTTCAGCTCGGCGGTCGTGGGGGCGTGGGTCATCGCGACCAGCCGGTCCATCGTCGCCCGGTCGACGTAGCCGTTGACCGGCAGCGTGCGCTTGGCCTGGAAGCCCTTGACCGCCTCGGTCGTCGTCGGGCCGTAGGTGTCGGTGACGTCGCCGAAGTACCACTGGAGCTGCTTGAGGCGGACCTGGAGCGCCCGGACCTGCGCGCCGGTGTCACCGGCCTCGAGCAGCGCCGGGCCGGCAGTCGGAGCCGGGGTGACGGCGGAGGTCGGCGTGGGGGTGGGGGTCGGGGTGGGGGTTTCGACAGGCTCGACCGGCACGGACGACGCCGGGGGTGTCGGGGTCTCGACAGGCTCGACCGGTACGGACGACGCCGGGGGCGCGGGCGTGCGGGCCGAGGTACCGGCTGAGCCCAGGTGCCCGCTGGCGGTCGCGACGCCGTAGCCGAGGGCGCTGATCGCCAGCAGCAGAACGGCGAACATCGCCACACGGGTCCCTCTGCCCACTTCCCTCACCACTGCACCATGGTCCCTCGTCCCGAGCCTCATGCCCGTCAAGACGCTCCAGCGGCCCACTGGGTTGCATCGGGTGCTGACCTTTCTCGCAGGTCACCTAGGGTTACGCCGTGACCCGCGCAGACCTGGACAAGAAGCCCGCCGAGGTTCAGGCGATGTTCGACGACGTCGCAGCCCGGTACGACCTCACCAACGACGTGCTGTCGCTCGGTCAGGACCGGCGCTGGCGCAAGGTCGTCCTCGACGCCGTCGACCCCCGGCCCGGCGAGCTGGTGCTGGACCTCGCGGCCGGCACCGGAACCTCGAGCCAGCCGTTCGCGGACCGCGGTGCGACCGTGCTCCCGTGCGACTTCTCGGTCGGGATGCTCGCGGTCGGCAAGCGCGCGAAGCCGCACCTGCCGTTCGTGGCCGGCGACGGCACCTTGCTCCCGTTCGCCGACAACACCTTCGACGCGGTGACGATCTCCTTCGGTCTGCGCAACATCGTCGACCCGGACGCCGGGCTGCGCGAGCTGCTCCGGGTCACCAAGCCCGGCGGCCGGGTGGTCGTGTGCGAGTTCAGCTCGCCGACCTGGGGTCCGTTCCGGACGCTGTACATCGAGTACCTGATGAAGGCACTGCCCGCCGTCGCGCGCGCGGTGTCGTCCGCGCCCGACGCCTACGTCTACCTGGCGGAGTCGATCCGCGCCTGGCCGGACCAGGCCGGGCTGGCTGCCAGGCTCCAAGGAGCCGGCTGGGGCCAGGTCAAGTGGCGCAACCTCTCGGGCGGGATCGTGGCCCTCCACCACGGCACCAAGCCGAAGAATTAGGCAACGCTCCTGTGCGTTAAATGTGCAGGTCAGACCCGTTTTCGAAGTTCTCCACCCCGGGGTCGCGGAGTGTGACGCACGCCTCTATGCTGCCTAGGTCACAGTTCGTGAAGTTGTTCACAAGGGCACAAACAGGCCTGTTGCGAGCACAGCAGGAGGGTGAGGGATGGAGCTCTACACACCGGTTCTCGCGCTGCTGATCCTGGCGTCCGCGTTCGCCATCGGCTCGGTGGCCATGAGCGCCGGCGTGGGTCCCAGGCGGTACAACCGGGCCAAGCTCGACTCCTACGAGTGCGGCATCGAGCCGACGCCGCAGCCGATCGGTGGCGGCCGGTTCCCGGTCCGCTACTACATCACCGCGATGCTCTTCATCGTCTTCGACATCGAGATCGTGTTCCTCTACCCGATCGCCGTGGCCTTCGACGCGATGGGCACCTTCGCCCTCGTGGAGATGATCCTCTTCATCGTCCCGGTCTTCGTCGCCTACACGTACGTGTGGCGCCGCGGCGGACTCGACTGGGACTGACAGGAGTACTCAAAGCAATGGGTCTGGAAGAGAAGCTTCCCTCCGGCGTCCTGCTGACCACCGTCGAAGGTGTGGCCGGCTACATGCGCAAGGCGTCCTTCTGGCCGGCCACGTTCGGCCTGGCCTGCTGCGCGATCGAGATGATGACCTCCGGCGGGCCGAAGTACGACCTCGCCCGGTTCGGCATGGAGGTCTTCCGCGCGAGCCCGCGCCAGGCCGACCTGATGATCGTCGCCGGTCGGGTCAGCCAGAAGATGGCCCCGGTGCTGCGCCAGATCTACGACCAGATGCCGGAGCCCAAGTGGGTGCTGGCCATGGGCGTCTGCGCGAGCTCGGGCGGCATGTTCAACAACTACGCGATCGTCCAGGGCGTCGACCACGTGGTCCCGGTCGACATGTACCTGCCCGGCTGCCCACCGCGGCCGGAGATGCTGATCGACGCGATCCTCAAGCTGCACGACCAGGTCCAGCACACCAAGCTCGGCGCGAACCGCCTCGCCGAGATCGAGGCGAACGAGGCCTCCGCGCTGACCGCGCTGCCGACCAGCCAGATGAAGGGCCTGCTGCGGTGAGCGACGAGAAGACGCCGGCCCACACCCAGGACCCGAGTCACGACGCCCTCCTGCCCGAGGGCGAGGTCATCGCCCGGCACGAGGGCATGTTCGGCGTCTCCGGGACCGGTGACACCTCCGGCTACGGCGGGCTGACCCGCACCATCGCGCTCCCGGGCGGGACCGAGGGCCCGTACGGCGGCTGGATGGACGTCGTCGCCGAGGCGCTCGCGCCGTCCACCGAGAAGGTCGTCGTCCACCGGGGCGAGATCACCTTCTTCATCCGCCGCGAGGACCTGCCGGCCATGGTGAAGCTGCTCCGCGACGAGGAGAAGCTGCGCTTCGAGCTCTGCTCCAGCGTCAGCGGGGTGCACTACCCCGAGGACGCCGGGCGCGAGCTGCACGCGGTCTACCACCTGCTCTCGATGACCCACAACCGCCGGATCCGGCTCGAGGTCACCTGCCCCGACGCCGACCCGCACATCCCCAGCGTCTGCGCGACGTACCCGACCGCGGACTGGCACGAGCGCGAGACCTTCGACTTCTTCGGGATCGTCTTCGACGGTCACCCGGCGCTGACCCGGATCCAGATGCCCGACGACTGGCCGGGCCACCCGCAGCGCAAGGAC